>JADHWA010000039.1 GCA_016783715.1 Candidatus Omnitrophota bacterium
ATCCCTATGGAGATCCTCACCAAAACCTCGGAACTCACCGCTGCGGAATTTAGCATCATTAAACGGCATCCGGCCAGGGGGGCGCAGATCCTGCGCCCGTTACAGTTGCTCAAGCCTGCTATACCGATCATAATGCACCATCATGAGAAGTATGATGGAACCGGATATCCATCCAGGTATAAGAAAGGTCAGATCCCGCTGGGTGCTAGGATTATGGCGGTTGCTGATGCCTTTGAAGCGATGGTCTACGGCAGGCCATACCGCGAGCGGATGAAGATCACCTCGGCTGTTAAGGAAATCAAAAAGAAGAGCGGAACTCAATTCGACCCGAAAGTTGTAGACGCCTTCCTGAAAGTGATCAAAAAATTCGATACAAAAAAATACTTGAAAACTAATACCTAAAGTAGTTATAATATAGGCAACCATGAATAAGAATGATGACTCACAGTTAGAATTGTTTATGCAGACAGAGAGGGAGGCCCGGGCAACAGACGGCCCCAGAGATATAGGATTTCTCTCGCAGATGAAGGCCCATGAGAAGCCGATAATCCTGGCAATCCTCTTCATCGCCTGCGGTATAATAAGTTTCTCTCTGGGGGTAAAGAGAGGAAAGGCGCTCGCCCTGATCAAAACCACATCTATGATAAACTTGGCAAAAAAGAATAATACGGTAAGGAACCAAGTTATTGCAGCAGCGGATGTTAAAAAGATTGAGAGCGGGCTCACACATAAGGCTGCGGCAATCACCAAGGAACCGGCAATTCAACAGGCCGAACTGACCGATTCGGTTAACTATGCGATTCAAGTAGCCAGCTTTCGCACCCGCAAGAATGCGGAGAAGGAAGCCAGCTTTCTTGAAAAAAAGGGATTCTCTACTCTAATCAGAAACAAAGGTGAGTACGCAGTCGTCTACGTAGGGAAGTTCCCTGATAGAAAAAAAGCAGATTCTGTATTCAGCGAATTAAGAAAAAAATACAGCGATTGCGTCATGAGGAGGATGTAATTCCAATGTCAGTACACCCGTCACTAAAATCTACGGATAAGAATAAAAAGCAGAGGTCAGTACTCAAACGCACTGAGCGCATAAAAAAAATGATTGACAAAGACGAATGGAAGGAAGGCGACAGTGTCTTTGGCCTGCCTAAAATCAAAACAGTCAAACTAAAGCTGAAGAAAGAAAAGGTTGAGAAACCCGAGGAAGCCGGCGCAGCTGCAGAAGGGACTGCCCCCACCGCCGAAACCAAGGAACAGGCTTCTGGCAAAGGTGCGGCCGATAAGAAACCCCAAGAGAAGAAGGCCCAAGGTAAAAAATAAATCTATCTACGGATGCTCTTGCTGCTTAAGAGGTTAATAATTTTGACGCTAGCGATCTTCATAGCGCCATGCCCTGGGTTTGCCCAGAAACCACCGCTTTTTACGGTACAGGTTAACTCTGATAATATAAACGTTCGTGCCGACTGCACAGTCAGCTCAGAGATTATCTGTAAAGCTGATAAGGGGGATCGTTTTGAAGCAGTTGATCAAAAATATAACTGGTATAGAATACGGCTTCCCAAAGAAACCCGGGTTTATATAAAGCAGGAGCTCCTTGAGCTCTCCGCAACCTGTGATCCGGCTGCAGGAGCCGATGGTAAAGTACGCCTACCGGCAAAGGTGGCAGCCACTAACGTAAATATCCGCCTAAATCCATCCCTGGAATCCCGCATAATCGGCCATGCTGATTACGGCCAGGCAGTTGAGATTATCGAAAAAAAGGAAGGCTGGTACGCAATTACTCCGACAGACAACTGCTATGGATGGATCCACGGAAAATTCATCCAGGATGCACCCGAGGTAACCACACCACCAGAGACAGAAGAAGCGATCATCCTGGAGGCTCCGGTTCTCCCGCAGGAGGAAAAATTGCCTGAAATCAAGGGGAGTATCCGGCCTTATTGGAGCCTCTTTGGCAGCAAAGGAACACATAAATTAATCTCTGAAGAAGGCAGAACTTATATCTTAAAGGGTGATCAGAAACTGATGGACACTTTTAATCAAACTGAAGTTGTACTCAGCGGTGAATTTCTCTCTGATCCAGAGGATAAAGTGCCGGTCTTTTCTGTAAAAAGCATAAAGGAAATAGAGTGAATATTATAGAGCTTCTAATATCCTTCGGAATTTTGATCGTGGCCATGACCGTCCACGAATTTGCCCACGGCTGGGTTGCCTATAAACGGGGGGACACCACCGCAAAATATTCAGGTCGATTGACGCTTAACCCGCTTGCCCATATTGATATCTTCTGGACAATACTCTTACCTTTATTTCTTTTTATCTCCACGCAGGGAAGTTTTATTTTTGGAGCGGCAAAACCCGTTCCGATAAACTATCGCGCACTAAAAAATCCCAAGAGGGATATCATCCTGGTGGGTGCCAGCGGCCCGGCAGCAAACTTTGTTCTAGCAGCGTTGGTGGGGATGGTAATCAGACTAATACCCTTAAATGAGCTGATCTTTTTTCTCGCCCAGCATCTTATCCTGATCAATATAATTCTCGGGGTCTTCAACCTGATCCCGATACCGCCGCTTGACGGCTCGCGAATCCTCTTCGGCCTTTTACCTAATGATATGGCAAGGGGCCTTGCGCGAATCGAACCATACGGATTTTTTATCGTAATAGCATTAATCTGGCTGGGGCTGTTTAACCGGATAATCTGGCCTATGGTAAGCATTATCTATAGGATTCTAGTAAGAGCATAAAAAGGAATGAAGACTATTAAATTAAGGCTCGGGCCTCGCTCATACGATATACTGGTCGGACGCCGTATAATCAGCTCGCTGGGGATCTATCTAAAACGGCTGAACCTCGGGCAGGACGCCTTGATTATCTCAAATTCGACTATCTTTAAGTTATACGGCAACCTATTAAGCAGGGTTCTAAAAAAAGAAGGATTTACTTTAAAATTTGCACTTGTACCCGATACCGAAAAAAGCAAATCCTTAAAGACCGCTTACTCGGTGATCAAAAAGATCTCTTTATTCGATAGGAAGAAGCGAGTCTTTGTAATCGCCTTCGGCGGAGGGGTAATCGGTGACCTCTCAGGCTTTGTGGCCAGCGTCTATAAGAGGGGTGTACCGTATATCCAAATCCCCACAACTCTGCTTGCCCAGGTGGATTCGAGTATCGGCGGAAAAACAGGAGTTGATCTTGACCAGGGGAAGAATCTTCTGGGAGCATTTTACCAGCCGAGACTGGTGCTTTCTGATGTGGACTTAATCCGATCCCTCAAGATGCGTCAGATGCGCTCTGCGCTGGCAGAGATCATCAAATACAGCCTGATAAAGGATGCGCGACTATTTGGTTATCTGGAAAACAATTATAGGAATTTAATCCGCTGCGATAGAAGGGCGCTTGAATTAGTAATCGCCAGATGCAGCCAGATAAAAGCCAAGGTAGTAGGAGAAGATGAAAGAGAAAAGAAGGGGATCAGAACAATACTTAATTTCGGCCATACCCTGGGACATGCCATTGAGACTGCAGGCGGGTATCACTTATATAATCATGGAGAAGGGGTAAGCCTGGGAATGCTGCTTGCCTGTGACATAAGCCTCCGATTAAAACTGATCAGAGACGATAAGGTTCGCAGAATAGAGAAACTGATTAGGCAGACCGGGCTACCTACAAAAATTAGAAAAGTCTCTGTGGAGCGAATAATAAAATCTCACTACCGCGATAAGAAGTTTATCGGCGCACGCAATAGATTCGTATTGATTCGTGATATCGGGAAAGTTACGATCAGGGAGAATATCCCCCTTAAAGTGATTAAAGATGCCTTAAATGGCAGGCTTAGTGGCTAGAATTAAGTGATAGAGTAACTACAGAATTTTTTGTCTTTAATTCAACATCGCCCTCTGTAATCTTTCTTACCACCAGACCGCTAATACCATCACCCTCCTCCAGAATTTGATTATTAATCAGGGCATAACCAGCTCCTCCGGAGAAGAAGATCCCGTTTAGGACCAAATCCGGCAGCTCCTCGGTGATCTCCTGGGTATTAAGTGCTGGTATACGCTTAGAGAGCAATGCCGGTTGCTTGACGGCAGTGACGACATTGAGTAAGCGGCCGGTCTGTTTCTTTACCTGTTGGGCCTGGCGGGGCCTGGTAATTAAGTCGTAGACCATCTTCATACTAAAGAAGGCCAGAAACACAGCAAAAGAATATGCCAGGAATGGGATAAGCTTAAAGGTTCTCTTGGCCGGCGCATGCGAGCTCTCAGATACAGGCTTCGGCTTAGATAGGTTTCCTTCCACTTTTTTTAAAGCATCGTATATTATACTCATAACCATCTCCTGGTATAATGCTCAGATTACCATTGATTATACCTGTAATCGCTGTAATCTGTTTTTCCTCTGCCCCTGCGGGATCCCGCTATTATGTATTTTTAGTTTGGTGCGGGATAATCCATGAAATCAAGACATCCACTTGTTTATCATAATAGGATGTCTTACGATTGCTTTGCGAAATAAATGCCTAACTCCTCTTGGCACCGCTGCATTATATCTGAATCAATCTGACGGCTCTCACTAGTAAAGGCCGCCAGGAGCGCACGATCACAGATGATGTTAATCAACCGAGGCGTACCACCTGAAAAATCGGTAATCAACTCTAAAGCCTGATCACTAAAAACCACGCTATTGCGGGAGCCGGCTATCTTTATTCGGTGTTCAATGTAATTCTTTATGTCCTGCTTCTCCAGAGGAGTAATATGACATCTGATTGCTATGCGCTGCTGGAGTTGACGTAAGCCGTGGAGATTCAAGCGCCGGTTCAGCTCAGGCTGGCCGACCAGGACGATCTGAATCAATTTATCTTTCTGGGTCTCCAGATTTGAAAGCAGGCGAATCTGCTCCAGCTGGCTGGGTTTTAGATTCTGGGCTTCATCAATAATCAAGACTACATTATTTCCCATCTTAGACTGCTTTAGCAGAAAATCGTTCAGGCTCCAGAGGAAAGAATTCTTAATCTTTTTTTCATTGTAGATGCCGAAGTCCCTGAGGATGGCATTAAATAACTGTGTCTCGCTAAAATAGGGATTAAGGATAAAGGCGGTTTTGACATCTGGGCCAAGCTGGTTAAGAAAAAACCGGCAGAGAGTTGTCTTTCCTGTGCCGATCTCTCCGGTAAGCACAATCATCCCTTTTCTCTGAGTCACTCCGTAGACAAGATGACTAAAGGCCTCTTTATGCCTATGGCTAAAGAAGAAGAATGAGGGATCTGATGTTACATTGAAAGGTTTTTCTTTGAATCCGAAGTATTGGCAGTACATATCCTTATCCGTTTCCCATATTATAGCAAAATCGGCTGAATTGTAAACATCAGATGTAGATAAATTCAAGAAAAAAACAATTGTTTACTGTACTTCCTTGTTGACTTATCATGGGTTATTACCTATAATATTTACTAGAGTAGAATATTTCGGACAGGAAGATTTTTATTGTTCAAGAACAATTGATACCAGGAGAAGCCATGTCCAGCAAAGAAAAATTTAAACCAGTGATTTCCCG
>JADHWA010000040.1 GCA_016783715.1 Candidatus Omnitrophota bacterium
AGCGGCCTTCAAATTCGTGCCGCCTACGTCAATAGCCAGGATAAATTTTCTGCTCATTAACCTTGTATTTTATATTAGAAATTACCTGATTGCAAACCCCCTAAAGAAATATTATTCTCAATAGATTATCACAAAATCTCTGGCGGGGCAAGCATAATGTGGGGAAATTTGGAAGGGTATCCCTGAACTTAGCCTTACGCGATTGAATCCACTATCGCCAGCGCCTCCTTTAGTTGCGCTGAGCTTTCGCTGGCGTTTTCTTCCTCTAATTTAAAGACATCTATCAGACAAAGGAGCAGACTATCGATGCGGGCGTTAATCTCTCCCTTTTGCCGGCAGGCAGCAATCAACTCCTTAATCCGTTGACCGGAGGGAATAGTTCCAGACTGCACCATATTCTTCAACTGCTCTAATTCTAAATCGATATTTATCCCCTCCAGTTCTGCCCGGCTTAACTTGGGCAGGTTAAAATCCAGTCCTTTAAAGCTCCCCATCGGCTGGACGGTAAGGGGCAGGGCGCGAAAATCGATACCGCCGGGAGTTTCAGGCATTGCCTGCGTCGGAGAGGAAACGGTCTTTGGGGCCTGCGATAACGCTGAGCTGACCTCTTTTTTCTCACTAGAACTCTTGAATGGCCCCGCCGGTTCTACTGCCTGAATCAACGGGATATTATGCCGCTCGGCAGCAGCGGTCCAGATCTTGTGGGGAATTACCAAATCCGCCTCCTTCTCTTTCTGGCTTATCCTGACATTGGGATTACCCGGATCTATGGCTAAGTCATAAGAAAGGAACCTCGCTGTGTTCTCGGATAGAAAGTTAAGCCCCAGGTTAATAAACTCATCTATTAATAGCACGCTAGCCGGACCGGCTATCTCCATGCCAACCATAAAGCCGTCACGGCCAGGGATTAGTCCCTGGCTCTTTATCATCTCCAATGCTTTTTGTGCTTCTGGTAACGTTCGGACTAAATTTAACCTGATTCCGATATTCTTCCTGCCGGAGTCCTCCCGCGCCTCTTTTACCCCCTGTAACTGCCAAAGGAAAAAATCCCCATATTCAGGATCAACTACTCTGACTAAACCGGAAAAGCCTAATTGCGGGTTTTCATCAAGCAATTCCAATCCTTCAGACCCCTGCAATAATTCATAGTCTCTTACATCCAAATCATCGGTGGTAAAAATTATGGGTACATCGGAAGGGGTCGTTCCTACTTTTTCCATAATCGCTTGGTAAACCTTTTCTATTACATCCTCTTTATAGGCTTTCAGGGGATGGATACCTATCTGCTTGATAGTTTCCGAAGCGTGCACTTCTTCAGCTTTGATCACTTGTGGATTACCAGCTGATTCCGGAATCTCCCAACCAGAAACTTCAGGATTAAATTCCTTACCGGCAAGCTTCTTTTCCTGTTCGCTAACCACTTGAACTACCGCCTTATAGGCGTCAGCAGTTACGCTGATGGAATCAATACCTACACCTACCAAGAAAGCTGCGTATTCCGGATCATTTGATGGCCGCTGGCCGCAAATCCCCGTCGTTACCCCCTTCTCCTTGGCCTTTTTGATAACTATCTCTAATGCTTTCAGTACGGCGGGATTTGTTTCCTCGGCAAAAACTATCGTCTTAGCATTATCTCGTCCAAAGCCTAGAACAAACTGAGTCATGTCATTAGAGCCTATGGACATAAAATCAATGTAGTCATAAAATTCGTCCTGAAAGACATTCGCGGGAACTTCTACCATCATGCCGATCTGGAATCCCTCTTCACCCCTCACTAAACCGTGTTGCGCAAATAAATCAATTGCCTCTTTCAACTCCTCAGGCGTCCTTACCACGGGGAACATCACATCTATATTCTTTTGCAACTTCCTTGCCTCTTTAATCGCCTCTATTTCTAATTCAAAGGCGCGCTTATAGGCAGCCGAAAGCATGCGATTTATGCCGCGATAACCCATCATCGGATTTTTCTCCTGTGGCTCAAACAAAGGGCCGCCAATTTGCTCTCGGTATTCATTAGTTTTAAAATCAGTGGTGCGGAACTTTACCCTTTGGCCCTTTCCTTCCTGGATTGCGGCGATTATTGCGATTGCCTTGGAAAGTTTATCGATATAGAAATCCGTGTAACTGGGATAACCGTTTATGACATCCTCTATCTGTGCCTTTAAATCCTCATCTTCAATAATATGTTTTCTTATCCATGCCTTCTGTTCCTCATCTTTAAATGAAGGATCACGATACATATCATAGGCGATACCGGCTAAAGGATGCACTAATATCTCTGTTGTATCAACGAATTCTTTGCGTTGCAGTCCCACCCCGCCATGTGAAACAAACTTAGAGAGACCGGATATGCTCATCGCCTCAAAGGGGTTAGAGACAGTAACGTAAATTTTAGCATCTGTTTTGGGTAAACTCGGGATATGAACATTATCTTCTATTTTTTCTATAACAATACTAGGATCATCTTTATAAACCTTGCCACGGTTAGCGTCAGCAATAATCTCTTCTCCAGTGCGCAGAACCTTCGTTGCCTTAGTTGTTCCTACAATGGCCGGGATCTTCAGCTCCCTTGCTACAATAGCTGCATGGCAGGTAGGCCCTCCCTCATCAGTAACAATGGCTGCGGCCCGCTTCATTACCGGCACCATATCCGGTTTGGTCATTGTAGTAACTAATACGTCCCCTTTCTTTAGTTTATTCAATTCTTGAGCCAACTCCATTCCTGTCTTAGTGGCATCTAAAATAACCACCTTACCCCTGGCTGCCCTGCGTTGAGCCACGCCAGAAAGTAAGGTGTACGCTTTGGTTGCGTAGCGGCGAGGAACAACTGTATTCTCCATTTTTACCGTATTCGGGGCTTCTTTTTCCCATTTATTCCAGATTGTTTCCGGCCTTGCCTGGAGTATCCAGAGTTTTCCATCCTTGTCAAATGCCCATTCTATATCCATATACATACCATAATGATTATGGATAAATTCTACGGCTTTTGCTACCTCTAATACTTGTAGCTCAGCCAGAGAAAAAGAGTGCCGCTCGTCATAACTTGTATTTAGAACTACTGTTGCTTCATGCGCTATTAAATTCTCTCCTTCTCTGTAAACTACCTTCTGTAGTTTTTTCCCGAAGTTTCTGCGGTATATTCTTGGTCGGCCGGTATCGTCTTTTTTGACAATATAGGAATCGGGATTCACTGTTCCACTGACTATCCCTTCTCCCAGGCCCCAGGCAGCATCAATGGAAGTGGCCGGAAATCCAGTACCCGTATCTACGCTGAAGGCAGTACCAGATTCCCTGCTCTCTATCATCTTCTGTATTACCACGCTCAGAAATGCTGCTGCATGGTCGATGCCCTGTTCATGGCGATAGTAGATAGCGCGGTCAGTAAATAAAGAAGCCCAGTTCCTCTTTACAGCGTCTAACACATTCTCTATCCCGCGGATATTCAAATAAGTATCCTGTTGTCCGGCAAAAGAAGCATCTGCCGTATCCTCAGCCGTAGCAGAACTACGTACCGCTACAGGTAAATCTGCCACCCCCGATTCATCGCATAATTTTTGATACCATTGCCGTATCTCTTCTTCTACTAGCGAAGGCATCTTTGCCGACATAATTACTCTGCGGATATCTTCTCCGACGCGGCCAAGTGCCATTGAATCCTCATAATCTAAATTTTTTAACCGTTGTTCAATAAAACGGTTCAATGAACTACCATCTGTCACGCCTTCCTCCAAGTGCGCTTTAAAGGCTTTGGTAGTCACTGCTATGCCGTCAGGCACGGAAATTTCCTTTACTTTTTTCAATTCGCCTAAATTAGCGCCCTTACCGCCAACAATATCAACGCTATTTTTATCTACTTCGGAAAATCTTACTATAAGCCTTTTTTGGAGTTCGGCTATCGGCAATGCTGTTGATTCTTTTTCTTTATCTAAGGGTGACCCCGCAGAAACTCCTATCCCGGCGGCAGAGTTACCTTCCATGAGATACCCGAATTTAGAAAGCCTGCCAGCAGAAAATTCCTCCGAGCTAACAACGCCGCTTCGATTGTTAATCGGGCTGCCTGCGATTTGTATTCCCCCGCTAAAATAGCTCCTGATTACCTGTCCGGTAGGAGTATAGACCGGCTCTTTGACGTTGTATTCGCCGTCAGAGAAGGACTTCCGATATTGTTTAAAATAGGCGGCCTTTGACCAAGAGCTTTTAGAAGTAAGGCCGGCTAAATCCAGGGTATTGATGCGGTCAATGTAAGAAGGGACAGTCCCCTGGGGGAGAAGTCCCTTCTTATCAGCGAATTTATTCTTAAACCAACGCGATAAAATAAGCGAATAATAGACCTGCCTCAAGGCGGCATATCTTTTGCTGGAATTGATCTCTTTGGTAAGCCTGGGGATAATCAGTTCACGGATAAGCTGGGAGGAGTATTCATTTAAGGCCTTGGCACGCTCATCCTTAAAGGAATAGGTTAAGGCTAAGGTTGAGCCCGAACTTTTCAGGTAGTCCTGCTCCAGCATCACCCTTAATACCGCTTTATAAACATAGGCGCTATCCTGAGACTCTCTTACGATTATCTCACCCGGCACTATCCAGGGACGGGTTAAGGTAGGTATGGTTACCGTAGCATAACCGTAAAGCTCTTCTGCCTTTTTATAAAGCCGGTTCCAGTATTGCCTTCCTTCGGGGGTTTCCGGAGAGGTCATCCGGGCAGTATCCTTCTTAAGCTGCAGGTCTGCCTCCAGCATAATCTTGCCTACGTCCGTCTGCTCTAAGTATGGGTCAATAATCTGGCTTTCTGAATCCGGCCTTAAGTTTACCCAGAAGGCCTCATCAGGAAGGGTTACCCCCACAAGAAAATAATCTAAGAGGGTTTTGGTCTCTTCTTGAAGCTTCTGCTCAGGAACAGTCCCCTTGGGGAGGAGTCCCTTCCCCTTTGCAAAGTCTCCCTTATCTACAAGCACTTTGAAGTTAGCGCTGTTTAAATCGTAAGAAAAATACCTCAGGTGCAGGGGCCGGAATTTCTCTGTGACAAGCCGATTGCCCATTATAGCCAGGTGATCGGCGATATTTAACTCTACGGCTACCTGCGCAAAGCTGACCTGTTGGAAGAGTAGTCCTAAAGCCAAGACTAGAGACAAGATTCTTCTTAACCTACCCTGCATCTCTTAACTCCTTTGTTAATCTTTTTATTTACTAAAGAATAAAAAACCAGACGCCGACCCTTATTATTTTTTCCGTGGCTATCTGGTTTAATTAACCTATCGCGCCTGCGTACCTCCTACGAAGGCGCTTGCCTATTATTATAATAAGAATAACATAAATTTAGTTAATTGCAAGTATTTTTTTGCGAAAGATGTCTCTATACGATTGCCTCTTCGCTCTCTTTATCAAAAAAATGCACCTTGCTCATATCAAAGACCATGTCCATCTCCTGATTGACCTTCGGCCGGTCGTGGGCGCCTACACGCGCAATAAAGGTATGAATTCCGGTGTTAAGATATAGGTAAACCTCCGAACCCATCGGTTCGT
>JADHWA010000009.1 GCA_016783715.1 Candidatus Omnitrophota bacterium
ACCTGGGATTGGACACAGTTGCGAATTTAAAATTAAGCGGGGAAGAAGAAGCGAAATTTACCCCGGTTGATAAAATACCGGCGCAATATCGCCAGAAAATTGCTGAAATAGATCAGGCATTATTCCGGTTAACAGAAGGCCAAAAGACAGAAGCGCCTCAGAAGGTAGAAACAGATCGCAAGCTCAATGAAGAGGCCGCCAGGCAAGAGCAGGAAAGAGCCGCGCAGATAAAGGCAGCTCAGGATAAAGATACAGAGCGTGCGAAAGATATTTTAGAAATTCGGAAGTCTCTGGCAGAGATACGCGCTATTCTTGACTATGAAATAGGTCCGCAAAGGGAAGCGAGGCTGAAGGGCTTACTTACGGCGCTTAGCGGTAAAACAATGGCAAGGGAAGATATAGATAAATTATTCACATTGTTTATCAGCGAAGGGGGAAGGTTCTTGATGCCCGCGTACTTACCAAAAGAGGATGATGGCCCGATAGGCAAAGTCCTTGGAGCAGTTCAAAGCGTAACCACTGGGCTGGTGAATGACTGGGTTGCTGAGCGACAGGGACACGAGCTGACCGGAGAGGACTGGGAAGAACGCCGCGCTCCGCTTGGGGAATTTTGGCTGAAATTGGTTTTGGAGAAAATAGAGCCTAATGATTTGGCGGAGCGTCTCATGAGCGCGCTCTTGAATCCGAAAGGCAGAAAGGCCTTTAGAAACGGGTACCCTGATGTGGCTTATCCGGAACAGATGACAGCGGCGCGGGCCTTAGGGTATTTAGGGCAATGGGGTTATTTGGGCGAGGGGGCCAAGGGTAGGTTAATAACTTACCTGAAAGAACAAGATTCCAGATATACCACTGTAAAAAATGAAATTATTATAGCCTTAGGCCAGATGAAAGACAGCCGTTTAGCTGAGGCGGTGATAAATGACGTAGTAGGGCCAAGGGCATCAAGGGCATATAAATGGCTATATTCTGCCCGGACAGACGAAGAATTCGGTGCGATTGAGGCATTGCGCTGGGCGCTGGGTGAAATCGGGGGAGTAAATGGCGCTATAGCGTTTGTGGGGGTTGAGAGTGTAAGCCGGAGCGTATTCATAAGTCCTGAGCCTTTCAGTCTAAAAAAATTCAATAAAGAAGAGATAGAAGAAGCGGTAAAACAGATTAGGGAAAACCCGAGATTGAATACGTTGCTTAAGACAGCAAAAAAGATGATTCCTGTAAATGAATCCGCGGGTGGTCAGCTAAAAGAGGCAGACCGCCGGACAGCGCCGAAGGGAACCGAAAGAGAAAAATCGGTCGAAGCCGAGATAAAGACACCACAGCTTACCGAGGTCAGAGTAAGTGATACGCAGGTAAAGTACCTATACGGGCCTTTTAAGCAAAAATTTGACGCTACAGTTAACCTGCCGGATATTAAACAGCCATTTATACTTAACGAGTATGAACAGGTTAACATGACCACAACAATCGAGCAAAGAGAGGACGGCTATTATAAAGTAACCACTTTTGAGAAAGAATCGGTAATCCCTATAAGGATAAAGGCAGGATTTGATGCGCTTGGGCAAAATGATATAGCGGTTGCAGAGCATATATATAATCAACTGCCGGAAGAAGGGAAAAATTCACCGAGAGGGAAAGAGTTAAAGCAGGCCATAGACGAAGCCAAATTCAGAAAACAAACGGCAGAAGAGGAAGCAAGGCGTCAGCAAGAAAGAGCTGCGCAGATAAAGACAGCTCAAGATATCGCAGGTAAGATAGCGGCCTTGGATGTCGGCAAGTCTAGTGACTTGGGAGCATTAGAGAAAGAAATTACAAGATTATCAGGACAGGCGGCAAAGGATAATCCTGAGGCAGAGGCTATTGTCAGCGAGGCAGCGGCTAAGAAGAGGATAGAGATTAAGTCAGAAAGCCAGAAGGACATCATTGAGCAGGAAGCTAATAAAAAAGCCAGTGCCATAGAAGCCCGGCCCGAAGTTACCTATAAGGATAAAAGAGGGCTAAAAGTACTTCCTGTGGTCGCAGAATCAAGGACCGTACAAGAAGCCGCGGTTCCGAAAGAGCCAAAAGAAAAACAGAAAGTCGAAAAGAGATTAAAAGAAGGGCAAATATCCGCTAAGAAAGTAGTTGCACCCAAAACAGAACAGCCTCGGTCGCTGCCAAAACCCGCGCCCCAGCCCCAGGCTAAAGAAAGGCTACTAAAAGATTTATCTAAGCAGGATGCTCCAGAGGTAGAAAAATATATCGTCATCGTCAAAAAAGGCGATACCTGGGGCCGGATAGTTATAGAGTACTCTAAGAAATTCGGTCTCTCTTGGAAGCCCCTGTGGAGCTTAAAGGGCAAGGCGCTTGAGCGTTGGATACAAGTTAAAGGCGGCGAACCCAACATGGTCAATTATAAGCTTATGGATAGACTGCATCTCGGAGAGAGAATAGAATTTATTCTACAAGCCAGAGTCAAGAAGCAAGAATCTCAGGATAGGCCAAGCTTGCGTATTGATCCTTTTAAAGTGCCTAAAGCGTTTAGAGATATTCCGGCAGAAGCAGAGGAATCTAAAGCAATTCCTCTTCAGCCAGCCAAGCCGGCGACTCCGTCAAGAGAATCGATTAAGCCAGAGCAGGAAGAAAAGATTAGCCTAGATCAAGCTTGGCCACCGAGTACTCGAGAAGCAAGCTTATTGCGTATTCGCGGTCCTCCCGTCAAAGTCCAGCATGGCATTGAGGGACTAAGAGAGATCTCTACTTATTTTGAAAGAGCAAACCTAGATTTAATCAGGATTTCTCATCAGGAATCCTCCCATAAGACAATCCGCCAGCTTGAGCAATTAGGCATAGGCTTAGCCTCAAAGTTACGCATATTGATTAGCTTAACCTTGCCGAAAGAATATTTCAAGGAGCGGAAGGGGGATTTAGAAAGATTTAACAATATTTCCAGCGAGTTTTTTAAGAGACAACTCACGATATTCACGGATGGCAGCAGGCTTAGGCAGAAGATCTCCCGGGAAATAAATAAGAAGCGGATTGAATTAGCAAAGACCCACAAGGAAAATATCAAAGAGGAAATAGATGAATCCCGGCGCATTTTGGAAGCCAAAAAGCTCCTGGATACTATCCAAGAGGAATTAATGGCATCTCACGCGGAGGACCCCTTTGAGTTTGGGTATATCTATATTTATGATTTGGGTATGTATTTACAGTTGCTTGTCCGGTCCGGATATACCGGAAAGGCAAAAATAATCTTAGAGGCCATAAGCAAACTGTGGGGCAGGGGCAAGGATGGTTATTACAGGGGGTATTCCTTAGAAGACGGGTTAAGGGCGGATATTACCAAGAACCCCGGAGACATCTCCTATCTTATCTTAGGCATATTGGCCTATACGGATGCCTATACTACGGATGTAGGCAAAGATAAGCAATTCCTGGATATCGCGAAGAACCTGATAGATTATTTAGTTGACAAATTCTGGGTTCCCGGTAAGGCAGGAGCAGTTGAAGGATTTAGGTGGACGATATTAGAGAAAGAGCATCCTGTTAATTACCACAGGTTATC
Source organism: Candidatus Omnitrophota bacterium (assembly GCA_016783715.1). Lineage (GTDB taxonomy): Bacteria > Omnitrophota > Gorgyraeia > Gygaellales > Profunditerraquicolaceae > BS750m-G15. Next base: position 3,542 of record JADHWA010000009.1, read on the forward strand.
AACCGAGAACAATATTTCAATGTATGCGGCTATGCGCAGATTTGCCAAAGTCTCCGGAGATAAGAACGCATATTTGTATCAGAGGAATAAGATTGAAGAGCTGGTGATTAAGTCATATCAGCACTTCCCTGAAAATGAGAGAGGGCTTTTTTCAGCAGGTTATGATTTGAGAGAGGAAAGGTTTAATGATATTACTCCTTCAGACGTCCCTGCTCTGGCAATCTTGGCCTTTGGCAGGGATAAACTAAAGTCAATGGGGATAGATGCAGATAAGGTGCTGCTTAAGGCAAAAGAAACATTCGCAGTGGAAATGCAGCATCATATAGTCAGCGGAGAGGAAACTTACGGATACGATTTTGTTTCTGAAAAAGGCGCCATAAGGGAAAGATTCGCTAACTATGACAAGATCCATCGTTTCAGGGCTGATAAAACTCGAACAATATCGCATGAGTGGTCTTTATTCTTTGCATTGGCGAACGGAAAGGATAGCGAAGAAGGAAAAGCCATACTTGAGTCTATAGAAAAGAACGCGCTGAATAACGGAGTTGTCCCGTATGCTTCCGATGAAGGCGTTGAAACAGGATTCGGATTTTCAACTCCTTACGGAAGAAAGTCCCTGATTTCCACCTTATGGTATTATCTGGCCAAGGACGGCATTAACATATTTGAGGATACCCAGAAAGAAATTACAAACGGCCAAGAGATAGTTGAGATAATAAAGAAAAATTTTACCTATACCTATGAAAAACACAGAAGGATGGAAATAGAGGCAATATTAAGAAGCGCTTTTAATATTCCTTTTTATGCCCAGGATGAGATAATGCGCCTGCAAAGGATTCTAAGTGAAAAGAATTTGTCCAGGAAAGATATATTTGACTTATTCAATATGGCTATTGCCTATCCTGCGCCCAGCGGAGGATTGCTGAATATCTTGGGTGGCAGAAATGCCTTTGTCGGTCTTACCATTGCTCCTTCAGGCTGGGCATTGGGAGATTTTATAGGCTCTGCATTTGATGCGTTTAAGAACGGAGCAGGCATCGGAAACATCGCCACCATGGGCCTTTCGCTTCTGGCGATGCATAATATGAAACTGCATGAGAAGACAGCACAATTCGGCGGAGTAATTCATTTTAAAGGAAAGGGCTTAGACCTTAAACTGGTAAATCCAAGATTAGGTATCAATAAATATTATTACAAAGATGCCGAAGGGAAAGAACAGGTTGACAGGGCGCTGCAAATTACCGATCCTCTGGCTATTCCTACTGAGATTATCCAGTCAATTATAAAAATCCTCGGAGGAAGAGAGATCAGGCACTTTAAGACGGTGGCTGTTGTTTCTAACAGTGTACAGCAAGCGGTGAATGCCGCAATGTTTAACGAGGATAACAAGGCCCTCTATTTTGCCTACCGTCAGGATAAGGACCTGGTGATTTATAAAGTTGTAAAGTCCGCGGACGGAAAAGTCAGGTTATTTGAATTAGCCAGGCAACTTATGTTCTATCCCCTTGATTATGTGTCTAAATACGGGTTTGAGACATACACTTTTCTAAAATCCGTAGGGATGTGGCTTGAAGAGAGGCAGATTATTCCGTTATTCTCAATAAAGAGGTTTATTGAAACCAGAAAGATCCAGGAGGCCATATTAAACGAGAAACTATACGGAGGCCTGATAGAATTTCCTTCTGCTGAGGTAAGTTTCATTGACAGCTTGGGCATGATTCCTTTATCTGTATCTATCGGCCGGGCGAGATTTACTCTGGACAGCAAGCTGCTTACCGCAAGCCTCAATATGGGGCTAATCAGGTATTTTATGAAAACAGGAGTTACCGGAAAGGTAGATGCAAGGGTTTTATTTAATGGCGATGAAGTCGGGATATCTTATAGGGGCAAAGAGGTATCCGGAGGATTCCAGGTAATTTCGGATATCAAGGAAAGCAGCGGGAAAGAGGAGGTAGTGGAATACCAGTATTTACGCAAGCAGGGAGGCAACAGAAAGACATTAATACAAAAAGGCCAGAAATACGCCGAGGTTAGCGAAAGCCGGTATTATGTTGCAGGTAAGCCGATAGCGTTTGTCTTTGAAAGGAAAGTTAATGTCCCCGAGGCCTTAATTTATACCTTTAGGAGTTTAGGAGGCGAATTGCCTTCAACATACGCAGTATATAAATATACAGACCCAAGATTAGATTCCATAGTTACCCTTTCCAAGCCCATTAATATGCAGGTCCAATTTACCGGATTTTCCCTCCCTCTGGATATAACCTTGAATCCCGGGACGATAGTAAGCGTGCATCCGGATCATTTCTGGAAAGATGAACAGGGAGCGCCTTATGCTGCGGTTGTGGAGTTTGTCAGGGACGAAAAGCATCTTAAGAGTTTTGCCAAGCTACTGCCGGTTTCTTCCGATGGCGAGGTAATTTATTTAGATACGCCTCCTATGGGGGTAACCCGGACAGAAGAGAAGATTAACGTAGGAGAGTTAAAGCCGCGTTCCTTTAAGGATGAAATCAACGGACTGCGCAATGACCCAAGGGTTCAAGGTATCGAGCAGGCAGTCAAGGATTTGCAAGGGCTTAATCAGCAGTATATAAATGAGATTATCAGGACAAGGAACTCGGACAGAGTAATCAAAGATAACGCGGGCTTAAGGAGGCTATTTGAAAGAATCAACTCTCAATTACCGGAGAGGGCGGAAGGGTTGAGGAACTATTTCGGTAATGTTTATTATTATGAATATTTAAGGCAGGGGTTATTAAATCAGCCTCCTTTAGATAACCAAAAACAGTTATCGGACGCAGAGAAAGAAATAAGGGACTACAACACTGCCAACGAAGATATAAAACTGATCCTTGAAGAAGTCAGGATGGGGATGGGTTCTTATTTGAAGGCAAAGGGCTCTTTACTGGAACAGCAAAAAGAGATTGTCCAGCTAGGGGAAGAAATACAGGCAAAGAAAAATAGTATTTCCAGAGATATTGAAACCCTTGAGCAGCAATTACAGGATTCCTGGATCCCCGAAATTGTTTCCCGCGCGGTAATCTCCGGCTTAAGGAATTATATGCCCGATGTTTATATCTTCCCTGATGAGAAGATAATGGAAATTTTAAATCCCAGGGAACGTTTTGTGGATATGGCCATGAGGCAATACAAGGAATACGGCACTTTCGGAGCGGCCTGGACGGTTAACCTGTTAAGGGCAGCGGGTTTTGACATTGATTTCGCTACCTGGGGAGCAGGCGTTACAGGAGATACCAATTCAGGAGGAACCGGGATTATTTTACGCAAAGAAGGCGAGAAATGGGTGTATGTCGGTAAGGCCGGGCTTGACCGGCATTATACAGAGGATACCGAATACAGGATGGTGCTTTTTAATGCCTTGGGAATGAATCTTTCCGAAACCATGGCCTTAAGCTATGCCGGGTTCTTTGATTTTAGCGTTAAGGATAAAGGCTTAATCCAGCTCCACAATGTTGAACTCAAAAATGAAGCGGTAAAAGGGTTCTTCTGGAGCCTGAAAGGAACACTGGGAGATTTATTCAAGAAGGGAACCGAGGTCTTGACCTGGGAAGAATACGATAATGAATTGAAGAAGGGAAAGCGTATTAATAAGTCAGTGGATTTAAAGACACTTTCTCAATACTATGACGTGGGGTTTGACATAGGCTATAAATTTAGCGAGGATAAGAAAGGATTTGTCAGGCTTGGCTTTAAGAAGGATTCCTCAAAATTCTTCCCCGAAGACGGGGTATATGTCGGCGCCGGTATCAGCTGGAAACTCCCCTACGACATCCTGTTACAGATGGGGGCGGATTCCACAGGCAGGACAACCATAAAGCTGGAATACGATTTAGCAGGAATGCCCCTGGAATTGCAGATGCGCTATTATAATGGAGATATTGCCGGAGGAGTTTCCGTTAACTTCGGGGATTTATTAAAACTGGGATTAGACATAAGGCTGGAAATAGGCCACAATGAAAAAGGCCCGCATATAGGCGTTACTATAGGTAAAAAGGCAGACGGCAAGCCCGAAATGCTCTCTACCGGTAGGTCAGTATCGGCAGAAGAGGAGATATGGAGCCAATTCTACAGATTCTTCCCGCAGAACCCGAAGTTGACCATTATTGACGGTTTACCTGAAGTAATCAAGATCAGGAATTCGTATGTGGTAACAGGCGATGGCAAGGGCAACTTCAGGTTGTACAAAGTTGTTTATTCCCCCAAGGCATTAGAGTATGAAAGTTTCCTAGAAGAATGGGGTTCTGAATATAAGCAAGGAAGCAATCCTGAGCGCTTTGCAGAAAAAAAGTTTTTAAGGACAAAATCATTAAAATACCTTAAAGAGCAGCAATTGAAAGCGGCGGAAATAAATACCGAGATATCCGGGGAGAACAAATACTATTATATCTTGGACAAGACGCATCCGGGAAAGAGAATTTACCTTAATCCTTTAGTGAAAAACGGGAAATTTAATCCGGAAGAGGTTAATGATGATGCCGAATATATTCTCATCATACCTGAAGGAAGAAACCCGGCATTTATTGAGCTAGGCATAAAAGGCCTGGAAGAGTCCATAAGGATTTATAACGCAGAAGGCATGGTTTATGGAGATGATATAAACTATATCTTAAAGGACGGCGACTTAAGCAGGGCCATAACCGAATCCAAGTTATACGCGCAAAGGGATAAAGACAAAAACTTAGTCTTAACGGTAAGGGACTTCGCAGGGATAAAAGAAGGCATATTGGAGTTAGGCGCTAAAGGCCTGAAAATCCTGCGCGAAGCAGAAGAAAACAGTTATGCTACTTTATTGAATTACACTACTGGGCAAATAGTCTTCATTGCCAAACAAGACGGCATGCCTAATTCCGCCCTTTATATTTTAAGTCACAATGAAGATATGCCGTTCGGATACAGATTAACAGTGCCCACTACCGAAGAGTTAAAGCAGAGGTTACAGCACAGCCTTACCGATGTCGTAGTAGAGCTTAGAAACGGGAATAGAGTGTTATGGTTGGTTGACCCTTCTTTGAGAATACGAGGAGAGGATATAACCAAGCCAATGCTTTACGCCCACAGCAAGCTGGCGAAGATAGAAATAGGTATCAACCCCAAAGAGAGGACAATAAGTTTACCCAAAGGAATAAAATTAGGTGGGGAGACGTTTAACTTATTTGACATTACGCCATTGCACAGGGATACGGTAATAACTCAAAAGGCGGTATTCGCAGGCGAAGAGAGAAAGATTGAGGTCAAGTTGCCTAAAAACAGCCTGGTGATTAAAAATAAAGAGACAGGCGAGATTCAGCATGTCATATCCGGCTCCCTGCCATACCGGCTGTTTACGGATTACCTGAACCGGAATGCTTTAACGCTTCGCATAGAGAAAGATAAGATGGTTTTAGTCGAAGCTGGAGGCCCCGGCAGGATGCTTATTATCGGAATGAATGATGCTGCGGATTATTACGATAAGTTAAAGATTTTGGCGAATAAATTAGGATTCAGCGACATAGATGATTTTGAAAAGACTTATTATGGGGCCGTATTCAGCATAGAGGAAGGCAGAGAAGGCCTGGTTGTCTTGTCTGACCTGGCAAAAGAGTTTATCATTCCTATTGAGTATAAGGATGATGTGGGCAGAAGAATTCTGGAGTTATTGGATATCTCCGGAGAGCGGCCGCTGGTTCTCTACAAACAAGTTCTGGCTGATGAAAACTCTGCGGCAGTGAATGTGGAAGGCAAAAGAAAGGCAGAAATGGTATTCTTGCCCTCTACTAACCTTGATAAGCTCTGGAAGAGCGCTGTAAAATATGCCAAGAGCAAAGGAAAAGACGGGGTTACTCAGGAATTATTCAAAGAGATATTTGATAAAGAGAAAAAATTCATTATCGGCAAATCAGAAAAAATCTCTATAGATAAGTTCATAGAGATATTAGGTAAAACCCCGGAACTTCTACAGGTAAAAGGAGAATCCCAGCTTAAGAATTTGATTAAGACGTATATAGCATATACCCAGGACAAATTGGGATTTAAGTTTAAGTTTAAACGGCTGAATGCTGCTGACGAAAAGGCATTCGATATCATGTCACAACTAGATTTTAGCTTAATTACTCCCGTAAATCCTCTTACGAAAACCAAACTTTTTTATTCTTTACAGGGATTCCATTATGGCAGCAGCCGCAATTATTTAGAAGTTAAATCTATGGATAAACAGCTCTATATGGATTTAAGGGTTTTTAAAGATGGCAAGGAATATTCTTTAAGATACAACCTGGCAGATATAAGATTCAATCCCGAGGCCATCTCCCTGAGGCAGGAGATAAAAGATAATCCCGAATATTCTGTCTCTGTCTTAGTGTTGAATATGTCTAAGAAATTGCTCTTCGTGGAATTAAGGGACAAGGAAGGAATTTTAAAGGATATTGTGCATTTCAGATTTGAGGATTTGCTTAGCGAATTCTATAGGAAGGAGTATATAAATAACGGGGCGGATTACCTGCATTATAGCCGGAAATTAATAGAGGAATTTCCGAAAATTAATTTTGCGGGTAATAAGATCCAATACAACAAAAAAGTTATTCATCCGGAAAGAACAGAGCATATAAAGTATGAAGTGTCGAAAGACGCCCCTGCCAATCTTGATATTCCTCTGAAGCCGGTTCTCTTGAAGAGCCTTAACGTATTTGGCGGAGTGGATACAAAGTATCACTTGAATGGCGACAGCATAGGCATAGGCCAGAGTGAACTTAAAGGCATTGACTGGCTATCCGGTATTATTGAGGCAGATGAGCAAAGCACATTTTATAATAAAAAGAAGGAAAAGGCCCAGGTAAACGGCACTGTATTTAGAGACCTGTCAAACGGAGAAGTCCTCTTCCGCCATACTGAAGGGAAGATAGATGGCGATAAGGACTTATTTGAGCGCATAAAACAGATGTTCCCTACTACTTTTGGCTTGGATTCTATAGAGCCCGGCAAAGACTTTAAGGTTGATATTTGCATTGCTGATTTTAATGAGCACGGTATTGGTAAAAAGTCCTTGGTTTTAATAAACGATAAGCCCAAGAAACAGAGTTTATATATAGACAGAGGCCGCCTTGATTTTGCCTTCCTCGTCTTTACCGGAGATTTTAAGAAGTTTGAAGACGGGGTCAAGGACTTGCCGATACTTGAAAAGTACAAAGTTATTAAGGATAAGTTAGAGAATTTGAGACCTTCTACTATTAAGTCCGTGGATTTGGAATTTAAGAGCGGCAGGGGCCGTGTGGATAGGACCTTAGCTCATCCTAAATATATAGGAAAGGGAGGTCTTGCTCAGGAAAAAGTCAAGGAATTGTTAAGCGAATATCAAATTGGCATACCGGAGGTTTCAACCACCAAGATTACTCCTCCGAGTAATGAGGCCATTGAGTTTAGATTTGAAGCCGGGCAGTGGAAGCTTTATATAGGAAAAGAGAAAATAGTTTTAAGTGGCATCGGCATAAATTATTACGGCAACCATCCGCCTGATTACTTCTATGATAATTTCACTCAGGTTTTGAGCGCCTTCGCCTCATTTGTTCAGGATAATCCTGAGTTAGCCAGGTTTAATTCCTTTAAGATATTCCTGCCTCCTACAAAATTAAGCCAGGAAGATAAGGATTCTGCCCGGGATATCTTATTGAAGATACATTCCCTTTACGGAGCAAGATTTATGTTTGTCCTGCCTTCCGGCCAGGGCTTAAGGGATGAGAAAGGCGAACTGGTCTTGGGAAGAAAGAGCAACGCAGTAGCCGAAAAAGATAAGGCCGTGGTAAGAGAGATAATGCAGGATTATGCTTCCTGGACAAAGGGATTTGGCGATGCCTTGGTTGGCGTGCAACTCTTTAACGAAGCTAACTATTTTGTCTTAGGCGGGAGATTCTCAGAAGACAACCGTTTTGGCGAAGTCAGGCTCAATTTTAATTTCAGGGACTTTGTGAGATTTGCCAATGAAATGAAGAAGGAGTATGAAAAGCAGGATAAGGGACGCTTGATTATGTTGGGCCTGGGCGACTTAAGCCCCGAGGAAATAAGCTTATTAAAAAGAGAAGGGCTTTCCTTTGACGCCCTCGCTCTCAATCTATACCCCAAGCAGGCCAATCTCAAGAGCTATTACAAAAAATATGCCGACCGTTTGAAGGTTTTGAATAAGCCAGTGGTAATATCGGAATTCGGAAAGTCCTCTTACAGTTCCTCAGAAACAGAGCAAGCCAAATTCATAGCTGATTCAATTGATGCGATAAAGAAATATTTCGCGGGGTATTTTGTCCACGAGTTATTCCCTAATAAATACAAACTGCTCATCTCCAAGGAAGAGCCTGATTATTCCATAGTTAAAGAGCAGAAGAACGGCGGAATAAAGTTTGCCTTTAAGGAAGGGGTTGAGTCCTGGTTAAAGAATTTGCCGGAGAATAAACGCAGAAAGGCTGACACTGAGCCATTGAAAGTTCCTGTAGTGATGGAACAGCGTCAGCTTCGCACGGATGTTTTGGGCAACTTTAAAAATGGAATCATACCCGAAGCCAATGACCTCTTTAATCTTCAGAAACTACCCTTGGATGTATTGGAAAGGGTAGTCTTTGGGGATATCTATTTCTACGATTTCACGATTAAGGCGTTAAACGCGGTTACCTTAAGTACCATCCATCAGGGCGTAAGCAGCAGGGTCTGGGGATTTACCGCAGAGCCCGTTAAAACCCAGTTTATAGACAAGTATATCAGCGAAGACGAACGTAATAAGGTATATAGTGCGGTAGAGACTTTAGTGAAGGGATGGGATGGAGAATTCGAACAGAGCTACGGTATCCATAGGGATATCCGGACACTGCTAAACAGGCATAATATCCTATCCTTGCGTTTGCTCGATTACGATTCTATGGGCTTATCGCAAGAATCCAAAAATGTTTATTTCCCCTTCCGCGTTTTTTCCAATAAGGAAGGAGATGAGCTTTTAGTTTACTCTTACGTTGATTTTAATGGCATAACGCACGCAAGAATTTCTTTTTATCCTCAGGTAAAGCTAGCGAAGGGGAAAGTGGATTATCACATCAAGGGATACCAACAGAGTAATCTTGATCTGATAGGGAAGAGCTTTTTCACTATATGGAGAAGCGATCTTGGCGAAGATGCTATCACGGGCTCTCTGGAAAAATCGGTTTTGACACAAGTATTCTTAGGAGAACTAATAGAGAATAAAGATGGGTATATCCGCACAGATATAACCTATCGCGAAGCGCGGCCTGGCTCATTCTTCCCTGACCGGGAGAATGGCCCCGAGGCAATATGGAATACCTTTAAATTGACCTATAAGAATGGCGAATATGACGATGAGAGCCAGCTCCATCTTCGCGAGGAGCTTGAAAATGAGGCAATAGGCATCTTCAAGGATCCTATAAATTGGGCTAAGGGCAATATCTTTATTACGATTGTTTTAGGGTTTATTTTTGCCGCGCTTCTTATCGGAGTAAGGATTTTACCCTGGTTAAGACGGATTGGGGTATTCTCTTCGAAATATAAGAGTATACCTTATCTAAGGAACCATCTCACTGAAGATGAAATTAGAGAAGAATTATCGAAAGCTACTAATATATTTAACTTTGACGCAGATAAAGTACAAGCCGCCGCAAAAGCATTTGAAGAGATTCTTCGTTGGGGCGAAGTCAGGCAGAACGATGGCAGGATTAGAAGCCGCAGCTTAGAATTTTTTGAAGCCTACAGGCGTTTTAGAAGAACTTTTGGCCTGGACGGCGATGCTTGGTATCAGGTTAATTTTAGCGCTAACTTTGACGATCTCTGGTTATTCCTGCTTTGCGAAAAACAATTGGGTATCTTGCGCACTTCCAACTTTGAGGCCTTCTGGGTGTTCATTCACCTTGCCTTTTTAATGCGGCAACAGGGCCGTGATGATGAAATCGGGCCGTTTATCAAAGAGATACACAATATCTTTACCGGCATCCTCGGCGAGACCGAAGGCGCTTTTAAGGCAGTGCGTTATGGCGCTTATGCCAATCTTTTACCCATAGATTATATCTTTATGCAGGAAAGTTTAGCCGGTATGTTCAAGGATAAAGGGTTTATACTTGCATTCATTCGTTTTATCCAGAGTGAAGAGGATCAAGCTAAGTATCGTGAATTACATGAAGGACTCAAGGAAGCCAAGAAAAAAGCACATGCTGCGGCAGATCGTATAGGAATTAAAGGAGCCACTCCGCGCAAAATAGCCAAGGATGCTTTTAGCGAAACGAAGGAATGTAAAGAATATAAAAAATATTATAAAGGGATACAGACTGAACAGGTTATCCCGGCAGTGGATGAAAACGGCCAGCTCCTTCCCGGAGTCAAATATCCTTTAATCTTTAATACCTATTCTTATCGCGCCGGCGAAGGTTCCTGGCTCACGGGCCTGATTCATTCTATAGTTAAGCACTTTGGACCGTCAGTAGTAATGTCGTTATTGCCGGTTGCAGTTACTATGGCATATTGTTTAATGGATAAATTGACGCAACAATCTTGGCTTATATCAGGCGGTGTTGCCTTAGCATCCGGCGTTGCTTTTTGCGGCATCCTGACCGCCATACATTATTTTATGAAAGCGTTTATTAACCGGAGATTATCCGCCAAATGGTTCTATGGAGCATCATTTATTCTCAGCTTAGGACTGTTTGCAAACCTCTTCTTATATTATATCGGCCAGCTTCCTGTTTGGTGTTTTGCTATATCTCTTGGCCCTATTGTCTTGATAGGCCTGATAACAGGTATACGCGTGCTGATTAATCACCAATCTTACGCTGATTTTATCCCGCTGTTCGTCAAAAACTTCAAAAAACACGGCCTTTCCTTTAACCCGCTGGATGTGGGCAGGCGGCCTACAGATTATCGGAATGATAAGAATTCCCTTGAGCCGCATCGGGCTATCCGCTGGTCGATTCTGTTTGTGATGATTATAGCTAAGTTTGCCTGGAATTACTTCCTTTTTCAATATGCGGTGATACCGCTTATTTCTTTCTGGGGAGGGGTATTTTTACTGCCTATGAGTCAATATACTCTTGGCGGTATCCTGGCTTTTATGAGTTCATGTAATCTCGGTATTTTAACCATTATTGCGGCGCTCTTGCCGCTTATTTCCTTTTGTTTACTGGATAACTTTTCCGTCTTTTCCCTTATTGAGGCGATAATTGGTTTTAGTTATGTGAGTTATCATGGGGAAGGCATCGTAAAAGGCTCGCGCATCATCTCCCGCCGGGGTTACCGCCACAGCATTACTAAGGAAAGCGATGACTTTATCAGGTTAATGAAAGAAAAGCTAGCGCCTGTTTCTCATGAGGCGTCTTCTCCCATTTTAACTGAAGACCAAAAGAATGTATTGGTGGCGCGGCAGCTTATTATTCAGTTAGATCGCTGGGCCATGGTTCCTGATATCAGTCCGCCTGAATACGAGCAACAGCCCTTGGTTAAGAAATTTAAAGACAACGAGGCGGTCTTTAAGGGAGAAAATGGTATTTTTGCCGTAAAGGTAAGTGACGAAGAGCTAAAGAGGTTAATGGGTTATTATCTGAAGCTTTCCCTACCTAAAGAAAGAGAGAGGGAGCGTGACGAATTCCTCACTTCTCTCTTTATGGATTCGCCGGATATGCCGAGCCGGAAGGAGCAGGTTCCTTTTACTTATATGACACCTATCAATGACGAACCGCTTTGCTATCGCTACGAGATGCTAAGAAAGAGGCTTAATTCTGGTATCACAACCTTGGGTTATTTAGGCAAGCTAAGGCATTCCCGTTCCTGGAAGTACCTGATGGAAGAATTAGAATCAAAATATAAAGGCAAATACGATAAAGAATTGAAACAACTTAGGGAATTAGGCCTGATAAAACAATTACCCGAGGATTTACCCGATGAGTTACGTGAGAGGATCGAGCGCTGGGCCAGCCTCAAATTCCAGGCTTTTTATATGAATTTAGTAGGGCTGCAGGATGCGATCCGTAATATGAAACTGCTTTACCGTGTTGAGCATCCTGAAGCTTCGGATTGGGAGGCAGGCCAGGCAATAGCAGAGACAATGCAGATACTAATCGGTTATCAGCCTTATTTTGATATTTTAGGAGATAAGAAAAAGATGGATGGCGATCAGGGACATTACCTTCGTTTCTTCGAAAAGGTAATTACAGAGATCTTTGAGGAAGAAGGATATGCTATAAACTTTTCCGCTGTCCGGAGCCCTAACACTGCTACAGGTGATCCTGCTGAGATAATTTTGTATACCGTTGAGAAAACCAGTCTCGGAGTTGCTAAGATTAAACAAGAAATGTCGCTTAAATACAACATGTATCATCCTATCGTCAGCGAAGGTAAGCCCTGTAACCAATCAGCCACCAGGAATTTTGCCTGGAAGGAATTGATTTATGCCGTTGATCTTAACCAGAACCACCCCCCTGGAACAAGTATCCGCTTGCCGCAATTAGCCATGTTGGCAAATGTGCATAATGATATTGTTTGTATCGGAACCCCTGAAGAGATAGTCACTGAACATCATAGTGTTAATGCCAGAAACCACGCTAATTCTGACGGTCCATTCTGCGGCATAGTCAAGCCCGTGCTCTATCTCTGCAAGGCACTCTTCCATTACGGCCATCCTGATTTTATCAGAAATTCATACGCGATGACTCATGGCGGTGTTTCCGCTTTGCACTTTGTGAATGAAGACATCTTTTTCGGTTACTTTGCCTTGTTAATGGGCAAGGCAATTGCGTTCGCCTTATTTTTGCGGCCCTTGAAAACACGCGAGGGGAGTTTTAATATGACTGCCGGATTCTTTGGCAAGCTGGGTATGGGCGCTATTGAGCAATCTCATTCCGGAACTCTTTCAGACCTTTATAATAGTCCTCATTTTGATTTTGCGCAGAAAGCTATCCACTATCACGGCGCTATCGGCTTCTTCATCCGCAAGCTGCCCATACTTATCCTTGCCGCTGCTCCCTATTTACACATTGTATTCCTGCTGGGCATCAGTATATTCGTTGCCTTCCCCAGTCAATTAAGCACTGCTTTTATCGGTATAATCCTCCTTGCCCAGGCAGTTACCCTCGCTGGCTATATGTATACTATGGTCCGTAAGTCGTTTGTCTTGGGAACTGTATATTTTGTGATGTTGCTGCTGTTGATGGCTCCTTTCTATATGGCGCAAATCGGCGTTTATGCCTCCGGAGCAATGCTGGCGATGCAGGGAATAGCCAAATATGTGAATACCGGCAGAGGATTTAACCTTGAGCATACAAGCGCGGCAGAGATAACCCAGAATTATTCATTCGGCATCTTGTTCGGTGCTTTCCATTCCGCTATTGCTGCCTTAGGCTTATGGTTGTGGTGGAATCCTCAATTAGGGTGGTCGTTTGCGGTAATTGCCTTAGTGGTCAGTCTCTTCCTGGTACCCTATATTTCTGTCAAAACCTTTATCCTGCCCCGCGAAATAGACAATGTGAAACATTTTGCCTGGTTAGCTTTGGATTTAGTCTTACTTGCGCTTGTTGATTGGTGGTGTTTCATTACAGATCTGATTTCAAGAGGCGAAGCAATTAAGGACGAAATAAAGGCACTGATAAAAGATCACGAGGAAGGGAAAATTAGCAACCCTCGGTTTAAGATTAAATTATTTTTTCTACGTTACCTTGCACCATTTCTTCCGATTAAGGTAATATATAATAATTTGAACCCGCAATGGATATGGCCGCGTACTATCTCTGGGTTTATTTATGCATTTTCCACAATACTTTTTAAACTTCTTCTATCCATTCCGCTTATGGCCACAACACTTATGGGTAGTATCGCTGCTTTATTGTTTGGCCTTGCTTCAAGGGTTCTTAGCCTCCTTTATCTATTTACCCGCATGCCGCGGATGCTCTTGACTATTTCCGCGCTTGCCGTACCGACTATCGTATTCTTTGGTTGGCCTTACTTATCCAGCCATCTTTCTACCTTTATGGTATATATAATGCAGAGCGCTGAAGTTCTCTGGTCAATAGCATCACATATAATTCCGGAAATAGCTTCAATAATAACATCTGCAATTGCCTATATTCCCCCTGCAGTTATTTGGAATCTCTTCACCGGTTTATTTAACATTATCTATTCTTTAACCCAATCTTCTGTTCATTACCTCTTAGCTTACCCTCTAAGAGCGGCTTTCATTTGGTCAGGCTTAGCGCTCTTGGGCATTATTTATCTGACTTATAGAATAAAGATAGAAGAGCTTAAGAAAAAAGTTTTAAAGAAGCTTGGAGAAAAAGCAACTACTGCCAGACGGCTCGCGGCTAATTTACTGTCTGCGGCCATACAGTTTGCGGTAAGGAGATCTAAGAAAGAAAATGCAAATAGTCTTTCTTCTATTCGAAATGAACCAGGGAAGGCAAATTCTGAACACAAGAACATGCCGCCCGAAGAATCCAGCAGCCCCCTTGCACCCGGCGCCCTGGCTCCTCCATATGGAAAGACCAGTTCTCCCATCGAATCCTCAACTTCTCTTCGGGAGCGCTTCAAAGAAAAAATGCTCAAAGAAGGCCTCGAGCAGTTAGTAATCGACACCTTCCTGCATTACTATGGCTTACTTCTGACTGGGGCAACCGGCATGATCAGCAAGCAGGAGATTGACCCTATCAAGGAAGGTGAGCTTCCAGACGCATCCTCTTTAGGCAGCCTTGAGCAGGAGGCAGGCAGGGCTGCTCTCAGTAAAACAGTTGTCATCAAGCTTAATGGTGGCTTAGGCACAGGCATGGGTCTGGAAAGGGCTAAATCGCTGCTGCCGGTCAAGGACAATAATACCTTTTTAGACATAATCGCCCGCCAGATCCTCGCTCTAAGAGAAGAATACGGCATCAACCTACCCATTATCTTTATGAATAGTTTTTCAACCGAAGAAGATACACTTGAGGCCTTAAAAGCTTATCCTGAACTACCCCTCTCCGGCCTTCCGCTAAGTTTTGTTCAGCATAAATTCCCCAAGATAGATCAAAAAGACCTCAGCCCAATTGCCTGGCCGGCTGATCCAGAGCTTGAGTGGAATCCCCCTGGCCATGGCGATATCTATACCTCTTTGATCACCACCGGCATGCTGGATAAGCTCTTAAATATGGGTTATCGTTATGCGCTTATCTCTAATTCGGATAACCTGGGAGCACTCCTGGATGAGCTGCTCCTGGGCTATTTTGCTAACGGCAATTACCCCTTCATGATGGAGGTAGCAGATAGGACCCCCGCGGATAGAAAAGGAGGCCACCTGGCCCGCCTTAAGAACGGCAACCTTACTCTAAGAGAATCTGCCCAGTGCCCCAAAGAAGAGGAAGAAGAATTCCAGAATATCACACTATACCGTTACTTTAATACCAACACCATTTGGGTGAACCTCCAGGCCCTTAAAGAAAAGCTCTTGGCTCAGAATAACGTATTAAGGCTCTCTCTGATCAAGAACTCCAAGACCGTTGACCCCAGGGATGACAAGAGCCTTAAGGTATATCAGTTAGAGACCGCCATGGGAGCGGCAATCTCTGTCTTTAAAGGAGCTACCGCCATGCGCGTCTTCAAAACCAGGTTCGCTCCGGTCAAGAGCTGTTCTGACCTATTGGGCCTCTGGTCTGACTGCTATAAGCTTACACCGGAAGGGCTAATCGTCTTAAACCCTGCAAGAAAGATAAAATTGCCTGTAGTCGTAATCCTTGATTCGCACTACAAGATGATTGACCAACTGCAGGCGCGCTTCCCGCACGGGGCACCTTCTTTAGTCAATTGCGGCTCTTTGACTATAAACGGCGACGTACTCTTCGGCCCCAATGTCACTATCCAGGGAGAAAATATCACTATCACCAACTCCACAAACAAGCAAGTTACAATTCCCGCAGGAGAAATAATAACAGGAGACAAGAATATTGCCTCCAGCCCCCTTGCCCCCGGGGCGCTGACGAGGACGCTAACCTGGGATGAGCAAGCCAGGCGCAATGGAATCGCAGGCCTTGCGGCTAACCTCAACCATGCTCCCTCGGCTTCAAGCAGCCCCATTGTTTCTGGTACGCCGATGGATAACTCTACTAGTTCATTCCGCTCCAGCTCACCAGTAGATTTAGATAATTTTCTGATTATCAGAGAAAGAATGTTTAGGAAAGATTATGAGAAATTTAAAGAAAGATTAGATCGAAGAAAAGCAGATTTAATTATAGAGAAGATAGAATTCTTATTATCCTACTGGAGACAAGAGCTTTTAGAAATGTCAGGACTGTGTGATATAGAGACCATATCCAGTAATTTCTTAGTTAATGTGGAAAAATGGTTTAGTGAAGAAGATTATATACAATATGTGAACAAATTTATGTCTACCAAGTCTATTCCTATAGGCAAAATACTCGTTCCCCATTCAATTATTCTCTATGGCAGAACTATCGATAAGTTAATTGATATAGATAATATATGGGATGAGCTAGGAGAAGAGATTCTTAAATCGATGTTTGGTCATGAAATTACACATGCGCTTGTCATGCTTAAAATTATACTGGTACAACTTGATTTGATTCCCCATCAAATAGGTTGGCCCGAAGCCTCAATTATAAATGAGGAAGAGCGATTAGAGAGAGTTGTAAGTCGGTATGTTATAGAACAAAATGGCTTAAGGCCGCTTGCTTTATTATTATGGTTTGGCCATCATTTTGAACCGCTTTCAATAACTCATCCGCAAGCAAGAACTAACAGAGATTTCCATAGGGCTTTAGCTGGAGATAGTTTTGCAAAATTATTCGACCTGGATTTACACGAGATAGAACAAACTTTGGATATAATAATAGAAACAGAACGACAATATCAACGACTTGCGGAATCTTGCAGGAACTCCAGTCCGCTTGTAAAGAACTCTTCCTCCGCCATAACCATAGACTCCTTGATTCCTAGTCTTGCAAGGATAGATATCTCTTCTGTCCGGGATAACAATACCCTCATCCTGACCAACGACAAGAATGGAAAGACCTTCACAGTTGGACTCATCAGCCACAAAGACAAGCAATACCTGAGAATTGGCAATGCTACTTATTTAGTGGTATCCGAAAAAATCAATCTAACCAGGCTTAATCCTTTAGGCAATCCCGGCTGGCAGAAGTTCGTAGGGATAAATCTTAAGGATATGCCCGTTGAAGCATGCCTTATCCGTATCCCGCTTGACCCTGCAGGCGAGCCTTCGGGATTAAGGCTCTTTCCGGCCAATCACCTTCTCCATCCGGGCCTACGCCCTCAAAGCGTCTCTGAGCAAACGCTCCAGGCGGCCCGCAACTTCCTCGATTCTATCAGTAATCAATCAAACCTCTTAGAGATTATTCATATGGCAATCATTGCCGGTATCCATGGCAACTGGCACGATTATAAATACGCCATCCAGGCCTTAAATCAGATTCTATCTAACCAGGATCTTGTCCAGAATAAAGAGCTGATTATCTCGGTGATAGACTATATCTACTTAGCCTATTCCGGATGTGATTGGCAGAAGTGGGAGAAGATCGGATATACTTTAAGGCACCCCGATAAGACATCTACCGCTCAAAGCACAAGGCCTCAGTCTCTCTTTGAAAGAAGGGTCGAGCCGACAAGGCTTCCTGTTCCTGCCGAAGAGCTTGGCAACTGGGAAGTTATAGGAGCAGAGGCCCTAACTGAGCAGGATTTAGATTATATTCCCAACGATCCCTCCAGTAGAGAAGTGCAGCTTGGCAGGGCATCTATTAAATCCGGCAAGGTTCCGGCTGTGCCCTTTTGCGGCGGTGCTGCTACTACCGTTAAAAAAATCATGGGCAAGAACAAGCTGGTGCACAAGGCTCTTTTTGCGGTTGTAGAGAAAGCCGGCACAAGAATCCGGGTATGGATAAGCATCATACAGGCTCGCATCGGCCTATTATTAGGCCAGCATCCACTCTCAAGGATTGTCATTGCTACAAGCGTCGGCGGCACCCTTGAGGGCGAAAGTGACTTAAGCACCAGGGAGCTCCTAGAAGGGCGCTATCCGAAAGAATTAGAGCGCGGGCAGATCCGCGTTGTTATACAACGTAACGGCCTGGTGCTCGATCCAAAAACCGGCATGCCTTTACGTTTTGAAGATGGTCGCATCGCAACATGCGCCGAGAATCACCTCTGGTCGTTCTTAGCCGTTTTGTTAGATAAAGATTTGGTCATAGATTTGCTTACCCATACCGATGGTATTGTCTCAGCCGGCAACGGCGATAACATTCTTAACTATACCAGAGAGGGTATGATCGGGAAAATTCTGGCGGCCAGGGCCGCAGGCAAGCCTGTTGCTACGGTTGCAGTATGCACTGCCTCAGCAGGCGATAAGAAAGGCGGGTTTGCGGTCAGAATTACCTATAGAAATAAGGTTACTGGCCAAGAAATGACCCGCACTGAGTTTAGAGAGGTAAGCGAATTCCCTACCCGGGATCAATCAGAGACAAAATTTGACACCAAGATAGACCTGACCAAAGAAAAAGATACCGAGTTCTTCAGGCAATGCGCATCTAACAACTGGTTTATTGAAGATATCTTCGGTAATAAAAGAGTTGCTTTTAATGTCGCCTTCTATGCCGTGGACATGAAACTGGTCATAGCCAGAATATTCAGCCTGGACGAAAGAGGCCCGGCATTCCTCGACAGGCTTAAGATGATTGAAGCGCAAGCCTGGGCAGACCGCATCCTGTATTTTGGCGAAATGGTTCCTCGGACTATTCAACCTGCCAAAAACGTACCCAATGAAGATAACTCCGCCAAGGTAACCGGTTACATCACCGAGCAGGCAGTCCAGGACTTAATTGTCAATGCCTTAGGTCTTTTAGGTCATAAGGAAAGCGTTCCATACGTAGAAATACTCCTGGTTGATAGAAAAGATATCTTCCTGCCTTACAAAGGCACTAAGCAGAGTATTATTGATCGCCAAGGTAACGAAGTAGTTGATCTAGTTAGCGGTAGAGCCATCACCGCCGACTACGACCTTATCTCCAATCAGGAGCGCTATTCAGGCGTCATAGAAGAATTGGCTGCGAATGGACACCACTGCGTTTTAGGCGCCGGCGAGAAAGTCGGGCTAATCATTCCGGTAAAGGACCTGGAGGAGATCAAGAAGGCCAATAAAGAATCCAGTGCTCCTCTTGGCGCACTGATGAGGACGCTTACCTGGGATGAGCAAGGCAGGCTTAATGAAATCTCCGGCCTTAAAGGGCACAGAATTATAATAAGGCCGGTTATTGACAATTTGTTATCGAATACCAGCAGCCCGATTATTGTCGCAACGGTAATGACAAGGCAGACCACCGAAGAATTTATGCCGGAGATGCGCGAGCTCGTCA
>JADHWA010000041.1 GCA_016783715.1 Candidatus Omnitrophota bacterium
CCTGAAGCGGCTTCCCACAAATACTTCTACTATCGGCCTGGCATTTGATTTCCAGATCTTACCATCCATACCCGCCAGCAAAACCGACATCAAAGTCAGAGACGTAATCTTTGCCTAGACACTAAAGAATTATCCGCCTACGCCAATCAACAAAAGAATGGCAGTATGGCTACGGTGGATTTAATTCCGACATACAACTTATGTTCTCCGCCTTCGGCGGATCCATAAGCTGTGTCGTCATTAAAGGAGGATAATAGAGAGATGATAACCATGATAGTTGCTATTGTAGTCGGTTTAGTTGCAACCTTTGCCGGTTATTTCCTGAGGAAGCATATGGCAGAGAAGAAGATACAGGATGCCGAGGCACAGGCAAAGTTTATTTTAGAGCAGGCCAAGCAAGATATCCAGGGCCGTCGCAAGGAGGCGGAATTAGAAGCTAAGGATCTTCTCTTTCGGATGCGCAGCGATTTTGAGAAGGAGACCAAGGACAGAAGACAGGAGATAGCCGGTTTAGAAAAAAGACTGGCCCAGAAAGAGGAGAATATCGACCGTCGTCTGGATCTTTTAGTCACAAAAGAGAAAGAGATCGACAATAAGCTCGAGAATGTAAAGAAACAGGAAGATAGTGTAAAATCCAAGGAGACACACCTTTATTCATTGATCAATGAAGAGAAGAGCAGGCTACAGAAGATATCTTCGCTATCTGCCGAGGAGGCAAAACAAATCCTGCTATCCCGCTTAAATGAAGAGCTCAATAATGAAAAGGCGGTTTTTATCAAAAAGCAGGAGGATGAATTACATCAGGTTGTCGATAAGAAGGCCAAGGAGATTGTGACTTTAGCAATTCAGAAATGTGCCGCTGAAAATGCAATGGAATCAACTGTGAGTGTGGTCAACCTGCCTAACGATGAGATGAAAGGCAGGGTTATCGGACGTGAAGGAAGAAACATCCGCGCCTTCGAGATGGCTACAGGGGTAGACGTGATTATCGATGATACCCCTGAGGCAGTTACCCTTTCCTGTTTTGACACCGTACGTCGGGAAGTCGCCCGTAGGGCTCTGGAAAAATTGATTGGAGACGGAAGGATTCACCCGGGCAGAATTGAAGAGGTTGTAGAGAAGGCGAAGAAAGAGGTAGAGGAGAGGATTCGCGAAGAAGGGGAGCGTGCCGCCTTTGAAGCAAACGTCAACGGTTTGCATCCGGAGATAATTAAGTTATTGGGTCGCTTGAGATACCGTACCAGTTTTGGCCAGAACGCCCTGCAGCATTCAAAAGAGGTATCGTTTATTTTGGGAGCGATGGCTTCGGAGGTAAGGCTGGATTTTAAGTTAGCCCGAAGGATAGGCCTTTTGCATGACATCGGAAAGGCCGTCGATCATCAGATCGAAGGGACACATGCCAAGATTGGCGCAGACCTGGCTAAGAAATATAACGAGACTATGCAGGTCGTCGAGGCGATTGAGGCGCATCACGAAGAGGCAGAACCTAAGAGCCTTTTTGCGGTGCTGGCGATAGCCGCCGATGCCATAAGCGCTGCCCGGCCGGGGGCTCGCCGTGAGACGCTGGAGACCTACATCAAGAGGCTGGATAAGTTAGAATCCATCGCCAATGTCTTTAAGGGCGTAGAGAAGTCTTTCGCTATCCAGGCCGGACGGGAGATTCGGGTGATCGTCCAGCCCGAGAAGATCTCAGATAATGATGCGGTAAACCTTGTGCGTGATATCCGCAAGAAGATCGAGGAAGGGATGGAATACCCGGGACAGATCAAGGTAACCGTTATCCGCGAGACCAGGGCGATCGAATACGCCAAGTGATGCGGAATTTAGAGAGGATTGAGTATGAAGATACTATTTATCGGTGATATAGTCGGCTCACCCGGAAGAGAAGCGGTAAAACAGCTGCTGCCCGGGATAAAAAATAAATTCAAATTAGACTTTGTGATCGCCAACGCAGAGAATGCTGCCGGCGGTTCAGGTATTACTTCTCGTGTCGCAGAGGAGCTCTTTGGTTATGGTGTATCTGTGTTGACCTCCGGAGACCACATCTGGAAGAAGAGGGATATCTTTGAGTTGATCAATCAGGAGAAGAGGATCTTAAGGCCTGCCAACTTTCCCGCCGGGGCTCCCGGCGCTGGGGAGGCGGTGTTTACAGTCTCAGGCGGAACTAAGCTGGGAGTGATCAATCTTCAGGGGAGGGTTTTTATGGAAGCCCTGGAGTGCCCTTTCAAGGCAGCCCGCCGGGCTATAGAGGCAGTATCGAAAGAGACAAAGATTATTATCGTTGATATGCATGCCGAGGCGACCTCCGAGAAGGTAGCGATGGGCTGGTATCTGGATGGACTGGTTTCTGCTGTGGTAGGAACGCACACCCATGTGCAGACCGCAGACGAAAAGATCTTGCCCGGCGGATGCGCCTATATCACTGATCTGGGGATGACCGGACCGTTCGATTCGGTTATCGGCAGAAGAAAAGAGGATGTCCTGGAGAGATTCCTTAGCGCAATACCTGTAAGATTTGAAGTGGCGCAAGATGACATCCAGCTGCACGGGGTTGTTTTGGATATAGATAATAAAACCGGCAAGGCATCTTCGATTGAACGCATCCAAGAAAAGTTACCTAATGCCTAAATTTAAGTACACAGTAATTCTTTTATTTTTTGCGCTCTGCACCTTTGCCTGCGCCGCAATCTGTATAGCCCAGCCAAAAAATTCTACAGAGATCGATTATACACTGGATCTTGATTCCGACGAGTTCGTTACACTGCCGAAGATATTTTTCCCCGATATCGACCTTAGCGGAAGGGGGTTCTCCCGTCAAAGTATCTGGCCGCAGGAGCTTTGCGCCCGGGAGGTCTTAGAGACCTGGCAGGAGGATATCGGTTTTAAGGGGCTCTTCCGTCTGCAGTATAATCTCTGGGATATAAACGAATTCTCCAAGAATAAAAACTTGCAGGATAAGCAAATCAGTAATTATGATGACGTATTACAGCGGATCACAGATGCCGGTGGAACCGCGTTGGTTACTATCTTTGGTACCCCCGCTGGCTTAGGGAGGGTGTTGGATAAAAGAAGCCCGCCAAAAAATATAAAGGCATTCAAGGAATTAGTCAAAGAGCATATACGGTATTTAAGCTGCCAGAAGAATTATAATATCTGGTATGAAGTTTGGTCTGCGCCTGATCTGGATGATTTCTTTCTCGGGAAGAGCCCGGAATATCTCTATATCTACCGGGCGGTAGCTCAGGCGATTATGGAGCTTGAAGAGGAGACCGGGAAAAATATACCCGTAGGCGGCCCCTCTACCAGCTGGTGGTTTCAGAATGTCAACGGCAACAGTATTATCACTCCTGAGAGGAGCCTGATCTATCAGTTGATCAAGTTCTGCTACCAGTATCACCTGCCGTTGGACTTTATCAGTTGGCACGCATACTCTACCGATCCTAAATGCGAAAAAGAACTGACTTCCTATAAAAAAACTCCTGAGAAGTTGATCCGTGCCTGGCTCTCTTACTTTCGTTTCAAGCCGGACGTCCCTCTGATAGTCGATGAGTGGAACTATGACAGCGGGGCCAACCTGTTGCCGGCACGCGGCCAGAAAGCAGAAGTAGGTGCAAGTTATATCCCTGCGCGCCTGGAAGATATGTATGAGGCGGGCATTGATTACCATACTTACTTTTCGATGGAGGATTTTAAGGGTAACAAGGAGAACGTAATCAGTAACGTAGGAGCCTTTTGGTTTGATTCAGATTCAGCCGGCTACAAAGGCTATCCTAAATCGATATATAATGTCTTTCGCATGATCGCCAGCTTAGAAAAGAAACTTTTCATCAAGCCGGATTTAGAAGATGAGTTTGTCGGAGTAATCAGCACGGAAGATAAGGGAAGGATCGTAATTATCATATATAATTATATCGATCCGGATATCGCCCTGAATTTTTTATCGCGGTCGATTGCGACGTTGCAAGGCGGTGAGAGAAAAATACTGGCCAGGCAGGTTAAGTCCGGAGAATTATCAAAGATCCTAAGTGACGAGGAAGAATTCAAGCGCCTGCGCGCCAGAAAGAGGGTAAAGGCCTTGCTAGGGGATGCCCGTAGACTTCGCAAGAGCGCAGAAATATTCAGAGTTACGCCGCGGGAATTAAAGCTCAATCTTAAAAACCTGCGAGGGACCTATCTTAAACAGAGATACATCGTAGATTCCTCCTGTACCCTGAATTGCCAATTTGCTCCAGTAGAAGCTAAGCAGGTAGATATCAAAAAATCCTATCAGGAAACAATTATCCTGGAGCCTTATTCGGTGAATATGCTGATTTTCCAACCAGAAACTCCAGAGCCGGCACCTCCTCCGGCGCAAGAAAAGAGTCAAGATGATTCGAGAAAAGAGCCAGGTACCTAAAGAGGCCCCGGCCCCCCTCGGCCCTGAGCCTGAATTGACCAAAGACAGGCGCGTCTTAAGCGTCTCTGAAGTCACCCATGATATAAAACTTATCCTGGAGAATACATTGCCTGAAGTATGGGTAGAAGGGGAGGTCTCCAACTTTCAGGCCTATGCCTCAGGACACTTTTATTTTACCTTAAAAGATACCTCTGCAGTGCTGCCGGCGGTAATGTTTCGAGGGGCCAACCGGGGGATTAAATTTCAGATTGAGAACGGCCAGAAACTTATCTGTTTCGGCAAGATCAGTATTTACGGTGCCTCCGGTAAATACCAGATTATCATTGAGCGGGTTGAGCCCAAAGGGATAGGAGGCCAGCAACTTGCCTTAGAGCAGCTTAAGAAGAGGCTGGAGAAAGAAGGATTATTTGCTCCGGAGCATAAAAAATCAATTCCCTATCTTCCTAAGAGAATAGGAATTGTTACTTCTCTGCAGGGGGCGGCGATCAGGGATATGCTGAAGGTTTTAGATAGAAGGTTCGGCGATATACATATACTGATTAATCCTGCCCAGGTGCAGGGGGATACTGCCAAGAATGAGATCGCCCGCTCGATAGATGAATTAAACCTTTATAACCAAAGAGTACCTGTTGGCGAGCGGATTGAAGTCATGATAGTCGGCCGTGGCGGCGGCAGCATTGAAGACCTCTGGGCTTTTAACGAAGAGATAGTCGCCCGGGCGATATATAATTCCAAGATACCGGTGATTTCTGCCGTGGGCCATGAGCGCGACTTTACTATTTCAGACCTGGTAGCTGATCTGCGCGCTGCAACGCCTTCAGTTGCGGCAGAGTTGGTAGTCCCTGAGAAGGAGGAGTTAAGAGGCCGCCTCAATCAACTCTCCCAGGATATAAGAGGTGCCTTCGGCGATATTATCCAGGATTCAGTATCCAGACTCGATGATTTCCAACACCGCCTGAACTTGGGGGTGTATAATCTCTTAAAGTTTGACCTGGTTGAATTCGAATCGGCGAAGAGAAAGCTGATGCTCTCAAGCCC
>JADHWA010000010.1 GCA_016783715.1 Candidatus Omnitrophota bacterium
CCACCAGACCCTGCATGCAGACCTAACACAAAAATTAACAAAATTGCTGACCGCACTACTGTTTTGGATATAATACTCTTTAACTCATTATATATGGGGCAATTTTTATTTACTTGGAAGAACCGGGCGTTTGCTAAAAAATGGCTCTTTAGAATACCGTCCTTCTCCAGTTTATAAAGCATTCGCTGGAAGACGCCTGGTTTCTTCCCGACTAGCCTGCCGATCTGCTGAATATAGAAGGACTCATTGGGATGTCTATAGAATAGCTTAAGCAGCTTTATTGTATTTTTACTTAATCCTAACATGTCTTAATCCTACGCCTTTAATATGTATTTTACATATGATTATATGCACTATACATATAGCTGTCAAGTTTTTTTTATTCTTTACAAACCTTGCTTATGGTATTATTCTATTATCAGTAAATTTAAGGGGGGGGAAATGATTATAAAGCATAAAGTTTTGGCGTTTTGTTTTGCGATTCTTATTCCGCTAACCTGCTGCCTCGGCTTCCAGCTATTAGATTCAGGCGATTTAATTAATCGGTTTAGCAAGGCAACTGACATCCAAAAGAAAGAAATTATCAGCGAAGTTTTCGGCCAGGAAACAGTCGGAGGCGGCGTTGTAGCAAATGCCGATGAGTATAATTTTTTTGATGAAAAAAAGGACCTCACCGCAAAATATTACAGAGTCACAACCCTCCCGCAAAAAACAGATGCCGGCGTTAAATACGAATTAATATTCCTTTTTAAGGATAGGCTAACAGTTGAGAGCCTTACCAAGGGCGAGAATATAGAATTTGCCGGGAATATTGTTAAATTAGTGGATCAGCGGCTGCAAATTGATCTCTGGCTTTACTGCGCTGAGATTACCCCTCAAGAAGAGGAGCTCTTTAAGTAACCCCCCCTCTCTACGTTTATTTATCTGAACCCGGCTCTCAATACTCTTTTATCTATAAACTTTATGCTGGAAGCAACAAAAATAAATGCATACAATTATATGCATAGTGCATATAACATAATCAAAAAAAATATCACCTACCCCCTACCTGCCTGGCGAGACGGCGGAATAGGCAAAGCCTCCTCATAAATATCAAATACCCGCTCCTCTTCAAGATGTAAAAAATGTCCCGCCCCTTCTATAACCTTCACTTCGCAATGAGGAATCTGTGAAGCAAGAAATTTTACATCCTCCAGATCGATAATCGTATCCTCCTGCCCATGAATCAGAAATGTCTTTGCCTTAATGGCTGAGAGGTCTATCAGGTCGCCTATCTTCTTTGTGGAAATTACAAAAAGCCCGTGCTCATAAAATGCCCGCAGATTCTCCTCGCTCATTGAACGGAACTGATTAACGATCTTGCTCTTTATACTCTCGGGGAGCTTCTGGCCAAAGCTGTCTATCAGCATATCCGCCATTTTCTGTCTGTCACTTGGGTCAATAGCAGAGCCCTTCCTGATCGTATCGATCATCTTCTGGTTAGCCTTAGTCCCCAAGCTTGCCAGACAAAGCTGTTTAACCGAATTCCGGTAACGGGAAGCAAAGGCAACTGCGACTATGCCCCCCCAGGAAGCAGAGCATATCGTCACCTGATTATTCGTCCCTGTTGCCTTAATAACTTCTCGTAAAATATCTACTTGTTCGTCCAGGGAGACTAAATTCGGACCCGACATTACCTTTCCCTTACCTTGCCCGGGAAAATCAAAGAGCACCATCCGGTAATGAGGGGCATAGCGCAGGACAAGGCTGTGCCACATCGCCATAGACTGCTGAACGCCGTTAATGCAGACGATATGAGGGCCTTCATTCTCATAGATCCGGTAGGGGACCTGGAACCTTCCTAATTCAATAGTCCCTTTAATGGTCGCAAAACCACCCTTATTATTCCTGACAGACTTATACGTATCTGACATTTAAATCAATCCTGATTAAAAAACAAGCCAGGCACTCGTAATTTAGAAATGCCGGGCTTGTTTATTTTTTTAAACTAAAGTTTGACGACTTTCTTCGCCTGCTCTCCCTTGGGGCCTTGCTCTATTTCACATTCAACTTCCTGGCCTTCAGCAAGAGTCTTATACCCTTCTCCATCTATTGCAGTATGATGGACAAACACCTCTTTGCCGGATTCAAGCGTAATGAAACCGTAACCTTTTTGGTTCGAAAACCACTTCACCTTTCCCTTCTCCATCTTTAGTTTCTACCTCCTCTCTTAATTTTTATAGTAAATGATGTCTAAACAAAAAAAGCCAAGAGGCCAGATATTCAAAAACCTCTCAGCTTTAGACTTCTGTTCTCTCTCCATTACTACAAAAAATATTTTAGCATATCTGCTTACTTTGTCAACCCTAAAATTACCTGCTATCTTGAGCTATCCTTCGATTTAAAGTATTTATAATAGTCGCTATCAGTAGTCATGATCACCGTGGAATTCTCATCTATAGTCTGGCCGTAAGTCTCCAGAGTCTTTAAGAATGTGTAGAAGTCGGGATTCTGGGTGTAAGCCCCAGCGTATATAGAGACTGCCTCAGCATCGGCTTTTCCGGTGATTATCTGTGCCTGACGGTAAGCATCGGAGGTAATCTGCTTTAACTCTTTGGCAGTCTGGCCCTGAATTTCAGCTGATTTACCCTGACCTTCGGAACGATATTTTTCTGCTGCCCGCTTTCTCTCGGCAATCATACGATCATAGACTTTATTGCGCACATCCTCAACATAATTAATACGCTTGATCCGGACATCGATGATCTCAATCCCGTATTGAGGGGCTATGACCTTTGCCTTGATCAGGATCCCATCTTCCAACTGCTCCCTGCCTATTTCAATCCGCTCCAACGCCTCATCTATAACAATTACATCATCCCCTTCTGTTTCAGTATCCAGGATGTGGTTTGAATCACGAACCGCCTCTACTAACAGATGGTTGGTTATCACGTCGCGTATTGCCGAATTAATAATATCATCAAGCCTGCCATAAGCGCCTTTCTCATTAGTCACCGACTGCAGGAATTTTAAGGCATCGACAATCTTCCACCTGGCAGTTGTATCAACCCAAATATATTTCTTATCCTTTGTGGGAATCTTATTGGGATCTCCGTCCCAGTCCAGCAATCTTTTTTCAAAATAATGCGCCTGTTGTATAAATGGGGTCTTAAAATGCAGCCCTGCCTCTGTTATCGGCTTACCTACCGGCTTGCCGAACTGAGTAATAACTACCTGCATCGTTTCATCTACCGTATAGACAAAACCGCTGGCAAAAGCAGCGATACCTAATCCAATCACTGCGATAGTAATTCCTAAAATGATCTTAAGTTTTTTCATCTCTAGCGCCCTCCCTTCTTATTGATATCCAACAAAGGAAGAATCGAGGTCTGCCCCTCATCAATGATGTACTTCTCCTTTGCTTTGGGGAGAACTTTCATCATAGTCTCAAGATACATCCTCTCTTTAGTTATCTCCGGCGCTTTTTTATACTCCTTTAGGGTCGCCAGAAACCTCTCTGATTCACCCTTGGCGTTGTTTACTTTCTCCGTTGCATAACCCTCAGCTTCACGGATAGTCTTCTCTGCGGTGCCCCTTGCCTTAGGAATTACCTTATTATAGGCCTCCCAGGCCTGATTGATCATCTGCTCCTTTTCCTGCTTGGCCTCATTAACCTCGTTAAATGCAGGCCTTACCCTCTCCGGAGGATTGACGTCCTGAAGCTTAACGGTTACAATCTGGACACCGACGTTATACCTGTCAAGTATCGCCTGGATCTCCTGCTGGGCTAAATCATCCAACTCTCCCCTCTTTGTGGTGAGCGCCTCATCTACAGAATAATCACCGACTAAACGCCGCATCACCACCTCTGAAATATCCCTGATATTATCCTCGGGGTTGCGCGTAGCAAAAAGCAGCTTTACCGGATCTTTAATCTTGAACTGTACAATCCAGCGCACATCCAGTATATTTAAATCCCCTGTAAGCATTAATGATTCATCTTGATAGTCGCCACGTGAATAAGTGGTCCTTACCCCCGGCTGAAGAGTCTTGAAACCAAATTCCTCCTTAAAGATCTTCTGCACTTTGATTGGAGTAACAGAATCAATCCCGAAAGGAAGCTTGGCATGTAATCCGGGAGAGCTCTGACCTATATACTTACCGAAACGCTGAATCACTCCAACTTCGTCAGGCCCGATAGAATAAATCAATCCTTTCAAAAATATAAGCACAAAAATTACAACCAAAAACCAACGTGCATGGTGCCACATATCATCCAGTTTCTTTTTACCTTTCCTAATAATCTCATCGGGGCTTGGGACATCCTGCCACTCCATTATAATACCTCCTTCAATGAGCTGGCCCAGCCCTTGCATGCAAGGGCTGGGTAGCGTCAATTGTTTTCTAGTCTATAAGCGTGCGCGAATTGACCCCGCTCTTTTGGCAGGAATCATTTTTTTGTCTATACCACCGCCAAAAGGGCGGAACAAAGTCGGGCGTATAAGTTACGTCGCTTACGCTTCCGTAACTTATGCCCTCATTTAACCTTTATATATGTTTATACTAATTTCAGTTATTGTCAAGGGATTTCGAATAATCAGGAGCTATACCTGCTTATGATATCTATCTCCTGAATGTAGGCATCTCCTAAAGGAAGGATAGTGGTGCCGTTTGTACCATTGAGCTCTTCTAAGAAAAGCACCTCCTCTACAATTTGCTGATCCTGGTAGGCGTGGATCTTTGGTTGGTAATATCTATATAATGAAAATACCGTAACCATCATAAGCAGCAGTACCGAGGCATAAGCCAGGACTGGCCTGAATAAATAGCTATGGCGCATCTGCCTGCGGGCCTCTGGTTCAGGAGCAAATTCTGCACCCGTCTCCTGATCAAGCCTCTTGTTTAATTCAACCTGAAACTTACCCCAGAAAGCCTCGTCCGGAAGCGGCAATTTCTCCCTTTTAGCCGCTAAACTAAAAACCGTCTTCAGCTCTCCGGCCTTCCTGCGACATCCGGAGCACACTTGGAGATGTCTGCTAAGAGCTGCCTTCTCCTTTAGTCCAAGCTCCCCTGCGACGAAATCGTATAGTTTTCTTTTAATAAACAGGCATCTTAACATATACCCCTCCCCCTTATTCCTTTAAATAAACATTCATCTTTCTGCGTAGATTCTCCGCCGCGCGGAAGAGATGCACTTTTACGGTAGACCGGCGGCATCTCAGGATTTCGGCGATCTCTCTTACCCCTAATCCATTCTGATGTTTCAGGACAAAACATATACGCTGCTTCAGAGAGAGTCCGGCTATTGCATCCTCTAATCTCCGGTTCAACTCTTGATTGCCAGCTATCCTTGCCGGCCCAAGACTGTTATCTGAAATTTCTCTGTCCCCCTCTTTTATATTATCCTGTAAGGATTCGGTAAGAACAGAGACAGCCCTCTTCTTCTTTCTTAAGAAATCCAAAGAAGCGTTTACCACGATTCGGTGAAACCAGGTGGAAAACTTTGACTGACCTCTAAACCCTTCAATGTACAGGTATACCTTTATAAAGGCATCCTGCAGTGCATCTTTTGCATCCTCAAGGTTTCCCACCAGGTTGTAGGCAATACTTAATCCCCGATTTCTGTACATGGTCACCAACTCCTCGAAAGCTGCACGATCCCCAGACCTGATACGCTGGATAACGAATTCTTCTCTTGCTGCTGCTTCTGTGTTCATTTGGTATACCCCGCAAACCCGCTCTTTGCAGTATCGCGCATACACCGTATCTGCTCCCAAAGATCGCTAAGCTCAGGATGCTCCTCTAAATACTGCCGGGCCTGCTTGGGATCTTCCCTGTGCAGCTGCCTCAGCTTCTTCAGGTCATCCTGATGAGAGATAATCTGCTGGTAAAACTCAGGATCCCTGACTTTAAGGGCTTCCAGATGCTGCTCCATCCTTCCTTTGTGTTTATGTATGGCCTGCTTAAACCCTTGCGGATTCTGCTGCCTTAATGAATCTAATCTCTCTACCTGCCCCGCCGTGATCCCCTGGCTTATTCTTTCATACCGCTGGGGATTCATCTCCTTAAGTTTGGTTAATTTCTCTCTAAGCTGGCCCTTCCTCTGACCAAGGAATTTATTGAACTTCTCGGGATCTTCCTGCCGTAGCCTCAGAATCTGCTCCTTATCCGGCCGCCCAAACCCCCTGTACATGCCTTGCGGTCTTCGGCCGCCCCCTGTGGCTCTGCCTATAACAAATCCCACGCCCAGCAAGACACAAACAGCTGCAACAACACCAACTGTTACTTTATACCGCGTTTGCTTTCTCATCTTTTCCTCTCCTTTCTGGCCTTTTTTGTCCCTCCACTATATTAGACGCCAAATCAGCCAAAAAGGTTTACAGTAAAAGTTGATTTTTTTTATTGTACCGGACCGACCTGCCAGGCGCAGAGTTTGTAATTTTTATCAAAATGCAGGTATATCTTATCTGAAGTGAAATATGCGGTGGGATGCCGGAAGAGGCAGATCTCAGCTATATTAGCATCCTCTTCCTGCGGCTGATCGTTGCAGAAGATCGGATCTGAATACCTTTCAAGAATTACATGCTTAGTAATTCCCGGCCTTAATACCCCGGAGTTTATATCTGCTTTTAATTTAGAGTAAAGCGCCTCCTGCTGTTCGACGTACACTTCTATTTCGTCACGATTTGCAGAATAACCCTGTAACCTTGAAATCCTCTTGCCTCCGGGGAGTAAAATACACCCTCCCAAGATCAAACATATACTAAAAACGGTTAGGACTCTGGTAATGAGTTTTGTCATAATTGTTATCATTTTACTGCCAGATTGAACTTCGGTCAATAAAGAATTATTGCCAGGGATTTACTTTGTGGTGTTAATTGAGGTTAACCAGCAGATTGGAGAGATCTTCCTGGAGCCTGTTTGCCTTTCTCAGGGAGCGACTACCTTAAGCCTTCTATTGCGCACCAGCGAGTCAAATTTATGCGCAAACTCTCCGTTTTATTTAGGAGGCCAGACCCTGCTCTTATATTCATCGAGCATCCGGTAGGTATTGAAAGAGCCACCTGCAGCGATGCAATCTACCATCATATCTATCCAGGGAGAGGACAAGTCAAGGCTACCGGCATTATTGGTCTTATAATATATGCCAGCTAAATCTCTAAGCGCTGCATATAATTCCTGCGAGTCATCCCGCATGTGCAACTGAAGCTCTCCTGTTAATGATCCCAAATCAACGGCCTGATAGCCGAATATCCGGCCTATACCCATATCTTTTGCCTCGACCATCCAGCCGTCAAGGGTGCTCAGCTGAACCACGCCGTTTAGAATCGCTTTCATACCGCTTGTTCCGGAAGCCTCATATGGCGGCAGGGGGTTATTTAACCAGAGATCTACCGATTCTGTCAGCAACTTTGCCAGATGAAGATCATAATTCTCCAGAATCGCTACCTTTAGGTGCTGGTAGTCTGCGTCGAGCTTATCCACCTTATCCATCATTTCATTAATAAATGTAAAACCCAGATTGTCCTGGGGATGGGCTTTACCGGCAAGGATTATCTGTAAGGGGCCGGTCTCCCTGGCGATCTTGACTAATTGCTCTGTATCATATAGAAGCAGGCTCGGTCTCTTGTAGGCAGCTATCCTGCGCGCCCAACAGAGCGTAAAAACATCCTGCTTAAACCCCCACTTCTCCAGAGACCTACAGAGTTTCTGCTTGTTTGCCTGATGCGCCGACCAGATTGCGTGGCGAAATCCTTTGTTTTTTTTAAGTTCTTTGGCGCGGGAAAGGATCATCGGATTATGATCGATATCAGAAAAAACCGTTGAGAACCTCTTGAATACTTTATAGAATTCCTCAGAGATCCAGGTATAGGGATGGACCCCGTTAGTGACAAAACCAATCCGATCCTTATATTCCGGAAACTGATGCGACATTACCCGCTGGTGGCTCTTTGAAACCGCATTCACAGAAGAACAGGCGTTTATCGCCAGTATTGTCAGATTTACCAGATTATCTTTATCTATTCCGTACTCCTCT
Source organism: Candidatus Omnitrophota bacterium (assembly GCA_016783715.1). GTDB lineage: Bacteria > Omnitrophota > Gorgyraeia > Gygaellales > Profunditerraquicolaceae > BS750m-G15. Next base: position 8,018 of record JADHWA010000010.1, read on the forward strand.
AGAAGAACAAAGTCTTCTTTACTTAGGATGTTCTTTAAATCTTCCTGGACGAAACGGTCATGTCCGGCCTCCACTGGTGTATGGCAGGTATAGACAAATTCCTCTCTCACAGAGGCGATCTCCTCCTTCGGCCGGCCCCGGCACTTTTCAATGAAGGAAAGGGCTGCATGTCCTTCATTCAGGTGAAAGAGCTTAATATTATATCCTAACTCCTTTAAGGCAAGCACCCCGCCGTAGCCCAACACAATCCTCTGCATAATCCGCAACCAGGCATTATCACTACGGTAGAGCTGATCAGTAAGATCCCTGATCTCCGGACGGTTCCCAGGGAGATCGGCATCCAAAAGAATAAGCGGCAGGGCAAAATCGTGCTTATAACTATATACGTAATATTTCCAAATCCGCAAAAAAATGCTTTCATTGGGTAATTCTATCTTGATAACATTCTTTAAGGGGATTAACCCGGGGTAACAGGAAGGATCCCAGCGCATCTTCTGAGGCACCTGTCCGTGCTTATACCAGAATTTTTGGCGAAAATACCCTGAATGCCAGAGTATCCCCACCCCCACTACAGGCAGCTTATAATCGGCAAAGGTCTTTATAGTATCCCCTGCGAGCACCCCTAATCCGCCGCTATAAATCGGCAGGTCAATTATCTCTCCAGACTTCAACTCAAAGGAACAGTCCGCTAAGCGATGGTTTGAGAATACACTGTTTTTTGGAGGATAATTCTCGTCGGCAGGCTTACCCAGCCACCGGTAGCAGTTATAAAAACTTGTGGCCAGGCCGTACTCCATAGAAAAATACGCTACCCCCCGGCAACTTTTCTGCCTTAGCCTCTTTTCTGTATCAACAATCGGAGGCAGCGGCATACCGAAATACTTCTCATCGGCGATTGTCTGCTGGTAGCGCTGGTTATATCTATCTACCTCAACTAAGGAAAGGAACTCTTTTAGTACCAATTCTTCTTCTTAAAATAAATTAACATGGTGGTGGCCATCACAAACATCAGGCCTACAATCGTCAAATATCCCCACTGCCAGCTAAGTTCCGGCATATTTTTAAAATTCATCCCATAGATCCCGGTGATAAAGGTAAGCGGGATAAATATCGTGGCGATTACCGTCAAGATCTTCATAATCTCGTTCATCCTGTTGCTTGCGTTGGTAAGATAGATATCCAACATCCCCGAGACCATATCCCTTGAGGTTTCAATGGTGTCGATTACCTGTATGGTATGGTCATATATATCGCGCAGGTAAAGCACGGTCTCTTTTTTAACAAGTGTCGTATCTCCCCTGGTCAAGCCGCTAATTACCTCTCTCAAGGGCCAGACTGATTTACGTAAGAAGATTAACTCCCTTTTTAGTCCATTAATCGTCTGTACGGTTTTCGGAGAAGGATCCTTGACCAATTCTTCTTCTATATGAGCAATCCTTTCTCCAAACTTCTCCAAAATCGAAAAATAATTGTCGATTATCGCATCAATCAGAGCGTAGGTCAAGTAATCCGAGCCGCTCTTTCTTATCCGTCCCTTGGCGTTTCTAAGCCGATCTCTAATCAAATCAAAGACATCCCCCTCCTTCTCCTGGAAGGAGATAAGAAAGTTCTTACCGAAAATCAAGCTTACCTGCTCTGACTCCAGGCCGCTATTTTTTTCGTTATAGGAGAGCATTTTAAGTACCACAGAGACATAATTCTCGAATATCTCAAGCTTGGGGCGCTGGTCTATACTTAAGATATCCTCCAAGACTAACGGGTGTAATTGGTAACAACTCCCGAGCTTTGCCACTATATCGATACTATTTAATCCATCTACGTTTATCCAGGTCACCGTAGGTTTATCCCTTAACTCGAAACACTCATCAACCCCCCTGACCTGCTTCTCCAAAAAAACTGACTCATTATAGTCGATAATAGTAACCTTAACTTCACCCGTCCGGTCGGTCGTAGAAACAAGAGTCCCAGGCGGAAGCGTCTTAGAGGATACCCTTTTACTGAATTTTGGCCTCATAGTTAATCACCTCTTGTTTTAATTAGTAAATTAATTTACTCGGGGATCTCCCCGGCTTTCTTTAGAACGGTCTTTGCTATTATCGGGCCGATTAACTCGTGTACAACTGTCGAACCGATTGTAACACTGATAATAATATCAGAGATAGCGCTAAATGCCGGATCCTGCTTCATCATCAGGGCCAGACCGATGACAATGCCCCCCTGCGGAATCAATCCTCCGGCAGCATATTTCTTAACTTTCGGCGGCGCATTGGAGAGCCAGGCCCCAACTCTGGTGCCTAGCACCTTCCCGATCGTCCGAAAGAGAACAAAAAATAATACCAGAATAAAACTTTTGGCCAGGACTCCAAAATCAAGCTGCATACCGCTGATGGTAAAGAATAAGACAAAGATAAGTTCTTCAGTATAGCGTTCCAGGATCGCAAAGACTTTATCCCTATGAAGGTTAAAGTTAACCACCACTATTCCCATGACCATGGTACTTAAAAGCTGGTCTACCTGCACCAGCGACGCGGTGCCGAAACAGAGAGTCAAGAAGCCCAGGACCAATACGATCAAAACCCCATCGGACTTCTTACTCAGCAGGCTGCTGACTTTATTAAAAATCACTCCGAAGGCAGACCCTAAAAGCAGTGCCCCGGCAATAATCCTCAATGGCTCTAATAATGAATTCTCAACGTTAAAGGCCTTGTGCATAATCAGGGTATTTGCGATAACTACCGCAAGGCTGTAGTTAATAATGCCCAGAACATCGTCAAAAGCCGCAGCCGCCATTATTGTCGAGGAGACGCTTCCTTTTGCTTTATATTCGTGGGTTATCGCCAGGGTCGCTGATGGGTCTGTAGGAGAAGCCAAGGCAGCAAGCAATATGCTTATTGGTATAAAAGTGGTGGCCCAGGCTGAATTTGTTGCATGCATAAAAAACGGCATCACTATTAGCAGCCCTACGATCACGCAGATAAAGGCGCTCTCTGCTTCAAATAGCGTGATATATAGAATACTTTTACCGAGTTTTTTTATGCGAGAGTATAAAAGCGTACCGCCTACAGAAAAGGTGATAAAAGACAGTGAGATATTGGTAACCAGGGCGGTATGTTTTATTACGTCGGAGGGCATGAACTTTACTACGTCGGGATTCAGCAGTATTCCCGCCAAAATATACCCTGTAATCTTCGGCAGCCTGATACGCTCAGCAAGCTCTCCAAAAAGAAAACCGGTTATAACAATAATCCCTACGATTAGTATCGGCTGCATTAAGGCTTATCTCTCTCGTCTGATCGACCTTCTGACCGCCTTTAACATCCGGTCATAGGCCTCTTGGGGTGTCTTCCCCTCGGTAAGATGCTCACAGCAAATTGCAGCATACCCTTTTCGGTTTTTGATCTTAAAGGTTGATACTTTAAGATGTCCGATTCTCTTCATTTATATGCCTCCGGAAAAATTACCCCTCTTGCGCTAAAGGTGTAAAGCTCTATGGCCTATCGGCCAAAGGCATCTTCACTTGCTTCGGCGAAACCCGCCGAAGCGGGATCCGCCTTCGCCAAAGAACTTTCGTCTTTGGCTTCGGTGGATTACCCTCTATGCATTCATCCACGGCCTTACGGCCGTGGCTTTCTGCGAAGGTGGGTAATTATTTCTTATCGGGCTCCCCCGGTGCATTTTGCGGCTTCCTCCTGGCATGCAGAGATTCATGTAATTCCTTTTCAATCCGCCGGCGCTCATCCAGCTCAAGATGCAGCTGTTTGTTGATGATATTTAAACTGGCGGCGGTAATCGCAAGCTCCGCCTTCTTCTGTTGCCCCCTGTAGATATAACCCCCTAAAAATGTAAAGAGTAGACATAACAGTGCCGCAAGTATGAAATTATCTCGGGTATTCTTATTAATCGGAGCGCCAATAACATCATAATCCATAACTACGATCAGCGACCAGAGGTTCTCTTCAACGCGGATCGGAGTATAGGCGATCAATGACTTAATCGCTCGGGGCCTATATCCTAACGTCAGAAAATCTATGGCCCCGGAGCCTTCCTGACCTGACCTTACCTTGTAAAGAATGCTGTCTAATCCTGAGTTCTTCCTGCCTCCTGTTACCATACTCATCACCGTCGAAATATCCTTGCCGATGTAACGGATATCCGGGTAGCTCAAGAGAGTCAAGCGGTTATCTACCACCACCGCATGTACCCTGTCTATCTGATTGATATGGCTGACCAGTAGGTTTATCTTCTCCATAAGGATCACTGCCCGGATCATCCCTATAAATTTCCCAGATTCAAAGATCGGCTGCAGGCTTGCGATCACCTGCTGCCCGGAGGGAGTCCTAAAAATCTTGCTGGTATAACTCTGGTAGTTATTCAGGACGTAATTTACATCCGGCAGGTAAGATAGGTCCCTGCCGAGGACCCCCTCCCTGTGGGGAGCGGCATCTATAACAGTCCCCTGCACATCAATTAAATATATTCCGTCGACCAGCTTCTCAATATTCCGGTAAGAGCTATCCAGAAACTTAGAATAATCATTATTTCTTCTGTTGGAAAGCAATCCGGAATGTACGGGATAATCCGAAGCCAGAATCTCTAATTCTCGGTTTATATTGAGGATATAGTTCTCTATACTCTGTGCTTCGCTCCTGGCGATGCTCAGCAGCTGAACCTGCCCCTGCTTGATCATTGCATCCTTAAAATCAACATGATTCACATAGAGCAAAAAACCCACCGAGATCAGAGCAAGAAAAACTATCAGAGCCAAAAGCAGCTTCTGCAGGATCTCGCGCTTATTCCTCCCAAAAAAATATAGCCGCACACTGGCGAATAATGCTCTAAGTTTTAATTTCATAGTTTATCACTTTTGCTCGTTAAAATTTAATCTGCTTAAAATATAAGGTTATATAGTTATCCTGAGTCAGCCCCTCTTCTGCTTAGCGCAACCTTCTTACTGTCCTATTTTACACAAAAATCTCTTAATCTTCAAGGATGAATATTCTTCTCTGCCTTTTGATTCGGAATACGCAGAATAAAGATAAAACCTATAAAGAGAAAAAGGTTTAGACTTCCTAAGGCAATACGGTATCCGTTCTCCCCCCAAGGAGATAGAAATAACAGTAACAGGCCCCAGAAGAGCGCCCCGCATATGCCGGAGAGATAACCTACCAGATTAAAAAGGCCGAATATCTCACCAATCTTCTCCGGAGGGGTCAGGGAGACCGCCAGGGCGCGCATCACCACCCAGGTTGCGCCCAACGCTGTTCCTACTAATGCTCCCACCAACCAGTAAATACGCGGATCTCTCAATAGCGCCCCTAAAAATAAGGATACTGACCATAGGATAAATATAGCCAAAAGAGAAGCTTTCGCCCCTACCCGGTCGCTGATATATCCTGAGCTAATACTGCCGATTATGGCAAAGAGCGTGGAGAATGAAATCAGACTGATAATCCGGCCCTCATCTAAGCCGAACGCCTTAGTGGCATAGACAGACATGAAAAGAATTATCACGTTTACCACAGCCATGCAGAAGAACGAGGCGCGTAAGAATTCCGGCAACCCCGGATACAGCCTGGAATCAAAACCGATACCTTTGAGCCTCCGGAATACCTCAAAGATTCTCTCTTTTTTTATGAACCCTTTAAGGTCGATCTTTCTCTTTTGCCCCTTATCTTTAACAAAAATCAGGCAGGGCAGGCTGAAGATTAAGAACAATATTCCCGTCGGCAAGAATGTCGCCTGATACCCGCTTCTTATAACAACCGGCTTGATAAGATACATTGCCAGGAGTGCTCCGCTATACCCCACCATCCTGCCAAAGCCTGAAACTATACCGATCTTTTCCCTGGGGGCAACATTGATCATCAGCGCATTATAAAAAACGACAGCTGCCTGGCAGCCGAAATTCGCGATCACAAAAAACAACAGCCCCACAAAAAGATTAACCCCTAATCCCAAACCCATGGTAAATACAACCGACAGGAGTGTCAGATACAATAAGAAAGGCTTACGCCTGTTGAGCATATCAGAGATCGCCCCCAGCACAGGGGCACAGAGCGCTACCAGCAATACCGAGACACCATAGGCCAGGCTATAGAAGATCTCCGGGGCGCCCTTCTCCAGGGTTATCCAGCGGACAAAATATAGCGAAACTACATTTAAGGCAAAAAACTGGTTGGCTAGATCATACAAGCTCCAGGAAAGGATTAAAAAACCTCTTTTGAGACTCTTTCTATCGGTTTTAATCATATCACAGTGTTAACCCCGCTCCTGCACGCAGGGGCGGGGTTAATTCGCGCATATAACTTACTCTCCGCCTACGGCAGATCTTAAGTTATGCGCTCATTAAACATTCTCTGCTAAAACTTCATAGTAGCCTCTAGGATGTTTGCATGCCGGACACTCCTCAGGCGCTTGATCTGCCTCAATCACATATCCGCAATTGATACAGTGCCACTTAACCTCAGCCTTCTTCTTAAAAACCTCACCTGCCGATATGTTATTAATCAATTTTCGATATCTGGACTCATGGAATTTCTCTACCTTTGCAATCTGCTCAAAAGAACGCGCCACATCCAGAAAACCCTCATCCTTAGCAGTCTTAGCAAAATCCTGATAAAGTGTCGTCCACTCCATATTCTCTCCGGCAGCTGCCTCCTCGAGATTAGCTAAAGTATCCTTGATAGCCCCGGCAGGATAAGAGGCGGTAATTTCAGTATCTCCTCCTTCAAGATATTTGAAGAAAACCTTGGCGTGCTCTAATTCATTCTCCGCTGTCTCGATGAAGATGTTGGATATCTGTATGTATCCTTCTTTTTTTGCGGCACTCCCAAAGTATGTGTAACGGTTACGCGCCTGTGATTCACCGGCGAATGCCTTCAGTAAATTATTCTCTGTCTTTGTACCCTTGATACTCTTGGACATTTTAGATACCCTCCTTTAATGAGCGCATATTTTACGGAAACTCCGAAGGAGCAACGTAAAATATAGCACCTATTATTCAATTAGTTATTAGCGTGCGCGAATTAAACCCCTCACCCAAACAAGTAGTAGATACTAGACTGGGTGGGGGGTCGAATTCGGACAGAAACTTATGTTCACTTGCGTTCCATAAGTTTCGTCCTCATTCGATCTTCTCCATAGGTTTTCCGCAGCAAACTAATTCTCCTCCTCCGACTTTGGTGACTACCACTTCATTTCCGCAGACAGAGCATAGATATTTTTCACCTGTATTCTTGACCGCCATAGACCCCTCCCGGTATAATCCTCAGGCATAATCATCGATTATACCTGATTCAAGGCATCCCTTTGCTTCTGATTATAGGATGTCTCTTCTATAAATCCAGCAAAGAGTTACCTGCTCTTGCACCCTCCCATCCATGCAATTGATCGCCGTGGCAAATGATTTGTCTTTCATCGATCAATAATATTTTTTAAAATACCTTCTTATTCAAAGGCGATATCATCCAGATAAAAAGTCGCACCCTCGGGATTGGAGTCAAGATTAGTCGACCAGACAAAACCCCCGATAATATAAGTTAAGTCTTTATTGTCAAGGGGAATAGAATATTCGGTCCATTCTTTACTTAGAACTGCAGGGCCTATCCCTGCGGTGTCAGAATCAGAATGCTTACCATAGATTCCCCCAACCTTAAACTCCTGTATGGTTTCTCCACCTTGCTTACCGCGGGCCCAGAAATTAAGTTTACTTGAACCACTCAGGTCATAACCTCCATCTATCGTGCCCCAATTATTTGCCGGATTCAACCAATAAACACCGGCCCAGCCAGCCCCCTGGGATCGCTTAGGCAGATATACGAACTCAATACAGTCCTCTCCTGAGTGTGGATCATCCTTTGCCCCCAGATTCATTCTTATGTCACTGTAATCCCCCATAAATCCCGAGGGGATATAGTGGTTATCCCTGGAACTCTTCTCCGTGTAAATAATAAATTTTTTGCTGGTCTCTGATGCCGCTGGCTTAACTGATGCTTCCTTGACCTCGGCTACCACAGACTTCTCGATCACCACCGGTTCCATTGCCTCCTCTTCCAGGCTTAAACCAGACTCCAAGACGGATGCCGAAAGGTCTTCGGTTGGTGAATCATCCTGATTGGCGCATCCAAGAAAAAGAAAACAAATTACTGCTGCCGAAACAACCAGATACTTTGTCATTATAACCCTCCTTTTTAAAATATGCTCACTTATTTTAGCGCAAGGTAAGATGATTTTCAACGCAAAATCTCGAAAGAGAAAAAAGGCTATTCTGACTCTATCTTTATAATTGCGGTAGGATTCTGTTTTACCTCTGCCATAAAGGAATCCTGGCCGATACTGCAGTTGCTCTCGGAATCATCTTCTACCCGGAGAACAACCTCAAATTCCCCTATCTGACTATAGGTATGCCTGGCCACCGGGCCTACGGCAGTCTCTCCATCGCCGAAACGCCAGTAATATGTAAGATTATCCCCGTCAGGATCATATGAGCCTGAGCCGTCAAAGAGAGCCTCCTGGCCCACACAGCAGACAAAGTTCGCTCCGGCATCGGCTACCGGCGGAGAATTAACTTTTAAATGTATAGAACTCTTTGAGTTGGCATTGGAGAAATCGCTTGAATCGCTGACCACAAGCACGACCTTATATACCCCGGCCCTCTGATAGGCATGAGTAACCTCTCTGCCGGAGGCAATATGCCCGTCACCGAAATCCCAGAAATACTCTAAGAGGTCGCCGTCGGCATCGGAGGACCCCGAGGCGTCAAAGATTAATTCACTCTCCGGACAAAGAGAACCGCTAATCTTCATATCAGCCTGCGGTTGGCTATTGACTCCGACCTCAATAGAGGTCGAGTCCTGCGAACACCCTAGCCCCTGGCCATCATCAACCGTAAGCACAACCCTATAGATTCCGCTCTTACTAAAGGTATGCTCCACGCGGCTGCCGCTGGCAATACTACCATCCCCAAGGTCCCAGGCAAATTTTAGAGGCTGATTCTCCGGATCATCTGAACCAGAGGCGTCAAATACCACCCGGCGCTCTCCCACTCTATGTTCAGCAATATCAATTCTTGCATAGGGCGGCGTATTCACCATTACCTCGATTGTATCACTATCGGAAGCATTATAATATCCTGAATTATCATTAACTATCAGCATCACTTTATAAAAACCGCCCCGTTCATAGGTGTGCTTCACCTTTGGGCCTCTGGCAAAAGTACCGTCACCGAAATCCCATTTATAACTAAGCCTACGGGAATCCTGGTCATAGGATTCCTTTGCGCTAAAGGAAAGAGTCTGACCGTAACAAATTGCTCTCCCAGGCTCTATCTGTAACTTGGCTACCGGCGGCAGATTAAAACGCAAGGTCATCCGTCTTAAGTTTTTACTATCCGGACATCTGCCGCAGTGATTAGTAATACTCACTCTCACACTATAGGGGCCTTTACCAGCAAAGGTGTGCTCTATTTCTCTGCCGCCGTAAACAACCTCCCCGTCTCCGAAATCCCATTTGTATTGGAAGTATTCCCCAAGGCTCTCCGCATAAGAATCGGCGTAAAAACGCACCCGGCCAGTTGGAGCATCGCGCAGATATTCATAGCGCACCTTAAAGGGGAGCTTCCCGGCGTATAAACCATCGGCAATGATCTCCTTTAAGGCCTCAAGCGCCCTACAATTACACGGCCAAATCAAGAGTGCTTTTTTAATTTCATGCATCGCCTCTTCAAAGTCTCCATCTCGGCTATGACTTAGGGCATAATCAACCAGATAATCGACTGTTAAAGTATTAACCTCGGCATGAGTTAAAGGAGCTTGCCTAGCGGAGAAAGAAAATAAGAAAAATAATATGAATATTAATTTACTGCTTCTTTTCATGTCAGGAATAAAGTGGCCGGTCTAGCGGACTTTAATAATCGAAACCGGATGTTCCTTTACCTTGGCTGTAAAAGAAGAGGTGGAACTACTACAGTCGGTACCGGAGTTGTCATCAACCTTTAAGATAGCGGTATATGTCCCGGGTTTTGTATAGACATGTTTAACCCATTCTCCTCTGGCGGTACTACCATCGCCAAAATCCCAATGGTAGCTTAAGCTATCCCCGTCAGCATCGCGTGACTTTGTCCCATCAAAGATAGATTCTACAACCGTGCAACATACCATATTCGGCCCGGCATCAGCTACCGGAGGAGTGTTAATCCTTATCGATGACTCCGCCACCGCCCAGGAACAATCCGATCCCTGCCCGTCACCTACCCTGACTGAAACAGTATAATCACCGCTCTTTCTATAGGCATGTGTTATTTTTGATGGACCATCCTTTACCACTTCGTCACCAAAATCCCAGACATACTCCAAAACATCATTATCAGAATCATGCGAGCCGGACGCGTCAAAGCTGACATTTTCTCCTACACACTCTTTTGCCTTATTTACTAACACTGCATTAGGAATAGTATTAACATTAACCTTTAAGCTATCCTGCGAAACTGAACACTTACTACTCATACCATCATCTACCGTGAGAGTGGCCGTATACTTTCCGCCTTTTTTGTAACTATGACTGACGGTTTTTCCTCTTCTGGGTGATGTTCCATCGCCAAATTTCCACAAATAGCTTGCGATATCCTGTTCAGGAACCAACGAGTCCGAGGCATCAAAGGTTACTGTCCTGCCGACACATATATCAATATCCTCTCCGGCATGAGCAATTGGCTCTTGATTAAGTACTACCGTTACACTGCGGGACTGCTCTGAACAAGACAGGCCTCTGCCGTCATTTACGGTAAGAGTTGCGGTGTACACACCAGATTTACTGTAGGTGTGTGTAGTCCTAACACCATTACCGCTTGAGCCATCCCCGAAATCCCAGGAATAACTGAGTCCGTCTCCATCGGAGTCTGAAGAAGCACTACCGTAAAAGGTGACATTGAGCTTCTCTCCGACAGGAAAACAGATATCGATATCCTTCCCGGCATTAGCTTCTGGAGGAGTGTTTATACTGATCTTTTTAATCAACTCACCGGTACTGCAAGTAGTATTATTATTATCATCAACAAAAAGCTTTACCTGGTAATCACCACCACGCTTATAAACCGTGGTGGCTTTTTCACCTTTTGCGGTCATACCATTACCGAAATCCCAGTAATATGAAGCACGCCCGCCGCGCACTACTGTATCTGAGGCATCAAAGGTAACCTTCTCCCCCATGCAAGCCTGCCCAGGAGAACTAAACTCAACCTGCGGAGGAGTATTTACCTCTATAATCTTGGTACTACTTGAACTGTCGCAGAGTAAACCGGAATTATTTCTTACAGTTAACTCGACTTTATACTCACCCGGATCTTTATAGGTATGGGTTACCACTGGTTCTGTACTCGTCCCCCCGTCCCCGAAATCCCACGAATATAACAGTTTATCTCCATTGGGATCATAGGATTTACGGCCGTCAAATGTAAAGCGATTGCATGTAATTTCCGGTTTAGGCCCCAGCGGTTTAGAGCGAACAACTACCGAGGGCCTTCCCCCGGAGAAATAAATCGGCAGAATGTTCCCCCGGTTATCCTTAACCCGGAGTGCTGCGTTTGCGTAGCGCTGATTCTTTTTAGTGACCCGGTAAATCAGGCGCCGCTGGTCTTTAGAGGCAACGATATTGATCGGAGTTTGGGCCCACTCGGCGGTATCGGAACCCTTTATACTGTAGCTACTGGCATCTATGGGATCGATAATCTGACAATCACCTCCATTAGGGTCAATATCATAATTTTCCACGATAATTTCCGAAACCCCTGATGGTATCTCCGGATAAAAAGACATCTCCTCTCCGCTCCTGGGCAGGAGACGAAAGGATATTTTTTCTCCGAATGTCTGCGCAGTCTCTGGGGCGACGCGTACGCTAAAAAGATTCTGACTATTCCCCTCAAGGGCGCTGGCAACCAGGCGGAAACGATACAGATCTCCTATCTTCGCCCCCTTTTCTTTATTGTACGGGCCAAAGACAAAAACTTTACGGTCATATTCCGGAGAAAGGCCAAAGGTTTTTTCCCCTAGAAGCCTATCTCCCGAACCATAGATCTGGAAATTCACCCTGGTACCCCATAGTTTACCGGTATCCGACTTAAGGTCATGGAATCCTCCGGTATCCGGATCATAAATACCAATAGTAATAGGCTTGGTTTCGGAGGCTGGAATATCTATATAGAGCTCCTGGGTATGATCTACGTCATCCGCTCCGTAGTCGGGATTCCCTTCGCTACCGAATACATATAAGAATTTAGCGCGGGAATCATCCTGCGGAACCTCATAACTTAACCCGGCTGCCTTAAAAAATCCTAATAGAATCGTAACTGCTAAAATTAGAATTCTTCGCATAATACACCACGCTTTCATAAAAAAGCCAGGCCCGTGCCTGGTTGTTTATATATTTTAATATACTTAAACCACTGGAACAGTTGCCTAGGTCAGTATTTTAACAGATTTAGGGCTATTTTCAATCAAAAATTACAAAAAACAGAGGTTTCCCAGAAAACCTACCCCTTAATATTCTTCTCGAATTCCTCCAAAAAGGCTAACTGCAGATCATTGATGTGTCCCGAAGGCCGTCGCAGGAGTAAGTCATTGACCGATCTCCAATATTAAATTACAATAATAGGTTATGAGGGCAGATAAGGGAAAAATAATAGTAGCTTTGTTATTGATGTTCAGCTTGGCAGGATGTGCTAAAGAAGGAGACCGCAGAGCTCCTCCGCCAATCTATGGTTATGAAGTAATCAGCGCCTATCCGCATGACCCGGAAGCTTTTACTCAAGGGCTCACCCTTTATGAAGGCCGCCTCTATGAGGGTACCGGACTAAAGGGCCGCTCATCCCTAAGGGAAGTTGACCTTCGGACAGGTAAGACTATCCGTTCATACCAGCTTGATCCGCAGCTTTTTGGAGAAGGGATCACCCTCCACGGTAACAAAATCATCCAGATTACCTGGTTATCCAAACTTGGATTTATCTTCGATAAAGATACTTTCCAGCTAATCGGCAGCTTTCAATACCCCACTGAAGGCTGGGGCCTTACCTCAGATAACAGAAACATCATTATGAGTGACGGTACTGCGGTTATTTATTTCCTTGACCCCCAGACTTTTACCCAGGTAAGAAGAATTACCGTAACTGATTCCGGCAAACCGGTTAAATTTATTAACGAATTAGAGTATATTAACGGCTCGCTCTATGCGAACATTTTAGGTGAGAAGAGGATTGCGATTATCAACCCCGAAGACGGACAGGTAACTGCCTGGATAGTACTGGATGGATTAGCCTGCGGCGGCCCAAATTATACTCTAAATGGCATAGCCTATGATGCACAAACCGGTAACCTTCTTGTTACCGGCAAGCTCTGCCCATATCTCTACGAAATCAAACTAAAACCTTAATCTTATTTTTGTGAAACCGGAAGCCAGTGCATTGAGCCATTTATTCGCAGCCATTGCCTGATAATGCGGTACCCCATTAAACGGAAGAACGCGTTCCTTAGGTGCAGCTTGCATAAATACAAAAATACCTGTGAGAGTGAATAAAAACGGATATATGCCTTGGAGACGCTTTCCTGGAGCTGCCGGGCAGAGATTAACTTTGGGGTAAATACCACATGTTGACCGTCATAAAGGCTCCAGTCCTTACAGAAGATACGCTTCTGTTTTGCAAGCTCCTCAAAGGTTTTGGTTCCCGGCAGAGGAGTCAAAACCATCATCTGTATAGTATCGATCTTTTGCTTTAAGGCAAACCTCAAAGTCTCCCACACAGTATTCTGGTTATCTTCATCACTACCCAATACAAACATCCCGTGGATTTTGATCCTATTCTTATGAAAAGCCCGTATGGCATTAATGATATCAGAGAGAGTCTGTTTCTTACGATATGCCTCGAGGGTCTTGACGTTAATCGATTCAAATCCCACGCAGACTACCGAACATCTGGCTTTGGCCATAAGCGAAAGCAGCCCTTCGTTTTTAGCTGCATCGCAGCGCACCTGACAGGTCCAACTGCGGATATTTTTCTCAATCATCATCTCCAATAACCGGCTGGTCCGCATAGGATTGGCGGTAAAATTATCATCACAAAAGAAGAATGACTTTGTCTGACGAGTAGCTAATTCATCCATGACTCTTTCAGCACTCCGGAAACGGTATGTGCGTCCAAAAAGCTTCGTCACCGAACAGAAACTGCAATCAAAAGGACAACCCCTCGACGTAGAAACAGGCATTACTATAGAGGGAAACTTGTACCCTTTAATTAAAGAGAAGTCCGGAAAAGGCAAACTGTCAAGATCCGAGACAAGCTCTCCCTGTACAATCGGTTCTCTGCGCCTGCCTTCTACGATATCGACAATTGAATCTTCGGCCTCACCTATAACCACCTGGCGGGCGAATCCGAGCGCCTCCTGCGAGAGGAGACTTGCGTGCACCCCTCCGATAATCACTTTTTCTTTAGGGAACCTTCTGGCAATCTCATAGCCGCGGCCGGCAGTAGAAGTCAAAATCGAGATCCCTACTATATCAGCTTCCAGACGCGAATAATCAGGCCGGTAAATATTCTCATTAAAAATTTCGACCTGATGCCCTCGATTCTTTAAAATAGTCCCCAGATATATCGGACCCAGCAAAGGCATATGTATCTTGCTGTAAACATTAGCTTCTGAGGCTGCCGGTTCAATTAATACTATCTTCATTGCCCTATACTTCCTTTTATTTTTGTCCGGGGCGAATGTTTATCGCGCGCGGGCCTT
>JADHWA010000011.1 GCA_016783715.1 Candidatus Omnitrophota bacterium
GCCCCGGAAAAATTATGCGGATGGCCGTGGGTAAGGTGGCCGCCTGCGGATAAATCCATCGCCAGGACCGTATCCTTCGGCTTAAGTGCTGTGAAATAAACCGCCATGTTCGCCTGAGATCCGGAATGTGCCTGAACATTTACATGTTCTGCCCCAAATAATTTTTTTGCGCGCTCGATCGCTAAACTCTCGGCAGAGTCAACATTGACACACCCGCCATACCAGCGCGAGGCAGGGTATCCTTCGGCGTATTTATTAGTCAATACCGACCCCTGCGCCTCCAAAACTGCCTGGGAGGTAAAATTTTCCGAAGCGATCAACTCCAGGTTCTCCTGCTGCCGCTTAAGTTCGTTTAATATAATCTGGTAAATCTTAGGGTCTACTCTCTTGATCCAGTGATAGTTTTCCATCTTATAAATCCTTATCGATCTTTGCGATTAGATTAAGGCGCACCCTGTGTCTGCCGCCAGAGAACTTAGTCCTTAGCCAAATATTCAATATTTTCTTTGCCATAGACTTACTTACAAAACCGGCTCCTAAAACTAAAACATTGCTGTCATTATGCTCGCGGGAGAGCCTGGCTGCCCTAAGATTGTAAACCAGGGCCGCGCGCACGTCTTTGAATCTGTTGGCCACGATACTGTTGCCGATTCCGCTATTACAAATAAGAATCCCCTTAGGATATCTCCCGGAGGAAATACTCCCGGCTAACCTACGGGCAAACTCCGGGTAATGACAACTCTCTCTACTGTGGGTGCCGAAATCCTTTACCTTGACGCCCTTTTCCTCCAGGTATTGCTTTAATGATTCTTTTAAAAGGAAACCTGCATGATCTGAAGCAATTGCTACTCTCATATGATTTTAATCACCCTTTCTATCGCCTGCTTAATAACCTCCAGGGTTCTCCCATAGAACCCCATCGACCTGCCAATAGGGTCATCTATATTAACTCGGCCGTTGCTTATTTTAGCAAATTCTTTTAATAAAAACACTCTGTTTTTTACTTCGGGGGCCAACCGCAGGACTCTCTCTTCATGCTTCTTCTCCATAACCAAAATGATATCCGATTTCCTGAGTAACGGTACATCCAGATGCTGCGAACGGTGTGCCGATACGTCTATGCCCTCATTGGCCAGGACCTGCTTGGTGGCATCGGTGGCATGAAGGCCGCCAAACATCATCGTCCCGGCGCTTGAGACTTCTACGTCACTGCGGCCTGCCTCCTGGAGACGCTTCTTCAATAACGCCTCTGCCATTACCGAACGGCATGAATTCCCCGTACAGACAAAAAGAACGTTCTTAGACTTTACCACCTTCTGAATCTCTTCTTCTTTTATCGCCCCAGCTCTGGTGATTTTGATCGGCTCAACTCTCAAGTCTACGACCGTAGATTCAACACCTAGGACAGAATCCTGGCCATCGATAGCCAGATCAACCAGGCCATCCAGATTTTTAATGGCATCAGTAAAATTCACAGGTGCTGCCTCACCTGAAAGGTTCGCCGAAGGACAGACCAGAGGTATTCCGGATAGCTCCAGTATCCTCATGGCGATTTCGTTATCCGGCATACGCAACCCTACGCTACCGCCTTTGTGCCCCTCTAAAACAACAGTTAAAGGTCCCGGCCAGAACCTCTCGGTTAATTTATAGGCGGCAGATGGTACTCTTCTGGCGAGGTCATCAATTTTTTCCTTTCTTTCAATCAACAGCGAAAAAGGCTTATCGTGGGGGCGCTTTTTAACTTTGTATAATCTTTCGACCGCCCGCCTGTTTCCGGCATCTGCAGCAATCCCGTATACTGTCTCGGTCGGAATTATCACCAGGCCGCCGCCTTTGATAACCTTGACTGCTTCCTTCAAGAATTTATCAGGGTGATCGCCTTGCGCCATTTTGATTACTTTAGTCGACGCCATATCTTTATCGGAAGTGCCTCTTGGGTTAAACTTTAACCTTTATCTTTTTAATTTTCTTGCGCATCTGATTCCTGTATGAGACAAGTTGCGAAGAGATCTTCTTATCCTGGAGTGCTAGGATTGCTAAGGCAAGAAGGCTGGCATTCTTTGCCCCGGCCCTGCCAATTGCCATACAGGCAACCGGTACCCCCGGAGGCATCTGCACCGTAGAGAGTAATGCGTCTAAGCCTTTAAGCCTGCCGCTTTCAACCGGGACACCGATCACCGGCAACACGGTATGCGCAGCCACCACTCCTGAAAGGGCAGCAGACATCCCGGCTGCGGTGATAAAAACTTTTACTCCCTTTATAGAGGCCTTCTCGACAAACCTGACCAATTCTTTCGGAGTCCGGTGCGCCGACAGGACTTTAAATTCAAACCCTACTTTAAAACTTTTAAGCATCTCTATCGCCGGCTGCATAGTATCCAAATCAGACTGGCTGCCTGTAATTATGCAAACACTTTTTGGCTTATTCATCTTTCTCCCCTTTAATGAGCAGACAATTTAGGGAGTGCTAAGCACGACCTAAATTGTAGCTGCATAGTTAAACAATTTCCAGCGTCTGCAAATTAATCCCCCCTTCTTGCATTCTGCAAGAATGCAGGGGGGACAAATTCCCCCGCACCCAGTCTAGTATCTATTGCTACTTGTTTGGGTGCGTGGTCATTTGACTGCTCCTTTATTCCGTCATCTTCTGTTTTAAGATAAGCGTAATCTCCCTGATGGTATTAAAGTATGCCAAGTGCGTGGTGGCGATAAACTGCTGGCCGGCATCTTTTGCAAAGAAGTCAATATACTCTTTTAGCTCCTGGTTACTAAGGGTTCGGTAAATATAGGCGCTCTCAGCGATATTCTTCTTGACCAATTCCTTCGATTGAAAACTAATCTGGTCGCAATATTCGTCTATCTTACTATCCTTTATCCGCTGCTCCGCCGGAAGCCCAGCATTAAAAACCTGGCTTAATGACTTAACCGCGGCAATCTGAGTCTTGACATCTATATCTGCCCTGCCGAAGATATCATCATGCTCTTTAAATAGATTCAGCCGCTTTCTTCCGGCGAACGAAGATTCCAGGTCGGCGTACAGTTGAAGCGGCTCGTTGCCTGCCGGATGAAGCCGAGCATCCTCTCTCAATGCATTTATCCTCTTTGATAAAGGAGCCGCCAACCATTCTGAAAACTCCAGAAATTCTCCGCGATGATAGTGTTCCTTAACATGTCCTGAGAAGATCTCATAGGTCAAATCCGGAGTTATATCCTCCCGGATAATCTGGCTAACCTTCTGCCGGTATCCCGGGAAAGAAACAAAAGGCTCCTGCTGCATAAAAAACAGGAAGTATTTCGGGATATACTCCACCAGCGATTTCTGGCCCGAAAGATCCAATACCCGCTCAATTATTGCATCATCCCCCGTCAGGCCGCGTGTCCTCTCAGTGCTTCTGGGCAGGCTACTGGGCTCCTGCTGCTGAGGGCCTCCGGAGAGAGTGATCTGGCCGGAGGTCTCCTCTTGATTCTCCCCGGATGAATCAGCTAGATCAATAGGCGAGGAGGTTAGCTCAGGGGCTTCGGAGCCAGAAGGCGTTAGGCCCTCTGACGTCCTACGGGTTTCCATTGGGGGAAAAGCTTTGGTTTCCCCGTTGTTATTGGTGATTTGATCTCTGAAAAAAATAGTCGCAGTGCCTTGATAATTAACTACTACATAATCATCGGTCTCTTTGATAATCTCCCCCTCGATCGACTCACCACCCTTTAAAATAATCACATCTGCAGGAAGGGGCCTGGGCATTAAAAATAGGAAAAATATAAAAAGAATAATTACCAGCCGCATAATCGTCTCAAATTTAAAGTGCTTTTTTTCCGATGTCTTTACGATAATGCATACCTTCAAAACGAATCTTCTCTGTCGCCTGGTAAGTCCTCCGGATCGCTTCACTGATTGTCTTGCCTCTGCCTGTTACACCTAAGACCCTGCCACCATTAGTAAAATATTTGGCTGTGGACTGTGGACTGTGGACTGTGGACTGGACAGTTCCGGAATGAAAGACTGCGACATCTTTCATTCTGGCAGCCTCCTTGAGTCCTGAGATCTCCTTCCCCGATTCATACTTCCCGGGGTATCCTTTCGAAGAACAGACAACGCAGACACATGGCTCTTTAGCCCAGCCTACGCGTTTTATCCTGGAGAGCTTTCCCTCGCTTGCAGCCAAGATCACCTCCAGTAGATCTGAGGTCATCCTCGGCAAAACCACCTGGGTCTCAGGATCTCCGAAGCGTACATTAAATTCCATGGCCTTCGGCCCGTCCTTTGTAATCATAATCCCCGCATATAGAACACCCCTATATTCTATCCCTTCCCTGGCTAATCCATCGATAGCCCGATAAACTATCCTTTCTAATATATCCTTAAAGAGGCTATTCGTAACCAGCGGAGCCGGCGAATAAGCGCCCATCACCCCGGTATTTGGGCCCTGATCATTATCAAAGATGCGCTTGTGGTCCTGACTGGAAGCAAGAGCAATTACTTCTTTTGAGTCGGTGATCACCAAAATCGAGGCCTCCTGGCCCTCAAGACATTCCTCAACAATTACTCTGCTGCCGGCATCGCCAAAGATCTTATCCTCTATCATCGAAGATACCGCCTGCTTTGCCTCCTCGACCGTTTTGGCGACTACAACCCCTTTACCTGCGGCCAGGCCGTCAGCCTTTACCACGCAAGGCGCGCCGATTCTTTCTATATACTTCTCTGCCTGGAGAGCATCATCAAATACCTCAAAATGCGCTGTCGGGACATTATATTTTGCCATCAACTCTTTAGAGAAGACCTTGCTTGCCTCAAGCTGAGAGGCGGGGCGGCTCGGCCCGAAGATCCTTAATTTATGGCTGCTGAACTCATCTACTATTCCCAAAGCTAAAGGCACTTCCGGGCCAACAACAGTCAGATCGATCTTCTCAGCGACGGCAAAATCTAACAACTGGCCAATATCATCGGCCTGGATATCAATACATTCAGCTCCCCCGGCAATCCCGCCGTTACCAGGTGAGCAGAATATCTTATCGGTTAACTTTGACTGTGCCAACTTCCAGACTAAAGCATGCTCTCTTCCGCCGGAACCAATAACT
Organism: Candidatus Omnitrophota bacterium; assembly: GCA_016783715.1. GTDB lineage: Bacteria > Omnitrophota > Gorgyraeia > Gygaellales > Profunditerraquicolaceae > BS750m-G15. The sequence continues at coordinate 5,074 of JADHWA010000011.1, forward strand.
AATATTCGCATATTAATAGCTCTGACCTAATTTTACAGCGTAAGGCTCAAAACGCAAAGCTCAAAGTTGAAGTGTAAAGTTTAAAGTTTTACGCTTTAAACTTAAGTTTTGCGCTTTACACTTTACGCTTTGCACTTAATTCTAGCCCCATTTTTTAAATTATTTTTACCCGGCCACTGCCACCTACTGCATGACCTATAATACAAGAATTTATGCCTTGTCTCTTTAATTTCTTAATCATGCTTCCTGCGGAACCTGGATCAACGATCAAAACCATCCCTACGCCCATATTAAATGTATGGTACATATCTTTGACCAATATCTTACCTTTCTCCTGGATTAGCTCGAAGATCTGCGGCACTCTCCAGGAGCCCCTGTAAATTTTTACATCTACATTATCGGGGAGGATTCGGGCGATCTTATCATAAAAGGCTCCGCCGGTGATATGGGCGATGCCATTTATTACAGCGTTTAGCGTATAGCGTTTAGCGTATAGTAATGCTAGTACGGGTTTGACGTAAATACGGGTAGGTTTTAATAATTCTTTACTTAGTTTCCTTAATTCATTCTTTGAAAAAACTTTCCGCACAAGAGAATAGCCGTTGGAGTGTATGCCGTTTGATTCCAGGCCAATTGCAATATCCCCCGCTTTAATGCGGGAACCATCGATAATCTTCTTCTTCTCGACTGCCCCCACGCAGAAACCGGCGATATCGTATTCGCCTGATTTGTACATCCCAGGCATCTCGGCAGTTTCGCCTCCGATCAGAGAACATCCTGCCTGAATACAACCGGTATTTATCCCCTTAACCACATCATAGAGTACTCCCGGTTTTAACTCTCCGGTAGCGATATAATCAACAAAAAACAGAGGCTGGGCCCCGGTGCACAAAATATCATTGACGTTCATCGCCACGGCATCAATTCCTACAGTATCATGCTTATTAGCAAGAAAAGCGATCTTTAATTTCGTGCCTACCCCGTCTGATGAAGAGACTAAAACCGGATCCTTATACTTTGCTTTAGGGAACCTAAAGAAGCTGCCAAAACCACCGATACCGCCTAGCACCTGAGAAGAGAATGAACTTCTTACCAGGCCTTTTAGCCGTTTCTTGAAAACCGAGGCCTTCTGGATATCTACCCCGGATTTCTTATAATTCAGCCCCATTATCTGCACCTCCCCGTCCAACAATACTTACAGAGATCCTCCGCTGGTAAGCCGATCGCCTCCACCATATCCTCTAATCGCTGGTATTTCAAGGTAGTCGCCCCCAGGTCTTTGGCGATCCAATTAACCATCTTCCTATATTGAGGAGAGTTTTCATCTACGTATTTGCTGACATTATGAATATCTTTACCCTCGATTGCGCGTATAGCCCTCCTTGCCGCCAGCTCCTGGATGCTGCGTGTGGAATAATTGAATTTACAGGGGAACATCAACGGCGGACAGGCGATACGAAAATGGATCTCTTTTATCCCGCACTCGCGCAATTTCTGGATTGTATAATTTTTAAGCTGCGTACCACGAACTATGGAATCATCGCAGAAAACAATCCTCTTGTCTTTAATGATCTCCGGTATGGGGATCAGCTTCATCTTCGCTACCAGATCTCGCCTCTCCTGCAAAGCAGGAATATAGCTGCGGTCAAAACCGGGAGTGTATTTCACCAGGGGGCGGCGGAAAGGCATCCCTGACTCCATGGCATAACCGATGGCATGGGTGGTGCCAGAATCAGGTATCCCGGCAGCTATATCGATATCAACATCATCCCTTCTTGCTAAGGCGCGGCCGCATCTCTCTCTTACAGTTTCGACATTAATCCCTTCATAAGAAGAAGCGGGAAATCCGGTATAGATCCACAAGAAGCTGCAAATCTGTTTACACTTCCTACCCTGACGTTTGCTCTTGGTGCCGCTTTTATTCAAAAAGACGATCTCACCGGAATCTAAGTATTTCTTGATCCGGAAACCAAGATTAGAAAAAGCAGATGTCTCTGAGGTCACTGCCCAGGCATTGCCCTTCTGGCCGATAATCAGAGGCGAGTATCCGCATTTATCCCTGGCAGCATATATCCCTTTATTGTTGAGCAGAAGCAATGAACAGGAACCCTGGATTTTAGAAAACATATATTCTATTCCCTCGACAATGGTTTTCCCGTGTAAGATCAACTTGCCTACTAACTCGGTTGCGTTAACATGGCCGTCAGTTAACTCACTAAAAGAATAACCTTTCTTACATAGTTGTTGGGCAAGCAGGTCGGCGTTATCAATAAAGCCGTTGGTCACAATCGCGAATGGCCCGAATTTGGAGTTAATGCAAATCGGCTGCTCCTCCAGGGCGCTGATCACACCGATCCCCATATGCCCGGGCATCTTCCCGTAATCCTCGTAGAACTTGGCTTTAAACTGGCTACCCCTAATATCATGGATCTGCCTGGCCAGCTCTTTCCCGTAAACAGCCAGGCCGGCAAATTGTGCGCCCAGGTGCGAATGATAATCCGTACCGTAGAATAAATCCTGCATGCAATCTTTCTTTGAGGCCACACCAAAGATTCCGCTCATCTCTGTCTTCCTTTCCCTTATTATTTTCTTGCGCAAAAAAAGAGCAAGGCTTATCTTATATTATCTCTTATGGGAGAGATAAAACTTCTTAATAATCGTAACGGCTTCTTTCGGGGTATCCACAAGCGTAAATATCCTCAGGTCTTGCGGGCTTATATTTCCTACTTTTTTTACCTTCTTATAGAGCCAGTCAAGCATGCCCTGCCAATATTCCTTGCCAAAAAGAACCACAGGAAACTTGGGGATTCTTTCGGTCTGGATTAAATTGAGCGCTTCAAAAAGCTCATCCAGCGTCCCGAAACCTCCAGGCATAATTACAAAGGCCTTGGCATATTTGACAAACATGACTTTTCTTATAAAGAAATAACGGAAATCCAGGAGTGTACTCACGTACTTATTGGGCTTCTGCTCCATAGGGATATGGATGTTTAATCCTACTGAGATCCCGCCGGCACGCTTTGCCCCTTTGTTGGCCGCCTCCATTATTCCGGGGCCACTTCCGGTAATAATCGCATATTTTTCTTTTGCTAGAAGATAGGCAGTTTTTTCAGCCAGCATGTAATACTTATTACCGGGTTGGGTGCGGCTGGAACCAAATATGGAGACTGCCTTACCCACTTTAGAAAGAACCTCAAAACCCTCTACGAATTCAGACATAATCCGAAAAACCCGCCAGGGGTCTTCACCAAGAAAAAACTTCTCCATATCCTGATCCTGTCTTTTTTTTGACATTCGTCCTCCTCCAGAACTTGCGCTCCCGAAAATCTTTCTTGAAAATACCCTATCCCTACCTGTCACAAGATGCCACAGGCAGGGATAGGCTTAAAAAAGTTGCCTCAAATTACAAATGGCTTTCGATAGAGCCGTTCCAGGTTTTATACAACCTGCTAGCCGGAAGTTTTACTGCCTTATCGATTACCAAGAGATCTCCGCCGACTTTACCGATTACCGAAACCGGAACTTTATTCTTTTTTGCGACGGCAATTATCTTTTTAAGGTTACTGGGTTTTGCGCTTAAAATAATGCGCGATTGCGTCTCCCCAAATAAAAGCGCGTCCATCCTCATTTTAGGAGATCCTAAATTAATCGCTGCGCCGAGTTTTTTCTTTGGATTACTGATACAGCTTTCCGCTAAGGCGACTCCCAGGCCTCCTTCGGAACAATCATGCGCTGACTGAACTAGCCCCTTCTCTATCGCTTCTAAGGCAGTCTTCTGTACGGCTTTCTCTAACTTTAAGTCGATCTCGGGGCATTTTCCTTTTTTTAATCCGTGGATGGTCTTTAAGTATTCGCTCCCACCAATCTCTTCCTTATTCCTCCCTAACAGTAAAATTATATCCCCGGCTGCCTTAAAATACTGCGTGACGACCTTAGTTTTATCTTTAACTACGCCTACCATGCCTACGATCGGCGTAGGATCGACGGAGCCTTTGGGATTTTCGTTGTTAAAACTAACATTACCGCTTACTACCGGCGTGTTCAACGCCCGGCAGGCCTTGGCCATACCCAGAACCGCCTGCTTAAACTGCCAGAAGACCTCCGGATTATTCGGATTCCCGAAATTTATTCCGTCGGTAATCGCCAACGGCTTGGCTCCGGAGCATACTAAGTTTCTGGCTGCTTCGGCTACGGCGATCGCACCGCCTTTAAACGGATCCAGATAACAATAAGTGGAATTGCAATCAGTAGTCGCTGCTACTGCCTTCTTGGTTCCCGGCACTGCCGCTACTACTCCGGCATCAGAACCCGGGCCCAACAGAATGTTTTTAGCTATCTTAGGATCTCCGTGCTTAAAGACCCATGACTTACTGGCAATCGTGGGATTACTCAGTAATTTTAAGATCACCTGGTTGCAATCTTTTGGCTGTTTGATTTTGGCCAGATCCAGTTTATTTACCCTGGAGAGATATTTAGGCCGCGCGGTCTTACGGTGGTAAACCGGTGCTTTAACCAGGGCGGCTGCCGGAACTTCGGCGACCAGACAACCATCTTCTTTGACCCTGACCATGCCATCATCAGTAACCCGGCCGATCACCGCAAGCGGCACATGCCATTTGTTAAAGATCGCCTTTACCTTATCTAGTTTATTCTTATCTATAATTATAAGCATCCTCTCCTGCGACTCCGAAAGCATTACCTCATAAGCATTCATCCCTTCATCCTTACGCGGTACCAGGGCAATATCAATCTCAATGCCCGTGCCTGCTTTATAAGAGGTCTCGCTGGTCGAACAGATCAGGCCGGCTGCGCCCATATCCTGCATCCCGATAGCCAATCCTTTTTTCATTAATTCAAAACAGGCCTCCCTAAGGATTCCGCCCATTACCGGATCTCCGATGGCTACCGCGGAAGTGTTTTTGCTTGACTCTTCGTCAATTGCCGCTGAAGCAAAAGCCGCTCCTGCCACGCCATCCTTCCCGGTGGCTCCGCCGACAATCAAAACCAAGTTGCCTACGCCGCTGGCCCTGGCCCTTACAATCTCGTTCTTCTTGACGATCCCCACAGTCATGGCATTAACCAGAGGATTGCCTTCAAAGGATTCATCGAAGTATATCTCGCCGCCGGCAACCGGGATTCCTGCGACATTTGCATAATCGGTAAACCCGCGGATAATATTCTTAAATAAAAATTTTACCTTATCTTTGGTCAGGTTCCCCAAACGCAGAGAATCCAGGAGCGCTATCGGCCGGGCGCCCATTGTAAAAATATCGCGGACGCAACCGCCACCGCCGGTAGCCGAAGCCGCATACGGCTCGACTGCCGAGGGGTGATTATGTGATTCGATCTTAAAAACCACTCCCAGGCCGTCTCCAATATCGACTATTCCGGCATTCTCTCCCGGCCCCTGGATAACCTGTTTGGCTTTGGTCGGGAAAAGTTTAAGCACGGGTTTTGAGTTTTTATACGAACAGTGCTCGCTCCACATCGCCGAGAATAGACCTAATTCTGTATAGTTGGGTTCTCTCCCCAGCCTTTTTTTTACCAGCTCATATTCCTGCATCGTCAGGCCTTCTTTTTCGATTACCTTTTTGGTGATGGTCACTTCATCGTAATTACAAGACATCTTAGAGCTCCTTTCTGAACTTGAAAAGTTATCGATCAAATACAACCATCTATCCTTGGCATATTGATTTTAACTGCCGCCAAAGACACGCACTTCTTGCACCATCGCAAGCTCTATCACATTTCTGCGCCATTGCAGATTTGTCGGATTTTTTAAAAAGGAAAGACTAATTATTCTTTATGGTCCTGATTTCTCACCCTTGGTTCAGTCTTTTTGAAAGACGCGGGAAAAAATTTTATTGACATTGCGCAGATAATAATCAAGGTCAAAGATCTTCTCCATGGATCTACCATCCAGATAGCACGATACCTCCCGGTCCTGCGAGAGGTTATCCTTAAAATCTGATCCTTGCCTCCAGGTCTTCATCGCAGCTCTCTGAACCAGGTCGTATGCCTTCGGTCGAGGCAGCCCCTCATGCATCAGGGCCAGGAGAACGCGTTGAGAGAAGATCAGGCCTTTAGTCTTGACCAGATTACTCAGCATATTCTCCGGATACACATTAAGCCCCTTTATTACCTGAATAGCCTTATTCAACATATAGTCCAGGATAATCGTCGAATCCGGAAAGATTACCCTCTCGGCTGAAGAGTGGCTGATATCCCGCTCATGCCAAAGGGCCACATTTTCAAATGCAACAAGGGCATTTGCGCGCAGGAGCCGGGCTAATCCGCAGATCCTTTCGCAGATTACCGGATTTCTCTTATGCGGCATCGCAGAAGACCCCTTTTGACCCTTGCCAAATGGCTCCTCCGCTTCATAGACCTCAGTGCGCTGTAGATGACGGATCTCCAGGGCAAGTTTCTCCAACGTTGCTCCGATAACTGCCAGTGTCCCCATATATTGGGCATATACATCACGTTGTATTATCTGCGTAGAAATCTTCGCTGCCTTTAACCCAAGCCTTTTACAAATGTAGCTCTCTGCTGCCGGGCTGATATTAGCGTAAGTTCCTACTGCTCCGGAGATCTTTCCTACAGATATCTCCTCTTTTGCCTCTTGGAGCCGCTTGATGTTGCGCCTTGTCTCATCATAAAAGAGTGCCAGCTTCAACCCAAATGTAGTAGGTTCAGCGTGCACCCCATGGGTTCTGCCGATACAGACCATATCCCTGTATTTCTTGGCTTTTGCCGAAAGTACACTCAGTAATTGATTTAGGTCCCTGATTAATATATCTGAAGCGCTCTTCAACTGTACACCCAGAGTAGTATCCAATAAATCAGAAGAGGTTAGCCCAATATGTAGGTATTTAGCGTCTGACCCAATATTTTGTGCTACATTGGTGACAAATGCCACCACATCATGTTGGGTCTTCTTCTCTAGTTCCAGAATTTTATTAAGGTTGAATTTGGCTTTTCTTCTGATTCTCTTTGCGGAGGCGGAAGGTATCTTCTTCTGTTTAGCGAGGGCTTCTGCGGCGAGGATCTCTATCTCCAGCATTGTCTTAAACTTAAACTCATCCCCCCAGATAGCGGACATTTCAGGAAGAGAATAACGCTTAATCATTTTTGCCCCCTTTTGATTTTTTAGGAAGCCATATTATAACAGAATTCCCCTGATTGCACAATGTTTTTTGATGAAAAAAACAAAAAAGCGAGGATATTTTCACCCTCGCTTTTTATGGTTGCGGAGCCAAGATTTTCCCGCCACGCTATTCCATACCTGGCGGGATCCCGCCCCATATCTTTAAATGTTGTGCCGGGAGAACTTGCCCGATATTTAATTGCGGGGACGAGATTTGAACTCGTGACCTTCAGGTTATGAGCCTGACGAGCTACCGGACTGCTCCACCCCGCGGAATTTATTTATCTGGTGGTAATCCTGAGCAAACGAGCCTATTGTTTATTTCAGGCGAGTGCGTCGAAGGACCACCCCGCGAAAATTCAGCTTAAAGCGCAAATCGAAAGGCGCAAAGTTAAATTTTCAAGCGTAAAACGCTTTACGTTTTGAGCTTCAGTTTTGCGCTTTGCGCTTTGAACTTTACGTTTTATTATTGTCTCTCAGGAACGACCTTTACAGGAATCTCTCCCTTACGCACCACACCCAGTTTCTCGCGGGCGATTTTCTCCTGATGAAGGGGATCACTATCTATCTTCTTTAATTCCTCCTGCAAAAGAGCGTTCTCAACGGTCAGGCGTTTTATCTTTACTGATAATTCGCTATTGCGCTCTTTGAGCTCCTGGAGTTTGCTATACCCGGGTAAAAAAATAGCCAGCAATATTACAGAGATCCCAAAAAGCCCGAACGCCTTCTTCAGCATTAAAGTCTCTATTTATTCCACAGGGTTCCTGCATAAACCGCACGCTGGCCCAATTCTTCTTCAATCCTTAAGAGTTCATTATACTTACAGACTCTATCCGTACGTGATAAGGAACCGGTTTTTATCTGTCCGCATCCGGTAGCAACTGCTAAATGCGCAATCGTGGTATCTTCGGTCTCTCCTGAACGGTGCGAAATAACTGAGCGATACTTATCCTTTTTGGCGATAGCAATGGTCTCTAGCGTTTCCGACAAAGAACCGATCTGATTGACTTTTATTAGTATAGCATTACCAATCTTTTGCGCAATGCCTTTTTTGAAAATTTTCGGATTGGTGACGAATATATCGTCGCCTACCAACTGTAATTTACCCCCTAAAACCCTGGTCATCTCTTCCCACCCTGACCAGTCATGCTCGGAGAGGCCGTCCTCGATGGAGAGGATCGGATATTTAGCTAACCAGCTCTCATAGATGGAGATTAAGTCAGTTGAGCTTTTCTTTGTGCTTTCGAAGTTATATCCTCCTTCTTTTTCAAAGGAGCTGGCCGCACAATCAAGAGCCAGATAAATATCTTTACCCGCCTTATATCCTGCCTTCTCAATCGCCTCTAAGATCAGATCCAATGCCTCATGATTGGAGTCAAGGTTTGGTGCAAACCCTCCCTCATCCCCTACTGAAGTCGCTAGTTTCTTAGATTTCAAGATCGACTTTAGAGTATGGAATATCTCAGCTGCATATCTTAATGCCTCCTTAAAAGTGGGGGCCCCCACAGGCATGATCATAAATTCCTGGATATCGAGGTTATTATCCGCGTGCATCCCGCCATTTAAGATGTTCATCTGGGGCACCGGTAGGAGAAAGGCATCTTCCTGGCCTAAAAATTTATAGAGCGGTTCTTTTCGGGATAATGCAGCCGCCTTGGTTATGGCCATAGAAACGCCAAGGATAGCATTGGCGCCAAAATTAGACTTATTCTCGGTTCCGTCTACTTTAATTAAGAGTGCATCTACCTTTTTAAAATCAGGCTCTAAACCTTTTATCTTTGAAGCAATTACGGTATTAACATTCTCAACCGCTTTTAACACACCTTTACCGGAGTACCGGTTCTTATCGCCATCCCTTAATTCCAGTGCCTCCTTATCTCCGGTAGATGCTCCCGATGGAACAGCAGCCCTCCCTAAGATACCGTCATCTAAGTGAATATCAACTTCTATGGTAGGATTCCCTCTGGAATCCAGAATCTCTCTTGCATTTACCTCTTTAATTTTAGCCATCTTACTTACCCCCCCCTGATTCACGGTTATTTTTTTGTATATATAGTAGGATAATTATACCCAGAAATGTCCCTAAGTCAAGAAAAGGTTTGACTTGAGGTTTTTAATGTGCTATTTTTTAACAAGAAATAACCCTTTATTAATAAATATCGTATCCTCCTTCGCCGTCCAGCAAGTAAGTGGTTGGCGTGGCTACGGAGGATTCAATTCGCACTTATAATTTATTCTCCGCCTACGGCGGATCATAAATTATGTGCTCAATGAAGGAGTTAATAATGAATTGGAAAAAGATTAAATTTTATTTAAACCTATACTGGATAAGAATCCTACTGATCACCGGGGTGGTCCTGTTACTCTCAAGCCTAGCCTTTGTGATCAGCAAATCCGTAAGTGCCTGGAATGAAGCCGAATCATATCTGCGGCAATCTCAACTAGCGATGATTCCGCTTCAGATGTACACCTGGGGGGTCATGGGGATAGTGCAGGCAATGGTATTCGTATTTATGTATTATTGGATACTCTTGAAAAAAGGAATGGGTAATTTCTCTAAGACCACTAAAAAAACCATATCCGGAGAGGCACTGGCGATAACCTGGAGCGATGTCATCGGAATGGATGAAGCAAAGCAGGAGGCATTCGAAGTAGTACGCCTGGTCAAAGACCGCGCAGAGCTCCAACGTATCGGCGGGAAGATTTTAAGAGGCATCTTGATGCTAGGACCCCCCGGATGTGGAAAAACCTATCTGGCCAAGGCAATAGCTACCGAGTCAAGACTCCCGTTTATTTCGATGTCAGGTTCGGAATTTATCGAGATGTTTGTCGGTGTGGGCGCAGGAAGAGTCAGAAGCCTGTTTAAAAAGGCCAGCCAGCTGGCTGAATTAAACGGCGGATGCCTGATCTTTATCGACGAGATAGATGCGGTAGGAGCACAGAGGTCTGCAGGAGGTTTCGGAGGCCAGAGAGAAATGAATACTACCTTAAATCAACTTTTGGTCGAGATGGATGGGCTCAAAGATAAAGACCTAAATATCGTGATCATCGGCGCCACCAATATGCCGGAGTTTTATCTGGATGCAGCACTCTTGCGCCCCGGGCGATTCGACCGTAAGATCTATGTCGATAAGCCCAGCCTTGAAGACCGCGAAAAATTACTCGCCTATTATTTAAAGAAGGTCCAGTACGATGATAAAGACGTCAAGATAGACCGGCTGGCCAGGATCACCGTAGGAAACAGCCCTGCGGATATCGCCAACATGATCAGGGAGGCGGCTCTGATTACGGTGCGCAATCGCCGCACTGCAATTGCCATGCAAGACATCAATGATGCCAGGGAAAGAATCGTTCTGGGTATTAAGCGCCGGGTCAAGCTCAGCGAAAAGGAGAAGCTGCAGATCGCCTACCACGAAGCAGGCCACGCTATTGTCACATATTTAAAAGCACCCACAAAGGATGTCTTTAAGATCACGATTACCCCGCGCGGCCATACCGGAGGTGCGACCTGGACACCCGATCGTGAAGAGACGCTTATCGAAGACCAGGAACAACTCTTAACCGATATCAAGATATGTCTGGGCGCCTATGCGGCAGAAAAGATTAAGTTGGGTTATACCACTGCGGGTGTTGGCGGGGATTTCGCCAAGGCACTCTTTACAGCGCACAATATGGTCTGGCGCGTAGGAATGGGAAAATCGGGCCTAATCGGTGATTTCCATGCCCTGGATTTCTACAACCGTATCGGAGGGACAATGCTTATATCGGATGATATCAAATCCAAGCTGGATGCTGATGTCCAAGATATTATGCAGAGCTGCCTTAGGGAGGTAAGCGAAATCTTAAAAAAAGAGGACGGCCTACTTGAACGCCTTACCAAAGAACTTGTTGCAAAAGCAGAACTCAATTATGACGAAATCGAAGCGATCTTCAAAGAATTCGGTAAGCATCGTCTTTAGCCTATCCGCATTTTTTTTCTTGATCTGCGGCTGTACATTTTCCACCGAACATACCTTCCTCAAAGAAGATATCCCCCATGCGATCAAGGATATATCTTATGAGGAGTACGGCATTGATATCTATACAGTACTTACCGGAAACACCCTCTGGGTCTATCTGCCGCTGGAGGATCTCTTTACCGAGGCCAAGAAGCCTAAAATAAGCACCGAGAGATTCCAGGTTAAGGAGAATCAGGTTACTTTCAAAGACAGGCTCCTGGAATCTTCTTATTTGATTGAGAGGGTACCCGAAAAAGAAAAACAACAACAGGTCGAATACAGCGAAGATGCCTCAGAGAAGATAAATAGCGTCTGGAAGGTGATGCGCCGGGTAGCTTTCAGCACCAAGGCCTTTACTGATGAAGGCCCGCAGTTCTTCTCTATAATCACCGCCGACATCAAAAATGGCTTCGTAATTAAAGACCTCTTCTTCTATGAAGACCTGAAAAAACTCTCCCACTCCTTCATCTCCCCTAGCGAGTTCCAGCACCGCGACGTACAGGATATGGTAGCCGCCCCTCAAATAATCGGAGATACCACCGGGGAGAGTATAAATTACCAACCAACCAACTTCGATGATTTTATAACTCAACAGATCACCCAACGTATCAGGTTAAAGTTTGAGAAGCCGGAGGTCGAAAGCGATGCCGATATTGATCAAGAGATTATCAAAATAATCAGTTACACCGTAAATACATACAAGATCAGAAACTTCTCGTATGCTGAATTAAACAATCTGCTCACTCAAAACAGAATTATTCTTAACAGGAGTGCGGTTCTGGAGGGTTCTATCTAAGGACTTGAGAGCTTACTCTTCTTCCAAGCGGTTTAAGCCTGCCTTCAAGGAATAACTGAATTGCTTCCGGGTATATCTTGTGTTCCAGTTTATGGATCTTTGCCTCTAAGGACTCCGGGGTGTCACCTTCTTCTATTCTTAGTGGTGACTGCAGGATGATCGGCCCGTGATCCATCTGGCCATCAACGAAATGCACTGTGACGCCGGTAACCTTTACTCCGTAATCAAAAGCATCTTTTATCCCGTGCGCACCCTTAAAAGACGGCAGCAGGGCTGGATGAATATTGATAATCTTATTTTCATAACGCGAGATCAGCTCATGTCCCAGCATACGCATAAATCCTGCTAAAACCACTAAATCGATATTGTTCTGCTGGAGATGCTCAATAATTTTGCGCTCGAAATCATCTCTACTGGAAAAATCTTCTCTTCTTACCATGGCTATTTTGACTCCGGCGCGCTTTGCCCGTCCTGCTGCCCCGGCCTTAGGATTATCACACACTAATAATGAGAGGTTGGCCTTGATCTTCCCTTTTTTGGCTGCCCGGATAATCGCAGAAAAATTACTCCCTCTGCCTGATGCCAAAACTGCAATATTCATCATCCCTTTGTTCTCCATCTCTTTGCTTCTTTCTTAGCTATAGCCTTTGTGGGACAGACGCGATAACACTCTCCGCTATTGGTACAGATATTATAGTCAATTACCGCCAGATTATCAACTACCTTGATCGCTCCCACAGGGCAGCTTTTTTGACACTTAAAACAGGAGATACACCCAATAGTACAGGCCTGCATAACGATTTTACCTAAATCAGCCGACTTGCAGCGAACCGCATAAGTCTTATCGGCAGGTACCAGAGTAAACAATTGTTTCGGGCAGCCTTCAACACACTTCCCGCAGGCAAGACATTTATCCTGATCCACTACAGGCAACCCTTCATCACCGGTAGTAATCGCCCCGAAAGGACAGATCCGCACGCAGTCGCCGTAGCCGATACACCCCCAAACACAACTCTGGGGTCCCTGCATAACAAGACTGACAGCGGTACAAGTCTCCAGGCCCCTATAGATGAATTTAAGCTTTGCTCTCTTGGTGCCGCCGTGACAATGCAGGACTGCCACTTTCTTTACCTTCTCCTGCGCCTTTACACCCAAGATATCAGCGATCTGATAGCGCTGGTCCTCTTTCAGGACGGCGCACTTCTCTACTGTACAAGTCCCATGCAGGAGCCCCTCGGCAAAACCCATACATCCGGGCATCCCGCAGGCGCCGCAATTAGCCCCGGGGAGCTCATGCAATACCTTCTCCAGGCGCGGGTCGCTAACCACACAGAACTTCTTAGAAGCAAAAGCAAGTGCCGCCCCAAAAAGTAATCCCAGTCCCCCTAGAATCAAAGCTGATACAAGTATAACCATATTTAAAACCTAAAACCCTGAAAGCCCATAAAGGCCAGGCTCATCAGTGATGCGATTACAAAAGCAATCGCCACCCCTTGAAAAGCCTTTGGGGTATCGTTTAATTGCAGCTTCTCTCTTATCCCCGACATCAAAAGCAGCGCCAGGGTAAAGCCAACCCCGGCAAAGAAAGACTGAGTAACAGAAAGCAAAAAGCTATATGGAACCGCTTGCGCTCCTTTGAAGAAGTTATCGATATTCAATACAGTAACACCCAGGACAGCGCAATTGGTGGTAATCAAAGGCAGATATATCCCCAGAGCCCGATAAAGAACCGGTGACTTCTTTAATATCACCATCTCTACAAATTGCACAAAACTGGCGATTACCAGGATAAAGGTAATCGTACGTAGGTATGTAATATCCAGAGGAACCAGGATAAAGCGATAGACCAGCCAGGTGATCGCTCCTGAGAGAGTCATCACAAAGATTACCGCCGCCCCCATACTTACCGCTGAGCTGGTCTTCTTTGATACTCCCAAAAAAGGACAGAGTCCCAAAAACTTCGAGAGGATAAAGTTATTAACGAAGACCATGCTGATAATTACGGTAATAAAAGCAGTCAACTCCATATCATGCCTTTCGCTTCTTTATTAAATTTGTCACTGCAATTAATATGCCCAAGGTCAATAACGCACCCGGCGCTAAGACCATCATGGTTGCCGGCTCATACCCCTTAATCACCACAACATCAAAAATCTTCCCGCTGCCTAAGCCCTCCCTGATCGCTGCTACAAGCGCGAGCGCCAGGGTAAACCCTAAGCCCATCCCCAGGCCATCCATAATCGAAGGCAATACCTTATGCTTTGAGGCGAAAGCCTCTGCCCTCCCCAGAATAATGCAATTCACCACAATCAGGGGAACAAAGATCCCCAGGGACTTGGCCAAGGCAGGTAAATATGCCGCCATCAAGAGTTCCACTATCGTAACGAAAGAGGCGATCACCACTATAAAGCAGGGTATGCGGATCTTCTGCGGGATGATATTCCTGATCGCCGATACAATAATATTAGAAGATACCAGTACAAATGTTGCCGCCGCCCCCATGCCGAGGGCATTCTCCATGGTAGTCGATACTGCCAGGGCCGGACAAAGACCTAAGGCGATGACGAATATCGGATTCTGTTTAAATAGACCTTTGGTAAATTCTCTGATCAGTTTCATTTTTTAGCCCCGTAAACTCTTGGCGTAGTAAATCTATCTATTATAGGAACAAATGCGTTCATAATCAGAATTGAAAAAGATACGCCTTCCGGATACCCGCCCCAGCGCCTGATAATAAAAGTAAACAATCCGCACCCCAGGCCAAAGATAATCTGCCCCTTTCTGGTTAAAGGAGAGGTTGAATAATCGGTAGCCATAAAAAATGCTCCCAGGATTACCCCGCCGGCAAGAATTGCAAATAGAATATCCCCTGTGGCAAAGCCGCCACGCGCAGGGAATAACCAGCTGAATAACCCAAGGCTGATAAAATAACTTAAAGGAATATGCAGAGAGATAATCTTTAAGGCTATTAATAACAATGCTCCGGCTAGGAGTGCTGCCACCGCCACCTCACCGATGCAACCGCCCCGATTACCTAAGAATAGGTCCCAATAGCTTAAGCCCATCTGCGAGAGGTTCATCCCCCCTTCTTTAAAGAGATTCAGAGGGGTTGCTGAAGAAATTGCGTCCGGATAAGAGAATGGTTTGGCCCAAGTGGTCATATAAGTCGGCCAGGAGATCAGTAAAAATGCCCGGGCGGCAAGCGCCGGATTAAAGATATTCCTCCCTAACCCTCCGAATATCTGCTTGGCTATGGCGATAGCAAAGAAACTCCCAACTACCGGGATCCACAGCGGCACATCAGAAGGAAGATTATAGGCTAGAAGCAGCCCGGTAAGGGCTGCGCTGCCGTCAAATAATCTTAGCTTCTTGCCGCGTAAGAGAAGTATCAGGGCTTCGGTAACCAGCGCACTTAAAATAGCAGCGATGATCACCCAGAGAGATGCCGGACCGAATATGTAGAGACCGGCAAGGCCCGCCGGAACCAGGGCCAAAAAGACCATCCAGATAATCTTAGAAATACTATCCTTATGGCGCAGGTGAGGTGATGTCGATACAACAAACATATCGCTCATTTAAAAAACCTCTTTAGGGTATTACTGATCGATTCAGTCAGGGCGACCGATGAGATAGTTGCCCCACTTATAGTGTCCAGTCGATCCTGCATTGTTTTACCTTTAAATCCATCCAGATACTCCTGGCCTGTAATCTTAGTCCCCAGTCCGGGAGTTTCATTCTGCTCTAAGATCTTAACCGCTATAATCTGGCCTTCAGGATCAGTGCTTACTACCGAACGGATAACGCTGGAGTAACCCTTCCCTTCACAGATAAATACATACCCCAGAAGTTTCCCACTACTGTCAGTTGCAGCATAATATACTAAACTCTCCTTTTCTTCCTTCTGGATCTTGGAAGCATGCGGCATGACCTGCTTGACTGCTTCATCTTCCTGCTTCTGCCGGGTATTCTCTATACGGGGCTGGGCAACCGAATAGACCCCTCCTAAGAAAACCCCTGCCACCAGACAAATTACAAAAAGGATGCTGCTGTATTTTAATATTTCTTTCATTTTAACCTCCTGGTATAATCATCGCTATAACCATGGATTATACCTGATTACTCAAGATTATTTTACCTGCCTATCGATAAGCAGAGATTACAGAGATTAATACTTCCGTACCTTTATGATCTATTAAACCCTATATTTAATATTTAACAATCGCTTTAATCTTCTTTTGAATCACTGTAATCAGACATCCCCCTTGTTTCTCGCTATGGGATGTTCAATCATAAATTTTGCCTCTTTCATATGTTGGACCATGTTGCGCTTGGCCGGACATACATAGGCGCAAGACCCGCACTCAATACAATCTCCAACATTATAGTGCCCGGCTAGCTCCCAATTTTCTCTTTCGCTGGCTAAACTGATCAAACAAGGCAAGAGGCTCGAAGGACAGTCTCTTACGCATCTGCCGCAGCGGATACAGAATTCTTCAACTTGTTCTGCGACCTCATCCCTGGTTAATAAAAGAACTCCGTTAGTTGATTTGATTACCGGGACATCCAGAGTATACTGAGCAATTCCCATCATTGGTCCGCCGGCAATCACTTTAAGGCATTTTTGCTTAAGCGGCCCGCAGAAATCGATCAGGTCCTTAAATGGTGTACCGATACGCACCAGGAGGTTTTTAGGATTAGAAAGGCAACTTCCGGTAACAGTAACTACACGTTCATATAAGGATTTATTAAGATAAACCGCCTCGTAGATTGCAAAGATCGTGGCAACATTATGCACCACTACCCCCACATCAAAGGGGAGTTTTCCTGAAGGCACCTCTTTAGCTAAAACATTTTTTATCAGCTGTTTTTCTCCGCCCTGCGGATACTGACTCTCCAAGACCTCTACCCCGTATCCTCTGGCAGCGGCCCCCCCCCTAATAAGCTTAATCGCCTCGGGCTTGTTCTCTTCGATAGCGATGATTACATTTTTGACACCCAGACACCTTATCACTAATTCAATACCCTTGATGATCCCTTCTGTTTTTTCGATCATCAGCCTGGAATCGGCGGTAAGGTAGGGCTCGCATTCAGCACCGTTTATAATCAGAGTATCAACCGGATTAGGAGGCGCTAACTTAATATGTGTCGGGAAGCTTGCTCCCCCCATCCCCACAATACCTGATTCAAAGACAATATTCCTAATCTCTTCAGCACTAAGCTTATTTATATCTTCCTGATGGCGAGTTTTTTCTGCTCCGACGCTATCTTTCCCGTCATTCTCAATGACAATTGCTTTAGCTCTTCCAGAAGATGGATGCGGCCATTCCTGAATTGCAGCCACCTTCCCGGATACAGATGCATGAACCGGAGAGAATACGTGCGCCTCGGCTGTGGCGATTTTTTGCCCAAGAGTTACCAGATCCCCTACTAATACCCGCGGCTGACAGGCCTTCCCCAGGTGCTGCAACAAAGGAATATAGACCTTTGCCCCGGGGACAAGCCTTTGGATGGGTAATTCTGAT
>JADHWA010000042.1 GCA_016783715.1 Candidatus Omnitrophota bacterium
AGGCTAAGTCCAGGTCGATCTGACTTTCAGCAGATGCTGACCAGTCCGGAGCATTCAATCCGATATTCTGGTTTGCGTAACCGCCGTACATTGAATCACCATTCCAGGCTCTTTCATTTAAAAGCCTGACGGTTGCAGATACGTTATCAGTCAGATCACTGTCAACACGTAACCTGGCGATAGTCGCCAAGTATTTTCTCTTATCTGAATACGCACCACCATAATCACTTGCACTACCACTTACAGGATTCTTTGTCAAATCAAAGTTATTGCGGTATACGCCCATGGCAGTAATATCACCGCTCACTCTGACATTCTGAACCTCTGCGTATGCGGCTACACTTAAGCCTAAGACCAACGCTAGGGTCAGTATGATTAAACGTCTACTCATTTTGTATCCTCCTTTAAAATAAATGACTATTATGCACTATATCAACTAGGGTTTAATTATATATTTCCTAGGTATTTTCTATCTATGTTTATATCACTGGATTTTTCATGACTTCAGGCCTGCTTATTAACTTCACCTCCTTTTTCTGCCTTAGATTAAAGCCATAACCAGTGGTATAACCAACAGTTATATCCCTTGTAACATATAAGCTGTTGCTTGTCAAGGGTTTTTTAAAAAACCTAAACTTACTTCTTCTTACTTCTATTTGCATGCTATTACTAAGGAGAACGCTCCTTTTGCTACTGCTATTTGGCAGCCTTCTTCTTAGATATAGATGAGGCGGTTTTAGGCCCCACAGAGATAGTTACAATGACATTGCGGCCCTCGGGCATGATCCTGACTATACAGGTCTCCTTCGGCCGGTCAAAGTTAAGCATCCGATCTCCGTACTCTACGACATTCAAGAGCTGCCAGTCATACATGCTCATCTGCTCCTTATAGAAATTTACCACCTTATCAATCTCAGCCTTGCCTGTATACTTCAGGAAGAAAACCCGCAGGCCGGACGTCTCAAAAATATAGGAGTCCTCTTCGACCAGCTTAAATCCGGCAGGACTCGGAATATCGCTGAACTTAAATAAAATCTGGGGGTCTAAGAATCCAGTGGACTCTCTCTTCTGAACACCGCTACAGCCGCTAAAGAGAATTACGCTGATCACAACTAAAGATAAAAAGATAAGAGTTCTTTTCATTTTATCCCCCTTTGGCATAATCACCAGGCATGACTACAGATTATGCCTGATTCAAGACATCCTTTCATCTTCTGTTCAGGATGTCTTTCTTTTTATGAAATCCGATACCTTTTGATTAACCTTATAGATATCTTCTTTGGATAGGCCGGCTCTCTCGGCAATCCTGCTCAACTCCTCCGGCAAAATTATATCCTGCGGAGTATGACTGTCGATATTGACGATTAAGTCTGCCCCCGCTCGTTTTGCCATCTCTACAACATGATTGTTGGTATTAGCGTGTCCGCTTCTTGCGGTAATCTCCAGGAATACATTTCTCTTCCTGGCTAACCTTGCGTCCTCTTCGGTAATCAGTCCCGGGTGCGCCAGGATATCGATATCCGCCAATAGGGCTGAGCGATTGGTACCCTCGGTAACTGGCTCCACCGGAGTCTCTCCGTGGCCGATAATTACTCTTGCCCCCTGTTTCCTGGCGAAGCCAGCAAGCGGCTTAAATTGTTTCAGGGGAAGATGGGTCAGCTCTACCCCGGGAAGAATTTTGATTTTAGAGTCCTTTGGCCAGCGCTTACAGAACTCCATGGTCTGATTGAGCACAGCTTTTATATTGCTGTAATCGGCATGATCGGTGAGCGCGATCACCCGGTATCCGAGAACCGAGAAACGCGCGGCTACCTCTGAAGGAAGCAGGTCTCCATCGCTTAGTAATGTGTGGCAATGTAGATTATATAGGTATGGATTAATTTCTCTCATAATAATAGAATCAAGTGCCCCGGGGCGGATTCTCCTGCCCCTCTATTTTAGGAACATGGCGGGATCCCGCAAATAAATTTGCAACCACCTTCTTATAAACTTCAAGATTCTCAAATGAAACGCCATGTATTGCTTTTTGAACAATAGAACAATTGACCATTAGACCGTAATTGAGCATTAGCTCTATTGTTCTATTTTCTATTGCTCAATTACTCTTTTTTTTCGCCGAAGGCGAAAAAAATGCGCCTGGGTGGATTCGAACCACCCCAAGACGGGCCTTAGGAGAGCCCCGCTCTATCCAAATGAGCTACAGGCGCAATTGTTTTGTTTAATACGTTATCAAAGAGTGTATAGGATACTCTTTCAATTTATCT
This sequence comes from Candidatus Omnitrophota bacterium, assembly GCA_016783715.1. Lineage (GTDB taxonomy): Bacteria > Omnitrophota > Gorgyraeia > Gygaellales > Profunditerraquicolaceae > BS750m-G15. Next base: position 2,265 of record JADHWA010000042.1, read on the forward strand.
CTGCCCTTTAAAAATGATAGCTCGATCAAGAAAGCAATTCCTGCGATCTTGCCCTCAAACTGCTTAACCAGGTCAGTGACTGCCTTAACCGTACCCCCGGTTGCCAGTAGGTCATCCACGATCAACACATTCTCTCCGGGCTTAATTGCATCGTGGTGCATCTCAAGGGTATCACTCCCGTACTCCAGCTCATAGGTAATCGCATTAGTCTTCCAGGGAAGCTTCCCTTTTTTGCGCACCGGAATAAAACCGGCCTTAAGGCCGCAGGCGACTGCCCCGCCGAAGATAAACCCTCTGGCCTCTACTGCCAGGACCTTATCAATCTTCTTATCTTTATACTCCTTGACAATTGCCTCTACTGCATCCCTAAAGGCATCCGGCTGCATCAACAAAGTAGTTATATCCTTAAAGATAATCCCTTTCTTGGGAAAATCAGGGATATCGCGGATATGTTTTTTTAGATCATCCATCACACAGCCTCCTCAGTAAGTGCAAAGCGTAAAGTGTAAGGCGCAAAGTTAAAGCGTAAAGTTTAAAACTTTAAGTTTTACACTTAAGTTTTGCGCTTTGCGCTTTGCGTTTTGCGCTTTATTGTTATCTCTTATCCTTATCCTTATCCTTCTCCTGCTCTTCGGCAAACCTTCTGAGCTTCTTCAAGGCCGCCTCTTCGATCTGGCGCGCCCGCTCGCGGGAGACCCCCAACTCCTCTGCCACCTCAGCCAAGGTGTTGGAACTACCGCTGGTTAAACCAAAACGCATATCTAAAACATTCTTCTCCCTCTCAGACATCATCCCTAATAAAACATCTATATGCTCCCTGTCAAGAAGTTGAGAGATCCCAGCATCTGGAGAGGCGCTGTTATGATCCTCCAGTAAATCCAGGACCTGAGTACCCCCATCTTCATCCACCGGAGCATCTAACGAAGAAGTTGAGGTAGAGAGCCAGAAGTTTATCTGAGAGATCTTCCCCGGGGGGAGCTTCATGCTCTTGGCGACCTCTTCATCGCGGGGGAGCCGTTTTAATTTATGTGAGAGGCGCTCCTTATGCTTCTTCCATTTACTGATCAACTCATTCATATATACAGGTATGCGGATCATCTTCCCCTGCTGAACAATGGAGCGGGTAATACCCTGCTTGATCCACCAGGCAGCATAGGTAGAAAAACGGTAGCCTTTTTTGGGGTCAAACTTATCCACCGCCTTCATCAGGCCCAGATTACCTTCTTCTATCAGGTCCAATAAAGGTATACCTAGATATATATATTTCTTGGCGATATTGACCACCAGGCGCAGATTCGCCTGGATCATCGACTTGCGGGCCTGCTCATCCCCCCTCTTGACCTTATTGCCAAACTTAACCTCTTCGGCGGCAGTAAGCAGCTTGACCCTGCGGATCTCTTTCAGATAAGTCCTTAGAGCTTCCATATAATTAAGTGTAAAGTTTAAAGCGTAAAGCGCAAAGTTAAAGTGTAAAGTTAAAAGTTTTGAACTTTTCCCGCTTAGCGGGATCCCGCTGGATCTTTTTTGATTTCGGTGCGGGAAAGCTTAGGTTTTGCGCTTTGCACTTTGAGTTTTGCGCTGTTTTTTATCATTCAATGCTGCCTGGGCTGCTGCAAGCTTTGCAATCGGCACTCTAAAAGGCGAGCAGCTGACATAATCCATACCCACTCCGTGACAGAACTCTACTGAACGCGGCTCTCCGCCGTGTTCACCGCAGATACCGACCTCTAATTTTTTATTGGTCTTTCTGCCGCGGGCAATTCCGATCTTGATCAACTCGCCTATCCCCTTCTGGTCAATTGATTGAAAGGGATCCTCAGGAAGGATATCTTTTCTGATATACTCCTGAAGGAATCCTCCGATATCATCCCGCGAAAAACCAAACCCCATCTGAGTCATATCATTGGTGCCAAAGGAGAAGAACTGGGCAACTTTGGCCAGTTCATCTGCCACAAAGGCAGCACGCGGAATCTCAATCATAGTACCGAACATATGTCCTATCGACTTTAGGCTGTATTTTGAGAGAACCTCCTGGTAGACTTTTTTAGCGATGGCCAGCTGATCATCCAATTCCTTGGATTCACAGACTACCGGGACCATGATCTCAGGATAAGGCTTCTGGCCCTCTTTAATCAGCTCTGCAGCTGCCTCAAGGATTGCCCGTATCTGCATGGCACTAATCTCCGGATAAGTCACGCCCAGACGTACTCCGCGATGCCCCATCATCGGGTTGGATTCATGCAGGGCATCTGCTCTTCTGGTCAATTCCTCCATACTAATACTTAAATCAGTGGCTAATTGCTCCAGCTTTGACTTCTCGCGGGGGACGAATTCATGCAGCGGAGGATCAAGCAGCCGGATGACTACAGGAAAACCATCCATCGCCGAAAGCGTACCTTTTATATCCTTCTTCACGTAGGGGAATAATTCGTCCAGGGCTTTCTTACGCTCACCCTCTGAATTAGAGACAATCATCTTACGTAGCAAGAATAGCGGCTGATCGGAATTCTTTCCGTAGAACATATGCTCAGTCCTGAACAACCCTATACCCTCTGCACCAAACTGACGCGCCTTGGCTGCATCTTCCGGGGTATCGGCATTGGTGCGCACGCCTAATTTCTTGACTTTATCACAGAGTTTCAGGAACTCCGATAAAGCCTTATTCTCCTCCCCGGCATCTATCATCGCCAGCCTACCTTCATAGACCAGCCCCTTGGTACCGTTTAAAGTCACCCACTCGCCTTCCTTTAAGACTTTGCCGTCAACATGAAGCTCTTTTTTACCATATTCAACATTCAGGGCGCCGCAGCCGACAATACAGCATTTACCCCAGCCGCGGGCGACCAGTGCCGCATGCGAGGTCATACCGCCGCGTGCAGTCAGGATCGCCTGTGCTGCGCGCATCCCCTCAACATCCTCAGGGTTGGTCTCTTCGCGAACCAGGATTACCCTTTTGCCATCTTTGGCCCAGGCAACTGCATCCTTGGCAGAGAAGACTATCTGGCCATTTGCGCCTCCGGGACCGGCAGGT
>JADHWA010000043.1 GCA_016783715.1 Candidatus Omnitrophota bacterium
GAGGAGGGTGGGAGCAAACACGGGGAAGTTGATTTCTTACCCCGCTGTGATACAATATATCAGATCAGTTTTTTCTCGAAACAATTCAATATTTAATCCGCGTTTCTAATTAGATAATAAAAAGTTAAGATGAAGGTTTTGATCTCGATAATAACCTGGGCAACGATTATTCTATTAACAGTTCTGCTTTTCCTGGCAGTTTCCTTAATGGTAATTATTTCTTTCCCCTTTGACAAAAAAAGAAAGCTTGCTCATATGCAGTGTTATTGGTGGTCAAGGGCGATTATCGCCTTAAATCCATTCTGGGATCTTCAGGTAAGCGGATTAGAGAATATTGATAGGGAGAAGACATACGTGGTAGTTGCCAATCATCAAAGCTTAGCGGATATCGTGGTCTTGTACGCGACTTGTATGCAGTTTAAGTGGGTGGCAAAGGAGAGCCTTTTTAAGTTACCATTTGTCGGCTGGAGCCTAAGCCTAACTAAACACATTAAACTTACAAGAGGCAAGTCAGAAAGCATCAGAAAAGCCTATAAAGACGCTATTCACTGGCTAAGAAAAGACATGTCGGTGTTATTTTTCCCGGAAGGGACCCGCAGTGAAACAGACCAGATGAATAAGTTCCAGAGCGGAGCTTTTAAGCTTGCAATAAAAGAGAAAAGATCTATTCTTCCGATTGCGATTAAAGGTACTGGAGCAGCTATCCCAAAGAACACTTGGATTTTTAAAACAAGGGTATCTGCTAAATTAAAGGTGCTTCCTGCGATTGGTACGGAAGATTTTAAAGCTGCTGATTATGTTCATCTCAGAGATATTGTATGGGAGGAAATGAGGAAAAGCTCAGAATAGGAGGGATGGGCGCCTCAATTTTTTTGTTGATAAATTGGATGTAAAGTGGTAAAGTTGTATCATGGAGAAGATAATTAAATAAAAAAAAGGATAAGTTATGCGTAAAATATTGCTCGGATTGATATTAGTACTGATGACCATCACGTTTGTTTCTGCCGCAGAGGATGGGCAGGCGATAAGATTTGCCGATGAATACGAGTCCCAAGTTTCCGCGCAGGAGCTTGCTAAGGATTATGAGGGCTGGAAGATATCCTTGGCTATACGCGCCGGACGCGCCGAATATGAAGAAAAAGAGCAGACAATAAAATCAAAATACAATGTCATTTATCCGGAGGCGGTTTTAACGGTTAATAATACCACTTCTGGGGGAATGGATATTGGTGCGGATTTTGCCTTTGGATATTCTCTGACTGACACCGAGACCTGGTACGTCTCTGGTGCAGAATACCAGACTAATGACCTGAATCTCTATCGCGGCGACTTTAAGGGGCGCCTGGGTAAGGTAATCGGGGGAGAAGGTTTTTCTATCACGCCTTTTGTAGGATATGGATTCAGATATATTAATTTCGATCGCAGCAACTTTAATATTCTGAATACAATCACCCTGCGTGATGTGGTTACTGAGAAATACTATATTCAGCACGGGGATGCCGGGGTTAAGTTTAGTAAGAAATTCGGAGAAAAATTCAGCCTCTACGGGAAGGGGACATACGGCCATGTCTTCTATGATAAAGCTCATAACAGCGTCTTGGGGAGCATTGATGGGAAGGGCGGATATATTGCAGAAGGAGACCTTAATCTAGGCTTTGCATTGAGTGATTCCTGTGATTTATCATTGGGCGGATTCGCTGAATTCCAGAAATTAAAAGGCGGGGAGAAGAGTGGTGTTATCTGGCCCAATAATACGCTGGAGATTTACGGCGGGCAAGTAGGAGTGCTTTATAAGTTCTGATAAAAAAGGATATTAAAAAACGGCCTCAAGAAGATAAAGGTAGGGAATTCATAAGCCACAAATTCTACTATAATAAATGCCAAAATATGAAGATATGGACCCGGTTGCTTTGTCTCAAGAAGAGCGAAGCAGGCGGGTTTTTTGTTTTTTACAGGGATGTAACCAATTGAAAGATAAATAGATAGTATCGAGGTAGCAGTTCGACTCAAAGACCGATACGGAAACAATCCATAAACTGGTTTAGCATATCTAGCGGAGCAAAGATGAAGACAGAGAGAAGAACAGCGAAGAAGCTCGAAGAAGAACGTATAAGGCAGGCCAATCAGGAGTGGGTTGGTACATTTAATTCCATCTCGGATATGATTTTTATATTAGATAAAGAGCACACAATCACCAAGGCCAATAAGGCTTTTCTCGATACGATAAAAATGAAAAGCGAGGATGTCGTAGGTAAGAAATGCTATGAGATCGTACATAAAAGGAATTCTCCCTGGCCGAATTGTCCGTATCAGAAGAGTATTGTAGATGGAAAAGCGCACACCGAACAGGTAGATGATCCCGGTTTAGGCCTGCCTCTTTTAATAAGCACTTCCCCTATTCTTAATGAACATGGAGAATTATCCGGAACAGTCCATATTGCCAAGGATATCAGCGAGATAGTCAGAACGGGGAATGAATTAAAGAAAGTAAAAGAAAAGTTAGAAAAAGAGGCCCATGGGTTTAAAGAGGCAAATGAAGGGATCAAGGTTTTATATAAGCAGTTAGAGGATAAGAACAGGGAACTTGGCGAATTAGACCAGTTAAAATCCGATTTTGTTTCGGTGGTATCTCATGAGTTACGCACTCCCCTATCAATAACCAAGGAAGGTATAAGTTTAGTATTAGATGAGATAACGGGTAAGGTCAATGACAAGCAGAAGAATGTCCTTAATACCTCCAAGGATAACATCGACCGTTTAGCGGCGATCATAAATGATTTATTAGATATATCTAAAATCGAATCCGGAAAAGTAGAGTTAAAGAAGTCCCTGATTGATATCTCCGGCCTGGTCAGAGAGGTTTGCAAGGAGTGGGTAGTCCAAGCCGATAAGAAAGAACAGGAGTTGCTCTTTTCTCTGCCAAAAGAAACAGTTAATATCTACATTGACCGGAGTAAGATCATCCAGGTGATGAATAACCTGATCTCCAATGCCATAAAATATACCCCAGAGAAGGGTGAGATAAAGATAGATTTAAAGGATGAGAAGAATGAGATAAGGGTTTCTGTTTCTGATAACGGCATCGGTATAGCCAAAGAAGATCTGCCTAAGGCGTTCGGTAAATTTCAGCAATTCGGCCGGACTGTCGGAGCCGGGCCCAAAGGGACGGGATTGGGGATGGCTATCTGCAAACAGATCGTCCAGATGCATCAAGGTAAAATCGAGATTGACAGTCAGGTCGATAAGGGCACGAAACTTACCTTCTGGCTCCCTAAGATGGAGAGCGAGAAGGTGTTTAAGGAGTACATTAATAACGGCATCAGGGAGACTATTGATAGGAACAATTCGATGTCCTTAGTGATGGTTACTCTGGAAGGTTTTAGCAGTTTGCAGAAGAAGTTGGGGCAAGAGAAGGCCCATGGTTTGCTTAGATGTTTTGAAAAAGCAATAGAGGGATGTCTGCGCCGCAAGGCGGATACGGTGGTTAGAGACTCCGGAGAATTGGTTGTTCTTTTATTGAATACCAATAAAGAGTCTGTTGATCTGGTAAAGAAGAGGATCGAGGAAGCAGTAAGGGGATGCATTTCTAAAGGAAAAGAATCGTGGTATAATGATCTTAAGATAACTATCGGGGGCGCCACTTATCCTGATGAGGCAAACAGCGACGACCAACTCTTAAAGAAATCAAGGGGACAAGAGTGAAAAAATTAAAGATACTTTTAGTGGATGACGAACCGATGTTTATCGAGATAATCAAGACCAGACTTGAGGCTAATGATTGTCATGTAGAGAGTGCCTCTAACGGAAAAGAAGCTTTAGAGAAAACAGAAAGCAATTCTTTTGATGGGGTGCTCCTTGATATATTGATGCCGGTACTTGACGGGATGGCGACTCTTGAGATACTGAGGAAGAAGGATAAGGATCTACCGGTATTTATGCTGACTGCTTTCTCCACGCAGGACCGGATGGAACAGGCAAGGAAGGTCGGTGCGACGGGTTTTTTGGTCAAAGATGCGGAGCTCAAAACTGAGATTATTAACGTATTAAAGCAATTGCGAGGTGAATGATGGGAAAGAAAATATTGATTATCGAGGATGAGGCAGAATTAGTTAATTTGATTGAGTTAAGGCTTAAGGCTGCCAACTTTGATGTAATTGCTGCATACGACGGAGAAGAGGGTTTAAAAAAGGCCCAAGGTGATAAGCCGGACCTGATCCTTTTGGATATTATTATGCCCAAAATCGACGGATTAGTGCTGTGCCGGCGCCTGAAAGACGATCCAGAGACTAGCAAAATTCCTGTAATCATAGTTACCGCCTCCGGAGGGAAAAATCTGCAGCAGGAATCCCGGGATGCAGGAGCGGATGACCTGGTTATAAAGCCTTTTGAGGCAGAAGATCTTCTATCAAAGATAAATAGCTTACTGAAGGTATAAAAACATTACATGAGATCCCTCGCCTAAACGCTTGTAAATTTCTTGCGAAATTTAACTGCGCAGGCTTCGGGATAAATTCGACCATATGATTTACGCTCCCTGACAGTCGCGTAAATCATGGTCTCATTTAAAGGAGCATGGGAATGGCTAAAAAGATACTGATAGTGGAGGATGAGGCGCAGCTGGTTGAGATGATAAAGATGAGGCTGGAGGCAAGCGGTTATGAGGTAATATCCGCTCATGACGGCCAGGAAGGGCTGGATAAGGCAAAAAAAGAGAAACTGGACCTTATAATACTGGATTTGATGCTTCCTAAGATCGACGGATATAAGGTCTGCAGGATGCTTAAATTCGATGAGAAGTATAAACAGATCCCGATAATCCTTTTCAGCGCCCGGGCCCAGGATGAAGATAAGAAAATGGGTGAAGAGGTGGGGGCTGATGCCTATATTACCAAACCTTTCGACCCTCAGGTATTGCTTGGAAAAATCAAAGAACTGCTTAAGGAATAATTGAATAAGCTAAAAGCAGGCGTAAGTTTATTAATTTTAAATGTAAGGTGATATTGGATTCATATAAAGCATAAAGTAAAATATATTTCGCACTTTGATATTGCCAATTGAATAAAAAAGGCATATCCTCTTAGGTTGATAACGCAAATTATTAACCTAACCGTCCCGCCAGAGGCGGGACAGCAAAGGAGGATACGCCTATGAGCTG
>JADHWA010000044.1 GCA_016783715.1 Candidatus Omnitrophota bacterium
ACTATTTGTTTATATATTCTTTTCTGCATACAGAAGATACGCTTTTTCCAATGGAAGAGGAATGGGCAAGAAGTAATCAGGGTGATTTTGAGCCTGTGTTTGACTCAGAGACCGTAAAGATCTATAGGCTTAATTAATGAAAGAACGAATTATCTTAGTGCAGCCGAGGGTAGGGGATTGGGATGATTTCCGTTCACACCCGGCCCTGCCGTTAGCGCTTTTATCAGTGAGCAGAGAGATTGCCGGTGATTTTGATATCTCCCTGGTTGATACCAGGATCGATAAGGATTGGCGCCAATCGCTTATAAAAGAACTTGATAGAGGGGCGCTTTGTGTGGGGGTAACTTCGATGACCGGCGGACAGATCAATCATGCCCTTGAGGTCTCCAGGGTTGTAAAGGAGAATTCGAGTATTCCGGTGGTCTGGGGAGGGATACATGCAAGCATGTTCCCCGAGTCTACCATACAGGATGACTTTATAGATGCCATCGTAGTTGGGGAGGGGGAGAGAACCTTTCAAAAGCTGGTGTGTGCCCTTGCCGGAGGGAGAGATCTCTCAGGCATCCCCGGGATCTGGTATAAAGATGGCAGTCGGATCGTAAAAAATCAGCTGCACGACTTCCTGAAGCTGGATTCACTGCCTCAGTTACCCCTGGGGTTGATTAAGCTTAATAAATATCTACCGGTCTTCAAAGGCCGGCGTACATTCTATCTTGAGACATCGCGAGGATGCCCGAACAGCTGCAGCTTCTGCTACAATCCTTCTTTTAACAGGAGTAACTGGAGGGCGTTCTCAATCGCCAGGACTCTGGAGGATATAGGGTTTTTGTATCGGGTGCACCGGGTAAGGAGTTTTTACATTGTTGATGATAATTTTTTTGTGGATTTGCAGCGTGCCCGCTCCGTCGCCCAGGGGATTATTGATCAGGGGATGGATATAATCTGGGAGGCCCAGGGTATAAGTATAAATTCAGCGCTTAAGATGGATGAAGGGTATTTGAGCGTATTAGAGCGCTCAGGCCTACGCAAGGTGCATTTTGGAGTAGAGAGCGGCTCAGAGCGGATTCTTAGGCTTGTAAATAAGAGGATAAGAATTGAGGACGTAATAAAGATCAATCAGAGATGGAGAAAATTCAACATTATCGCACAATATAACTTTATGTGTGGATTTCCCGGCGAGAGGATGAAAGATCTGCGGATGACCGTTGATCTGGTCTTTAAGCTGATGAAGGAGAATCCTAATGCCCTGATCTCCCCGTTGTGTCCCTATACACCGTATCCGGGGACGGCACTCTATAATAACCAGATGGGGAAGCGTTTTAGAAAGAGGGCAACGCTTAGAGAGTGGAGCCAGACTAATTACGGTGATAATCTCTGGCAGTCGAAAAGAAGAAAAAAGATCCTTTCGGCACTCTTTTTTGCATCGCAGTTTCTGGACACCCACCGCTCTAAAGATATGGTGCAGTCAAGGTTAATCAAGATTCTGATCAGCCTATACAGGCCGATCGCTAAATTCAGGGTAAAACATCTATTCTTCGGGTTTATGCCTGAGCTTAAAGTAAAGGAATTCTTCACTAAGTAACTGATAAAATTATGGCTAAGCTTTCAGTAATTATTCCTGTATATAACGAAGAGGCGACTATCGCTGCGGTTCTAGAGAAGGTTAATGCGGTGGCTGTCGATAAAGAGATTATCGTAGTAGATGATAATTCATCTGACGGCACAGAGCGAATCTTAAAAGATCTCAAGCTCAGTAATCTGCAGGTCATCCGCAATCAGGTTAATCAGGGGAAGGGGGCATCGCTTGTACGCGGCCTTGCTTTAGCCAAGGGAGATTTTGCAGTGATTCAGGATGCTGACCTGGAGTATGACCCCCAGGATTATCTAAAACTGCTTGATGCCCAAAACCAGACCAAAGCGGATTTAGTTCTAGGTGCGCGCTTTATTAATGGGTACAAGGGGTTATTGACCCATAGGCTTGCGAACGTATTTTTAACTGCCATGTCAAATTTTCTATTCAGGAAGAATATTAATGACTGCATGACTTGTTATAAGCTATTTCGGCCTCAGAGAGTAAGAGATTTCAATTTGAAGTCGCGGGGTTTTGATATCGAGATTGAGATATTCGCAAAAGCGGTGATCAACAAGCTTAATATAACCGAGGTGCCGATCTCCTATTATCCTCGCTCATATTCCGGGGGTAAGAAGATTAAGTGGCAGGATGGAGTTTGGGCAGTAATCTCTATAATCAGGCACAAAATATATCAGATAAAGAATGGAAAAGTTAGCTAAGGCACTGGAGAGATCCAGCTATTGGTTGATAGTCCTCTTACCATTTGGTATGGCGATAGCACCGGCACCGATGAACGTTTTTATGGGATTGCTAATCGCTTCGTTTTTCTTCGGGAAACTCTTAAGGCGACAGCTGCCCATAAGCCTGACCCCGCTTAGTATTCCGCTGCTTTTATTATTTCTGGTCACCTGCATCTCTCTGGTTAATAGCGTTGATTTAAGAGACAGCTACGTAGGCGGCATCCTTAGATTATTGCAATATATTTTTATCTTCTTTGCGGTAACCGATGGAATAAAGGATGCCAGGCATATTAAAATTATTATCGGATCAATTGCCCTGGGTGCTTTTCTGGTATCGATGGATGCGCTCTGGCAGGTGCAAACCGGAGCAGACTTTATCAGGGGGTATGCGCCGGTGGTCAACATAGGAATAGTCAGGGCAACAGCCTCATTTAAAGACTCCAATGTATTCGGGATTTACCTAAGCGCGCTAGCTCCGCTTATATTTGGCTTGACCATATTCTTTTACAGAAAAAAATATGGGCTGCTATTTATAATTATTAGCTTGGCTATCCTTATCGGTATTGTTCTTACATATTCCAGGCCATCGCTACTGGCGATATATGTAGTTTTTATCCTGTTTGGGATATGTAAGAGAAATAAGATTATACTCTCTTTGCTGATAGTCTTTACGCTGCTGTCTCCTTTTATGGCGCCAAAGCCGGTAAAACAGTGGGCCAAGGATACCAATTACAATCCGGTGAGGTTTATGTGTAATGATGACCGGATCGCCATATATTTAAATTCGTTGAATATGATCCAGGCGCATCCTTTTATTGGCGTGGGGGCAAATGCTTTTATGAATAGCTATAAATACTATAAGGACTTCCCTGAATATAGAGGGGTGGTTACTCTTGATGAGATGAAAGCGCATAGTATATACCTGCATACAGCAGGTGAGATCGGCCTTATAGGCCTGGCGATCTTTATCTGGCTGCTTTGTAAGCTCTTTATTGAGGCAAGGCAGATCTATAGATCTCTGGATGACGATTTTCTAAAAATTATCGTGTTATCGCTTTCAGGGTGCCTGCTGGCATTTTTGGTAAACGGCCTCACTGAGAGTAGCCTTAGTTATTCAAGGGTATCGCTTGTGTTCTGGTATCTCTGCGGTTTTCTATTTTCAATCAGAAGATTACAGCCGGCTAAATGAAGAAGGCAACCACTACCAAGATACTTGTTGTGCGTAATGACCGGTTTGGGGAGTTCCTGCTGAATATTCCTGCAATTCGGGCTCTGAAAGAGGGTTTACCGGGTACAGAGGTGATCGCAATAGTTGATGAGAGTGTTGCTGAACTGGCTAAGGCTGTCCCCTATATTGACGAGGTTATCTCTTGGGGGCAGGGAGAGCACACTTTTGGCCAGAGGCTAAGGTTGATAATTTCTTTAAGGAAGAGGCGTATTCAGAGTGCTGTGATACTCAACCCGACCAGAGAGATGAATATTATCACATTTCTCTCCGGTATCCCCAGGCGGGTCGGATATGACCGTAAATGTCCGTGCCTTCTGACCGATAGGATTAAAGACCGCAAACATTTAGCCACAAAGCATGAGGTCGAGTATAATCTAGAGCTAGCCCAGCTATTAGGGGTGGGGACTGCTGATTTAGCGTTGTCTTTAGAGGTGGATAATGATATAATCAAATCCTTATTAGCCAGGCATAATATAGCTAAGAGTGATTACCTGATAGCAATACACCCCTGGACGAGCGATCCGCGAAAACAGTGGCCTCTGGAGAAATTTAGTGAGCTCGCCGAGCGGCTCTCCGGGATTACCTTAGCCAAGATAATAATTGTCGGCAGAACCGATCAACAGCAGAGGGATGCCGGGATTTTTTCTGCAGGCGGCCATAAGCTGATCAATTTTACCGGTAAGACCAGCCTGTTAGAGTTAGCAGCACTACTTAAAATTTGCAAGCTATTGATATCGGGGGATAGCGGGCCGGTACACTTAGCTACATGCGTAAATACACCGGTAGTGGCATTATTCCGCAATGACCTACCCGGTAAAGGGCCGAAGCGCTGGGGGCCATGGGGTAAGAGGAATCTGGTAATCCAGAAGGATAAGCTCGACAGTATTACGGTAGATGAGGTCATAGAGAGCGCCAGGGAGGTATTAAAGAGATGATTCATGCGGTGATTCTCGGTGGTGGAGAGGGGAGACGCTTCTGGCCTTTAAGCAGCAAGCGCTCTCCAAAGCAGTTTTTGAGTATCTCAAGCGATCAGCCGATGATTGTAGAGACTCTCAGGCGGATCAAAGGGGTGGTTAAGCCGGAGCGTATTCATGTTGCCACCAACCATATTTATCGCAAGAAAGCCATTACATGCCTTAAGAGTGAAGGGCTCAGAGAGAGGAATTTTTTATTTGAGCCAGTTGCAAAAAATACATTCGCCCCGATTACTCTCTTGACCAAGGAGATCTATAGCAAGGATAAGCAGGCTATAGTAATAGTTCTTCCTAGTGACCACTACATAAAGAATACGCAGCGCTTTCGGTTGATTTTAAAGAAGGCGCTTGGTCCGGCAGAGCAGGGGTGTATTGTAACTTTGGGAATATCTCCCAGGGGGCCTGAGACAGGATATGGATACTTAAAAACAGGCAGAAGAACCAAGAGCAGATATCCTCTTGTTGAGCGTTTTATAGAGAAGCCACAAGCCCAAAGAGCTCAGGCATTAATACGCACAAAGGGTGTTTATTGGAACGCCGGGATATTTATCTTTAGAGCTGATATTTTTTTGGACCAGGTAAAGAAATTGATGCCGGGGAGCTTTCGCCTG
>JADHWA010000045.1 GCA_016783715.1 Candidatus Omnitrophota bacterium
CTATCTCTATTCAGGTCCTTGGCTGCCTTGACCGTAAAGTAGTGATTGCCTTCAGAGAGATTGGTCTTACTTATGGAAATCTCACTTGACCAATCAGACCAATTTTCATTATCAAACTTGTAGCTGAACTGACAATCATCCAGCGAACCGCGAAAAGTAAACTCTGCCTCTGGCAACCGGGTAATGACTGGGGGGCCGCTGAGGATATAAGTATCTGGGGCAATAATCACCAGGTTGATATCATCGAAAAAGCTTTCGGAAATATTTCCGGCTTCATCCTTGATCCGGACATAGACCCGGCGCATCCCGTCAATAGCCGCTAAAGCCCAATTTCTGCGCAGACTGGTATAGGGCTCCCAGGTCTCAGTATCAAATACCCCATCGTTAGAAAGCATCGATTCTGTAATATTTGTAATTTCGTCTTGTCCGGAAATATTTAAAGTTACAATGTTAGTGGTAGTCATCTCATCGCCATTATTTATCAGGACCGAACCTTCTGGCCCTTCAGTGTCAATAGTAAAGCTCCACGTTAAGGGGGCACCGTAATTGCCCACAGCATCCTGCGCTAATAAAGAAACAATAATCTCGCCATCGCTAAAAGGAATAAAAGGTACATAAGAGACCTTCCCGGTTTCAGAATTATAAAGGGGCGAAACTTGCGCCTGATTTATTTTCATTTCAATGGTTTCAGGATTAATTCCGCTGGCAACATCGGAAAGTAATGCTCCGACTTCTGGCTGGTCTTCGGAAAAGACTCCTCCCAAACCAGGCGTCATATTATTAACTGTAGGGGCCGTAGTGTCCACCCAGATATTAAAAGTCGCCGATTCCCCCCACAGACCGGATGAACGCTGGGCCTTGACATAAAAGGTATGGGCGCCGTCACTGATGTCATCCTGGCCAAAATAATAATAGGTATTCGGGGTATCTATCTCATCATCCGCTAGTGCATCCAATGCATAACTATAACCTAAAACCTCTAAGCCTGTGACCGGAGCTTCCCAGTAAAAGTAGGGGTCGTTATCTTTTTGCCAGGCAGACTCTTCAATCGTTTCTCCGCCGGGAGAAGTTAAGGCGCTAAGTCCGGTAATCAAAAACCCTCCTTCGGTGAGGATGAACCCGTTACCTGCCAGGGCCCAACCCGACCAGCCAAACCCATCATACACCCTTACCCTCCATTTATAAAGTTCCCTTTCTTCTGTGCGCGGCAAAGCAGAAGTGGTATAGGAGATACCTGAGGAACTAACCTCTCCTGTGTCCACCACATTAGTGATAAAGTCAGTGCGACTTATCTGAAGTCGGTATCTTTTCTGGGTATCATTGTCGGCGTCAAAATAGACCCACTCTAAAGTAGGAGTTGTATCTTCCGTGAGCCAGCTGTCGTTATAACTGGCAATCGTAGCCCCAGGCAGACTGTTTAAGTCGTAGAAACCCCAATTTAAGGCGTAGGCAGAACCGCTCATCGTCCCTAGGCCATTTACACCTACAATATCTTGTAAGTTATATACCGAGGTGCCGCCAATAAATCCGCTGATAGCAAATATGCCGTGTTTAACTTTATAACTTGTCCCGCTCATCTCCTGCGCTATTACTGTTGCAGGAAGAATTAGTATTATGAGTATCAGGATATATTTTTTCATCTTTCAATAACGGCTTTAATGCGTTTCTCCGCCATAACCCGGCCATTGCGCAGCGCCTGGCCGGTAGCGATAATCCGATAGGTATTTGAACGCACGCTAATCAAATTGGAGATGGCGCTAAATTTAGCTATTTTTTCTCCGTAATCATCATCCAGGATATCTTCAAATAATATATCGCCAATGCCCCGCGCTCTTTCCTCTTTGTTGCCCAGGGGCCGCTCATTAATAATTCGCTGGGCAGTGGGTTCATCAATCAAAGGAAGTGCCTGAAGTACCTCAATGGGCGCGGTGTTAATGTTAATTTTTCCGGCCACATAAGGCAAGGGTGCCAGGCGAATATAATCAAAATGGGCCAGATTATTCGCCGAGACATTTTTTATGCGCATCTCTACTCTGTTAGCCGGCAAAGCAGCGGGATTTCCGGTGCCGATTTCTATGCGGCCGAAACAGGTCCCATTATTTGCCCCCGGAATAAGTGGCGGCGTAAAAGGCGTCCAGGTATCATCGGCTAAATGCAGAGAAACCGCAAAGGCCTCACTGTTTTCTCCATAGAGATTTAAGGTATAAACTCCGTTGGGGATACGGTCCTGTTCATCCCAGAGCCAGGTGCCCACCTCAGCCTGGTTCTGGCTGAAGAACCAGGAAGTTTCCGGAGGTGTGCGCAAGTTCTCCGACCAATCTCCTTCTTTTTTGTGGCCTTCGGCTTCTAACCTTAAACTATAAACTGTCAGCCTATCTGCCAGATTCATCAAATCCTTTATCCCTATTTTCTTCCAGGCTGCTCCTTGCGTAACTTGGGTTATCTTTCCTAAATTGGCTAAAGGGCCGTTTTGAATCTCTACCTCATCCAGGCTGTGTTCAATGATTTGCTCTCCTTTTACCTCGATAATTGCTTCATTATTATTTTTCTTCGCCGGGGTGGCCCCGCTTAAATCCTGACTTTCAAACCAGATATCGCTAACAGACCCGATACAGGTGGGGTCGCCTTTTTCCAAGCTAAAATAGGGCCTAATTTGAGAAGAAGAATATTGCTGAATATCTACGGTATTGCCACGCTCATCGCGCAGGATAAGCTCGCCTCTTCCTTGCGCCGGGGCATCGGCAATCATATCCGAATAAGGCGTTACCGAGCGAGAAAAATCCAGTTGTATCGCCGGAAGTCCTCCCCAGATATCCTCAAAAGATATGCCGTTGCCGCTTAAGCCAGAACAGAAATCTTGCTTATCCACCGCCAGAATCAAATATTCACCCGCTCCGATACTGGTGCCTAAAGGGATACTCGCCGGCCAGCTATCGGTGCCGGAAACTTCCAGACTAAAGCCTCCCAACCAGACCTGATTTGGCGTCAAATTGACCAGTTCAATGTATTCTCCGTCGGGCTGCTGGCTTAAAATTGCGGATTTAAAATAGCAACTTCCGCTGGTGAGATTGTTCTGGATATCCAGTCTAAATATGCCTGCAGTTACTGTAACATTTTCGTGTTCTGTAAAACGGTCCCCCGAACGCATATTCTCTTGAAGGGCACCATCAGCAAAAACATCGCCCACGGTCTGGCCGGTGTCAGCAAAGACGGTCAGGTAATATTCTCCCTCGGGAATATCTTGCCAAATCCAGCTGCCCTCACCCGTTGCCCCACCTTCACCCACAGCATTTTCGTAATCCTCGCCCTGCCAAACCCAATCTCCGCCCGGAGACTGCTCGGAAGTAGCCCTCAGTTCTATAATCGGGTAAGCCATAATCTCGTTGATGCGGATGCCCTCGGCGCCGCGCACCTGCTGCGTCTGGCCTAACACTTTTCCCTCGGCGCTGACTAATTCGATATATTTAAAATAACAGGTGGTACCCAAACTTTCGTTATTCTGAATAGTTAAAGCTAAAGAACCTTTGCCGCCCCCGGCATCGGCAACGGTAATTGTTCCCGAAGGAAAAATACTAAAAGTTTCACCCGAAGACATATGGGTTTGGGTCAGCTCGCCAATTGTTACATCGCCAATATATTGGTCGGGGCTGCTGCCCTGAAGGATTAAAAAATATTCTCCGGCCTCAAGGTCCGTCCAGGTCCATGTCCCTTTTATCCCGCCAAAGGTCTTACTTTCATAATGGCCGTCCTGCCAAATCCAGTCTCCCTTGGGCCCCTGATTTTGCGTATATAAAGAAAGGCTTGACTTGACTACCGTGCTCTGGGCAAAATCGCTGTCCGCAAAATCAACTAAATTAGCCGCCTTCTGCCAGGGGTCGGAGACACCACTACGCAAAAACACATCTAAAAGTTGCTGGGCGTCTATATTGTTTAGGTCCCAAAGCAGGTCCCGGTTACGGTTTATGCTTGCTGTTTGTGAATAGACGGTAATTGCCGATTTTATCTTATTATAGATGCTCGGGGAAACCTGAGAGAGACGCTTTATCTCCTCCGTGGTCAAAAAAGGTCTATCATCCCCATAGGGATAATGATCTGAAAATTCCTGCGGTTCATCGGTTCCTTCGCCGGGTTCGTCAATATCTCCGTCGGCGTCATTATCTATGCCGTCACAAGAGAGAAAAACCAAATTCTGGTTGTCGTCTTTGTTCTTTTCCCCTGGGGCTCTATCCTTTCCGTAGCGGTAATCTAAAATCGCCTCGCTTAAGTCTTGGGCAGAAGAGATATTTTTGGCCTGAAAGAAATCTTTTAGGCTCACCTCAAAGGGGCTGGCTCCCTGGGTAGTTTTCAAAGGGGATTCGTTATGAAAACCGGCGGTATTGATATTGATTTTTGCCGATTCATCCTCTACTAAAACTGCATAACGGCCGAGGACTTCGCCGCCCAAAGTTAGCTCTATCCAACGGGAATCCCTTGCTCCGTCGTCATTATTATCGATGCTGCTGCCGGAAAATTCGCTGCGCCAGGGATCATCATAGGTATCCAAAAAGCCGTTTTCCTTATCTTCTTTTAATACGGCCAAAGCATGAGTAATGCCGGCCTCGGCAATGTAGCCGGCCTTGACCTGCCAGAGATAATTGGCCGCAGCGCGGCTTTCCAGGCGCATGGTAAAGATAAAAGAAACCGCAGTTATCGCCACCACGGTCAGGATACTGATCACCAATATCAACGCTATTCCTTTTCTGCTCATCTTTTACTATAGTGTTAACTAAAAATTCAAAACCAAAAACGTAAAACTATAATTCAAAATTTAAAACTTATTTTTACCTTTGAGAGTTAAAATGCTTGAACCTAGTATATTTGCCAGCTCCTTTGTCTCATTTAAAAGAAATTCTAACTGGGAGTTGTTTATTTTCTTTGCGTCTTTCAATAATCTAAGCCAATATATACTTTCATTTGCAGATTTGAGAGAATGATTAAAGAAATTAGTAAAATCTCTTTTTGAGCTTGAGGCTTGAGCTTCGATTATATTAGCACCTATAGAAGT
>JADHWA010000012.1 GCA_016783715.1 Candidatus Omnitrophota bacterium
TGGCGCTTAAGTCATTAAAAGATGATCAGGGGGAGAGATTTTTTGCGGATTGTAATATAGGCGGGATCCTCGGGTCGGCCAGCGGGGTGGCTATAATGGATGTACTATGTTATCTGCCCCATCAGGAGCGGCGGGACCTCCTGGAGATGTTTTGTGAAAAGATGAAATCAGGAGCAGTTCTAATTATTAAAGATCAGAATAAGGATTCTTTATTCAAATTCCTTTTTCTTTATTTGCAGGAGATTTTAGCAGTTAAAGTTCTAAAGATTACCAAATCAAAGGGGCTCTATTTTTTTGATAAGGACTATCTCTTAAGACTCTTAAGAGATATTGGTTTTAGCGTCGAGACTTTAGATATCAGCAAGGGGTATTTATATCCTCATCGGGTTTTTATTTGTAAGAAGAGCAACTAATCAAGTGTGAGGCAAGGGTGAAGACTCAAGCAATTAAGAAAAAAATGACCACTATCCTGCTGGTGCTTATTTTAATTATCGCCACCCATGCTTTAATTAACTATATCTGGCTACAGAAAGACAACTACCCTCTATGGTTTGATCATGGGCAGTACTTTCAGAGAAGTGTGGAGTTGTATTATGCTACCCAAGGTGATGCGGAAAGTTTTCAACGGGCAGTCTTAGGATTGGGTGCAAGCTACCAACCGTATCTTCATCGTGCCCTGCTCCCTTTAGTCTCAATGCCTTTTTATTATATTTTTGGTCTAAGTGGCGATATTGCGGTAATGACCTGCCTAATTTTCTTATCGCTTGCTGTTTTTGCGACCTATGCGATTGCATCGAGGCTATTTGATAGAATCACAGGACTTCTAGCCGCTTTTATCCTATCGGTTTCTCCGGGTTTCTTCATATTCTCCAGGAGGTATTCACCGGAATTCGCGGTTATAGGAATTACCACAATTACAATTTATTTTTTATTAAGTTCTGATTACTTTAAGAATAGGTTATATTCTATATTATTTGGGTTGGGTTTTGGCCTTTGTATGATCACTAAGGAGAGTGCTTTTGCGTTTATTCCTGCCGTTTTTATATATGTCCTTTATAAGGCCGGATCATTGCACAGATCCAGAGAAGAGAGCAGCCAACGAAAAAGATTTTTCATAAATTTACTTTTTTCCGCGGCCGCCGCTGGAGCGGTTATAATTCCATTGTACTGGATGTATAGAGAGGTGGTATTTTCAAGAGTCTCAGGGGTTGCCTTTTCCACAGAAGTTAAGCAGATATATAATATGCAGGAGCCGTATAATCCAGCAGGCCTAACCTATTATGCTAATCAGTTTTTTCAGTACTATTTCGGCCGCTTATTTTCTCTATTGTTTATTGTGGGGGCCTTTTTCTGCCTGAAGCAAAGGTGTAATCAAAGAGGAATAATTTTTTGGTGGTTAATAGGATCATATATTATTTTGAGTTCGACCGTTACCAGGGTCTTTGAATACTCGCTTCCCTTACTTGTGCCGCTGTCGATAATTGCCGCATATGGAATAAATCAACTCTTTAAAACTAAGATAAAGCGGGCTCTTCTTTTTATATTTATCATATTCTGGGGATCAGGGCAACTTCTCCTAACATCATTTCCTATTAAAAAGAACCTGCCTGAGTGGTTTTCTTATAAAAGCATTATCCTTGCGGAAAACTTTAGAGATTATCACCCTGATGCCGGTGACTGGAGATTGGATGAGATTGTGGATTATATCGCTAGTAATAAGCAGCAGCCGGACAGGGTTAGATATGTACATGTAGGGGCTAATTTACTAGCCTTTAGTCCGGTAGTACTAGAATATGTATGCGTAGAGAAAAGGGAAAAATTTGATTTTTATGGTTATAATGCTCCCCTTGAATCGATATTGGCATGTGATTTTGTCGTTGTAAAGAGTG
Source organism: Candidatus Omnitrophota bacterium (assembly GCA_016783715.1). GTDB lineage: Bacteria > Omnitrophota > Gorgyraeia > Gygaellales > Profunditerraquicolaceae > BS750m-G15. The sequence goes on from JADHWA010000012.1 coordinate 1,890, forward strand.
GTCAGGACCAGGGTCTCTTTTATTCTTCCCAGGAGGCAGGGGAGGTCGCCGCTCAATTAATATCCAGCGGTGATTTTTATATGCTTCCCAGGCAGTTTTCTCTTCCCGACGGATCCAAGGCTGTAATTTATAAGAAAATGGGGGCCAGCGATTAGATTATGAGTACAAAAGTAGTTTTAACGATGTTACCCTTCTCTAATCATCTCTTCACTCCGCCGATACAGCTTGCCTACCTCAAAGGCTATCTGCAGCAGGATAAAGATATCGAGGCAAAAATTATAGATTTAGAGGTTAGCTGTTATAGGTCCCCGATGATCAGCCGTGATGCTAAACTTTACTGGGAGAAACTATGGAATAGTCCTACCGGAATTCACCAAGACGATATGCCATTTCTAAATAGCGCGGTGGAGAGCATTATTACACAAAAACCAGATTTAGTGGGATTTTCAGTTACCAATACTAATTATTTGTTCACCCGCTACGTTTCAGAGCAGATAAAAAAGATATCCCCTCAGGTATATATTGTTTATGGAGGTCGGCGTTTTTGCCTTAAGAAAAAATGGCGTCATGCTGTTGCGAATTGGCATGCAGTTATGGCTGATGTTGACTGCATCGTTAAAAATGAAGGTGAGGCAGCATTGCAGGAGATAGTTACGATAGTTAAATCAGGAGGGAAGCCGGAGCATTGCCGAGGGGCAACAATTAGGCACAAGAATCGTATCGTCGACGGGGGAGACCGTGGCTATATTGAGGATCTTGATACCATACCCTTTCCTGATTTTAGCGACCTCGCCAGAGAGGATTATCTTTCGGATTACATACGTATTCTTTTTAGCCGGGGCTGTTCCGGCAGATGCAGTTATTGCGTTGAGAATGATTATATGGATGAGGGGGTGCGTTATCGAAGCCCCGGGAATATCGTTGAGGAGGTAAAGTTACGTATCTCCCAAGGTTACAGTAGATTCCAATCCTGCGACCTCTGTATAAATTCAGATCATAATAAGTTTAAGGAAGTCTGTAAATCAATCATTGATCAAGGGCTGAATGTAGAATTTATTTTTGGCGAATTTAAACACTCACCGCTCCTGACAAAAGAAATATTCAAACTCTTTCGTAAGGCAGGTTTCCGGTCAGCTGTCTTTGGGACGGAGAGTGCTTCCCAGCCTATTCTTAATAAGATGCGTAAAGGCGTAAAGAGTGAGGTCATCGAGAGTAATATCAAAGATGCCCACAGATCGGGATTAGAGGTTATATTATATCTTATGGTTGGTTTTCCCGGAGAGACAGAAGAGACTTTCCAAGAGACCGTAGGTCTATTGAAAAGAAACAAAAAATACATTGATGCAATAGGTTTTGCCGCCCCTACGACTATATGCTGGGGGTCAGGAATATATGATAATTTGGATGATTATGGGATAAATCCAGATAGCTTACCTTGTTTGCCTGACCGCTGGGAGAGCAGCGATGGGGATAATTGTTATAACTGGCGGCTGGATTTATCGAAAAAAATGGAATATTATATGGCGGAGTCCGGGGTGCCGCTAGTGATTTTTTATAATGATGGCAATCCAGGAGTTCCTCAGTTGGCCAGGCGTTTACCACAGGCAGCACCCGTAGCCAAGAATGGAAGGTCTTTTAAGTCAAGTGTTGACCGATCGACCTCGGATCTTAAAGAGTATTCAGCGGATATTCGGATTAATGATATTTCTGACAAGAGACCAGCCGTATTCGCCCTGCAGATTACCAATAGAGGGAGAAAAGAATGGAGGAAAGGCGGTGGAGATTGGATTCGTTTCGGCTGTCGTATATATAGAGAAGGCGGCGATAAAAATAGACTTGTCTTAGAATCAAGGCAGGAGATCACCAGGGAGGTGATCTCTCCGGGCGATACTTTTTATACAAGTTTTCTTCTCCACAAAGAAGAATTAAAAAAAGGCAGATATCGAGTGAAATTCGACCTGGTTAATGAATCCAAATTTTGGTTTGAGGATTTAGGCTCAAGGCCTGTTATCGAATATGTAGAGCCATGAGGATACTTAAAGTCGTTCATAGTTTTCCTCCCCATACTTTTGCCGGCACAGAGGTCTATTCATATCAGCTCTCAAAAGAACTGGCGAAGAGAAGCGGGGTCTCTGTCTTCTTCAGGGTAAAGAATACAGCAGATCCCGAATACCTGCTGAAGCATAATAATTATCAGGGGCTAGAGACCTATTCTATAAACCATACCTTTGGCTCATGTGAATCATTCAGAGGTACATTTCGGGACAGCAATATAGACGAGAAATTCGTGGAAGTACTCAATGGAGTAAAACCGGATATCGTGCACATCCATCACCTGTTATTTTTATCGCATGGTATCATCGACGAGATAAAAAAAAGAAATATCCCCATAGTCTATACCCTGCATGACTATTGGCTTTTTTGTTACAGGGGACAATTAGTTAAAGATGGCCTGAAGGCCTGTATCGATCATTCCATTCCCCAGTGCCGGGAATGCCTGAAGTTCTTAGTGAATATCAAAAAGCACACACTCTCAATTTATTTTATCATAAAAAGATCCCTGCCCCCTGTTGTGCTGATTCCCTTAAAGAAGATTTACCATTTCCTGGTCAGGAAGGCGTCGACTCAAAAGGCGCAGGACTATAGAGAGAGCGCTCTTTCGGTCTCACTAAAGATAGACCGTTTTATCGCGCCATCGAACTTTATCAGGGATAAATTTATTGCAGAGGGGTTTCCCGCAGAAAAAATAATTCATTGTGATTACGGATTCAACACGCAGGGGTATGATAAATCCGCCAATAAGAGGCAGGGGCCTTTGCGTTTTGGGTATCTGGGGACGCTTATACCAACTAAAGGGGCAGATATTCTAATCAAGGCTTTTAAAGGGATAAAAGAGAAAGACATTAAGTTGGATATTTATGGCAGGTTATGTGCTTATTCCAGCTATGAATATTACCCCGGATTATTAAAGAAACTCTGTAAGAAAGATAAAAGGATAAATCTAAGGGGAGAGTATGATAATCAGAGAATTGCAGGCATCTTATCCGGAATCGATGTTCTTGTGGTCCCTTCTATCTGGCCGGAGAATTCTCCCCTGGTTATCCATGAGGCATTCTTGGCGAAAGTTCCCGTAATCGCCTCAAGATGCGGCGGGATACCGGAGTTAATCATCGACGGAGAAAATGGATTGTTATTCAATCCGGCTGATTTAGATGACTTAAGAAAAAAGCTGGAGTATGTTATAGGCAACAAAAGAATTTTAGAAAAGTTTAAGAAAAATTTACCTAAAATAAAGAGTATTGAGGAGAACGCGCGAGAGCTCCAGACTATTTACAGGAGCTTAATCTCGGAGAAGACCAGCCGCCCAAGACCAACCCCATAATAAGCCACCAGATCATAGAGACCTCAGGCAGGAAGAAACCGAAATCAATAATATTATGCAGTAAGAATACGCATGATGCAGCGGTTCCAGCCAGATAGATATGTGGTTGTGGGGGGTGTTTTATCTTTTTGCCTAAGCCTGCCACCCCGGCAACCAGAAACCAGATAAAAGGAAGAAAGCCGATCAGGCCGACTTCGGCACATATCTGCAGATAGGAGTTATGGCTGTAGCGCGATTGAAGAAGGTTAAAATTTCCCGGCCCTACTCCGATAAAGGGGTGAGATTTAATTATCTGTAGCGTATCTCTCCAGTATCCTAACCTCATCAGAGTTGAAAAAGATGGGGTTTGGTGCAGTTTTTGTGCATTTGTCCTAACGATGAAGATCAGCCCACAGATTACTATCAGTCCGCAGAGGATAACTATATGTTTCTTCTTTAATCTTCCTTTTAGAAGGAAGTAGATTACTGCTGCAATCAACAAGCTTAAGAAGACGCCGAGTGATTTAGTTAAAAGAAGGGCAAAGGATATCGGGATGATGTAAATAAATTTATTGCGTTGGGTTGTTGACAGAAATAGAGACATTCCAAGGTAGACTGCCAGGATATTGGGTGTCACGAATGGGAAGAATGCCCTCCAGCGTCCGATGTAATCCAGGGCGAAATCGTAAGAATTTTTCTGCCTGGCCAGATATTCCAATAAATGGCGGAATCCGAAAAAATACTGATAAATCGCAAGGACAGCGATGACCAAGGCAGCCAAGGTCATAAATGACAGGAGCAGTTTTCTCTCCCGGTCCTCTAGCGATGCGGCAAAGAAGAAAAAGAGTATCCCCACCAGATAGTTACCCGCTCCCTGGATAGCTGATAATTTATCATACGAGAAAAGCATAGAGAGGACTACATTCAGAAGAAAGAGGACTAAAGCAGCAGCCACCTGATTATTTATGCTGATTTTTTTTCGCCTGAAGATTATCCATGATGATACAAGGACAGTAGATAAACTCATGTAGAGGAAATTTGCGTAAGGATATGCCAGAGAAGAGATGAAGGGGCGAATAAAGATTAAAAGTAGTAGAAGGATTAGCATTATGCTATAATTCTAATCGAATATGAAAGCCGAGTCAAATAAAATAGTAAGTGTAATAGTGGTAACCTGCGGGAAGGCTGATTTTCTAAAAGACTGCCTCGATTCTCTCAAGGCGCAGACTTTCTCAGGCCTCCAGCTGATTGTGATCGATAACTCCACCGATGTTGAGTTTACCAAATCAATACGCTCCTCTTACCCCTTTGTCCAAATCCACTCCAATCCCAAGAACCTCTTTTATTGCCAGGCCCTGAATCAGGGGATTAATGCCAGCAGCGCAGGCTTCCTGCTCTGTCTTAACGACGATGTTGTATTGGATAAAGATTATATAAGAGAGGCGATTAAGGGATTTGAGCATGACCCGAAGGTTGGACTGGTAAGCGGCAAGATTATGCGCAGTGATAAAAAGACCATAGACTCTACGGGGCTCTCCTTAAGCCTTTATAGAACTGCCAAAGAAAGGGGATACGGGGCTAAAGACAGCTCACAATTCCAGAAAGAAGAGTATATCTTCGGAGTAAACGGAGCAGTTGCATTCTATCGCAGGCAGATGCTTGAAGATATCAAGCAGGGGGATGAATATTTTGACACCAGGCTGCGGATATTTTATGAGGATCTGGATATTGCCTGGCGGGGGCAGCGTGCGGGATGGCGAGGATTTTATACTCCTAGGGCAGTAGCCTTTCATATCCGCGGGGGCACCGTCAGGAGCGAAGGCGGGATTAATAAAGCATATGCTAGAAGATTCCTGAGCGACGACCTAAATCTGCTGCTTATAATAAATCGCTATGCAGTAATGCGTAAAAACGAATCTCTGATAGATTTCTTAGTGCATCTGCCGTTTATTGCCCTTTTTGAGCTTTTTAGCTGGTCTTATATCCTTTTTACCAGGCCAAAACTGATAAAAAAAATATTAGAGAATCAAATTGTCTTAAAAAATAAATAAAATAAAGATTTGCGCAAAAAGATAAATTGACGCAAATAAAACAAAAAACCATAATTACTAAAAAAAACTAAAAATTTCTTCATTCTCCGTCGATAGAAAATACTTGACAAAGGTATGATGTTATGATAAAAAAAGATGTGAATAAAAGTTTTTTAATTTTTTAAAAGGCGGATATATAAATTGAATAAACAAAAATAGGTTAAGGGCTCAAACTTATAAAGAGCCCTTTTTTTGTGTGAAAAAATGAAAAAAATAGGCCTAACATACGATGTAAAGACAGATTACCAGCGCAGAGATAACGATCCGCATGATGCAATTGCCGAGTTTGACCATCCTTCTACAATAAATATCTTAGTCAGGGCTATCGAGTCGAATGGCTATAAGGTTGTAAGGATCGGTAATGCCAATAGACTTCTAGATAGGCTCGGTTCCTTAAAAGTGGATATGGTATTTAATCTCTCAGAAGGTATGTACGGGCGTAATCGTGAATCACAGGTGCCGATTTTATTAGAGATGGCAGGGATTCCTTTTGTCGGCTCAGATGCGCTGACTTTGGGGATGACTCTGGATAAGATTATGGCAAAAAAAATCTTTATCTCTGAGCGTATCCCAACTCCAAAATTTTTCCAGATTAGAAACATTGAAGAACTGGTCAATGCCGATCACTGCAGGTTTCCTCTGATCGTCAAGCCTCGCTTTGAAGGCTCCTCAAAAGGGCTCTCTGAGAGCTCCCGGGTAACCAATATGGACGAATTACATGCGCGGGTAAAACTTGTCCTTGATACATATAAGCAGGATGCTTTAGTGGAAGAGTTTATCAGTGGAAGTGAATTTACCGTAGCCATAGTAGGCAACGATCCCCCTGAGGCTTTGCCTTCAGTGCAGGTCAAAATAGACGGAAGGCTAAAATTAAATGATAAATTTTACACCTTTGCCCGTATATCCTCCAGGAGGCTGGAATATGTCTGTCCGGCACGCATCTCTAGAAGCCAGGAGAAGAAACTCCGCGAGCTTGCTCTAAAGGCTTATCAGGCGGTAGAATGCCGGGATTTTGGCAGGGTTGATTTCCGGATTGATAAAGACGACAATCCATATGTTTTAGAGATAAATCCTCTGCCATCATTGTCTACGGACGACGTTTTTATGCTGCTGGCCAAGCAAAAAGGCATTACTTACAGTAAGATGATCGGCATGATAATAGAATGTGCGTTTAAGAGGTATAATCTTAACTAATCAAAAAGAAAGGTAGCTGAATTGGCAAATACTAACAATACCGTAACTACCGAACCTCAGAATACGACACAGGAGAATACCGAACAGCTTCGATTTGCAAAACGATTTATCCGCGATTATCAGCAGATTGCGATATATAAAGATGTCAATCCCCTGGATTGGGAGGATTGGCGCTGGCAGTTAAAAAACCGGATCCGCACTAAAGAAGAGCTTGCTCAGATTATTAAATTAAGCCCGGAAGAAGAGAAAGGTTTAGATAGGGCCCGGGGTAAGCTTTCGATGGCGATTACCCCCTACTGGGCCAGTATTATTGACCCGGAAGATGCGGATGGTCCGCTGAGGCGCCAGGCAGTTCCTGTAAGCGCTGAATCAGCGGTCTCCCCGCACGAAATGACTGATCCCTGCGCCGAAGACAGGGATTCACCGGCTCCTTTTTTGGTGCATAGATATCCGGACAGGGTCTTATTATTAGCCACTGACCACTGTGCGATGTATTGCCGCCATTGCACCAGACGGAGATTAGTCGGTGAGTCAGAGAAGAAGGAAGATAATTCTTTATCGAGATTTGATGCCGCAATCGATTATATAAAGTCAAATCGCAAAGTGCGTGATGTGCTGATTTCAGGCGGAGACCCCTTGATCTTAGAAGATGAGAGACTTGAAGACCTGATCAGTAAGATACGCTCAATCTCTCATGTGGAATTTTTAAGGCTGGGCACCCGGGTTCCGGTCACTCTGCCGCAGCGGGTTACCGAAAATCTGGTCAATATGTTAAAGAAATACGCGCCGATCTGGATAAGCATACATTTTAATCACCCCAAGGAGATCACCAGGCGCAGCAAGGTCGCCTGCGATATGTTGACAGACGGGGGGATCCCCCTGGGGAGTCAGACGGTTTTATTGAAGGGGATCAATGACCGTCCCTATATAATGAAGAAACTTATGCATGAATTGTTGCAAATCAGGGTAAGGCCTTATTATATTTACCAATGTGATCCGGTCAGAGGCACACAGCATTTCCGCACCCCCGTAGCAACCGGGATAAATATAGTAGAGAAGTTACGCGGCCATACTTCCGGATATGCGGTTCCGGTCTATGTGATTGATGGTCCCGGAGGGGGAGGCAAGATTCCAGTGGGGCCCAACTATGTTCTTTCCCAGGCCAAAGGAAAATATGTTCTGCGTAACTACAGAGGAAAGATCTATACTTATCTTGAATAATCTCCACGCCAAAGAATCCCGAATAAAAATAATTCAGGCTTTTTAGTCTTGACCCTCTGATTACGGTATTATATAATACTATCTCCCGCCAAAACAATATATTTAGAAGAGGAGTAAAAGGCCATGGAGATCAAGAAGAAGCGCAGTTTAATTCTCTTGGGGCATGCTCAATCTGGCAAGACAAGCCTTGCAGAAAGCATGCTTTATTTTTGTAAAGCTACGCTGCGAAAAGGGGCAGTTAACAGCGGAACCACACTTAGCGATTACAGCGCGGATGAGATCGAAAGAAAGAGTTCCATAAATTCAAGCCTTTTATATTGTGATTACAAAGATACCAGGATCCAGATTGTCGATGCCCCGGGTTATGCGGATTTTTTCGGAGAGGTGATTGCCGGTGTGCGGGCAGTTGACGGAGCGATTATTGTGGTGGATGCCGTATCAGGGGTGGAAGTAGGAACCGAGCACGCCTGGCAGATCCTGGAGGAGATAGGCCTTCCCTGCCTTATTTTTATAAATAAAACCGATAAAGAAGGCGTAGATAGTAGTAAGGTTTTACAGGATATAAAGACACAGCTTTCAAAAAATGCGGTTACCGTAGAAACCAAGGATGCTCCCGACCTGATTGAGGCAGTAGCAGAGAGTGATGATAAGCTTCTGGAGAAATATCTGGAGGGCACTGCATTAACGCCTGAGGAGATAGTGGAGGGTCTGCATCTGGCGGTTGACAACCGCAAAGTCTTCCCGGTTTTATCCGGTTCTGCATTGACTGACAAAGGGGTAGAGGGGCTCCTGGATGCCATTGTCCAATATCTCCCGTCTCCTTTAGAGCGGGTAAAAACAGAAGGCTCTAATCCAGAGAATCCAGAGGAGAAGAAAGAAGTTTTGCCTGCGGAAGATGCTCCACTGGCGGCTTTTGTTTTTAAATCCATCGCGGATCCTTATGTCGGACAGCTGACCTTGATACGGATCTTTGCCGGCATAATTGGAGCCAATACCGGATTTTTCAATGTTAATAGGAGCACAAAGGAGAGGATCGGCCCGATTTATCTGTTACAGGGTAAGGAGCAGCGTACGATAGAGAGTGCCTCCTGTGGAGATATCATTGCTATCGCAAAGTTAAAGGATACGCATACATCGGATTCATTAGCAGACCAGAAGAGTCCGGTTATTTTTGATCCGGTGGTCTTTCCGGAGCCGGCGATATCGGCCTCACTTAAGCCAAAGTCGCGGGCAGACGAAGATAGAATCTCAGGGGCTCTACATAAGCTTACCGCAGAGGACCAGACATTCAAGGTGTCGCATGATCCTCAGACAAAAGAGCTGATTATTTCGGGGATGGGCGACCTGCATCTGACCATAATGGTCGAGCGGCTTAAAAAAAGGTTTCACGTAGAGGTGGAATTGGGGAGGCCGAAAGTCTCCTATAAAGAGACGATCACCAAGAAGGCCAAGGTGCAGGGTAAGTTTAAGCGTCAGTCGGGGGGCCGCGGGCAATATGGTGATGTCTGGATTGAGATTGAACCACTTGAGAGGAATAAGGGATTTGAATTTATCGATAAGATATTCGGAGGCGCCATCCCCCGTAACTTCATCCCTTCGGTTGAAAAAGGCGTAACTCAGGCCTGTCGGGAGGGTGCGGTTGCCGGTTATCCGATTCAGGATATCCGGATTACTCTTTTTGACGGCTCCTATCACGATGTGGACTCCTCGGATATGGCATTTCAGATCGCCGGGTCGATGGCTCTGCGTAAGGCGATTATGGAAGCCGGTCCGGTATTGCTTGAGCCGATAATGGATGTATCTGTATTTATCCCAGAGGAGTATCTGGGGGTGATCTCCGGAGATATCAACTCACGGCGCGGCCGGATTATGGGGATGGATATTAAAGGTAAGACTCAGGTCGTCAGGGCCAGAGTCCCCTTGTCTGAGATGTTCACCTATGCCAATGATTTGCGTTCGCATACCGGAGGCAGAGGTTCTTATACCATGAGATTCTTAAGTTATGAGACGGTCCCTCATAAGATCGCCAGCGGCATTATCGCAAAGTTCCAGGCTTCTAAGCAAACTGAGGAGGTTGCTAAGTAAAATTCTCACCGCAACAAAGATAAAATCACAACTAAGTTAGAAAGACCACTATGAAAATAGCTTTATTCTCTATCCCGGAAATAAATCCCGGAAAACATAATATAAAAGATAGCCGGCTTGATCAGATCAACAAGCTCACCAAGTCCAAAAAGAAAACCTATTGCCCTGTCGAGGTAGTCGGCGATAGCCTGTTGCAGGAGGCCGATGCAATCTTGACACTCTCGGAGTTCCGCACTGACCTGATTTTAAGGGACCTGGAGTTCGTTGAAACCCGCCTCCCCAAAGATATCCCCGAAGATGAGTTGTTGGTACTTGGGAAGTTAAAGGATGTCTTAGAGAAGGAAGAATTAATCTCAAGCGTCGAACTCTCAGAGGTCGAAAAGAAGGCAATCTCCGGATTCGGCCTATCTACAAATAAACCGGTGGTGATTGTAACCAAAGAAGAGTTAAATGATATAAACGGGGTTCTAATTAAAAGTATACGCCAGAGCGGCTACATTAATTTTTTTACTACCGGAGAGAAAGAAACTCGCTCCTGGATGATCAAAAAAGGCGCAAGCGCATGGGGGGCAGCCGGCGAGATACATTCCGATATCCAAAAAGGATTTATTCGCGCTGAAATTATAAGCTTTGATGATTTTATTCAGGCGCAGGGTGAGACCCAGGCCAAGCAGGCCGGGAAGATGCGCCTGGAGCAAAAAGATTACCTGATGCAGGATGCAGATATTGCGGTTTTCCGTTTTAGCAAATAAGTGAGCCCAGCCCTTTTTACCTATAAAAAAATCTTTATTTTTAAGGTATAAAAGAGCTGGACGAACTTACCCCCACACCAATTATCTGGAGTGGGAGGTAGGCTTTAGTCAAAAGGGGTATTGCAAAATATTTTATGGTAATTGGTGTGGGGGTTTAATTCGCAGACGTTGATAGATAAGTAAACAATAGACACTATCCTTGACATCGTAGATGTCAAGGATTTAATTCGCGCACGCCAATAGACTAGTAAACAAGGGAAGCTATATTTTACGTTGCTCCTAAAGGAGCTTCCGTAAAATATGCGCTCATTAAAGGAGGAATTTCGGTGATGGTTACGATCAAGCGAGCATTGATTAGCGTCTCGGATAAAACAGGAGTTTTGGATTTTGCCAAGGAACTGAATAAATTCGGCGTGGAGATCCTTTCTACCGGAGGCACAGCTAAATTATTACGCCAGAACAATGTTGAGGTAAAGGATGTCTCAGAGCATACCGGGTTCCCCGAGATGCTTGATGGCAGGGTAAAGACCCTGCATCCGAATATCCACGGAGGCCTCCTGGCTTTACGAGACAATCAAGAACATATGGAGACGATCAAGAAGCACAACATCGGGCTGATTGACATGGTAGTAGTGAATCTTTATCCCTTTGAAAAAACAACCCAGAAGCCCGGGGTAAGTATAGAGGAGGTAATTGAAAACATTGATATCGGAGGCCCATCGATGCTGCGTTCAGCTGCCAAAAATCATGAGTCGGTAGCGGTAGTCTCCTCGCCGGAAGATTACGGCAGGGTAACTGAAGAGCTAAAGAGAAACAACGGCAAATTGCCTCGGGAACTCCTGCGGGAGTTGGCCATAGATGTCTTTGTCCGTACCAGCCGGTATGATGCGGCGATTTTTAACTATCTGAGCAATCATTTTAAAAATAAACCTCAAGCTGAATCTTTTCCGGGAGAGCTTTCTCTTGGTTTCGAGAAAGTTCAGGACCTCAGATACGGGGAGAACCCGCATCAGAAAGCCGCCTTTTATCGGGAAAAAGGCAAAACCAAAGGTTTGGCCAACACTAAGCAATTGCAGGGTAAGGAGCTCTCCTTTAATAATATCCTGGATTTAAGCGCGACCTTTGAACTGGTTAAGGAGTTTGGCAATCCCGCGGCAGTCGTGGTAAAGCATAATAATCCCTGCGGCGTGGCAGAGGACTCCAAATTAGACCGGGCATATCTATCCGCCTGGAAATGTGATTCCCTCTCTGCATTTGGAGGAATTGTGGCGCTCAATAGAGAGATGGATCTGGCAACCGCCAAGCTTATAGCCAAAAGCGGCTTTCTTGAGTGTATCATCGCCCCAGGTTTCACCCGAGAGGCGCTGGAGTTATTCAAAAATAAAAAGAATCTGCGTTTGTTGGAATCATTCGATACGCAGATCTTAGATGAGCCTGATTTAAAAAGGGTCAGCGGCGGGCTCTTATTACAGGAGAAGGATTTAGAATCCTTTAACCCCGGCAATCTTAAAGCGGTAACCAGGAAGAAGCCTACAAGGCAGCAGATGGAGAGTCTTATTTTTGGCTGGACGGTTGCCAAATACGTAAAATCAAACGCAATCGTCCTAACCAAAGGCACAAAGACCGTCGGTATCGGAGCAGGGCAGATGTCCAGGGTAGACGCGGTGATGCTAGCAATTAAGAAGTCAGGCGGATTGTGTAAAAACTCCTGCTTGGCCTCTGACGCTTTCTTTCCTAAGCCGGATGCTATAACTGAGGCAGCCAAAGCAGGTATTAAAGCTATAATTCAACCCGGCGGATCAATCTCTGACCAGGAGATAATCAAAGCCTGCGATAAACATAAGATCGCAATGGTTACAACCGGGATGCGGCATTTTCGGCATTAATGCATGACCTACCCAGAAGCAGTCAGATATTTGGATTCCTGCATCGACTACGAACAAATAACAGCCTACCATTATAGGGAGTCATTTGGGTTAGCGCGTTTTAAGAATTTTCTTAATGCCCTTGGCAATCCCCAAAAGAGATTAAACTGTATTCAGGTCGCCGGGACAAAAGGCAAAGGTTCTACCTGTGCCTTTATCGCTTATATCCTAAAAGAGAGCGGATTTAAAGTCGGGATGTATACCTCTCCGCATTTAGCTGACTTTAGAGAGAGGATAAGAATTTTGCGGCCATCTGCCGGATATAAAGCAAGAAGGCAGTGTGAGTTTGAGGGGATGATCCCAAAGGCCCAGCTGAGCAGGTTAGTGGGGAAGTTAAAGCCGGCTATTGAAAAGTTCAACCAAACCTGTCGCGGCGGGGCGCTCTCTTTCTTTGAGGCCTTCACCGCATTGGCATTTCTCCATTTTAAGCAAGAGGGAGTTGATTTTGCGGTCTTAGAGACGGGGTTGGGGGGTCGGCTTGACGCCACCAACGCAGTGGACTCCTTAGTCTGTACAATATCGCCGATTGGTTATGATCATACCCAACAGTTAGGCAGGAGTTTAACGCGGATCGCAAGAGAAAAAGCCGGAATTATAAAGAGAGGATGCAGGTTCGTGGTTTCTGCTCCCCAAGAAAAGGATGTGCTCCGGGTCCTCCGCGATAAATGTAGCAGCCAAGGCGCAAGGCTCTTCCTGGTAGGTAAAGATATTAAATGGCGGAGAGAGAATGGTGGTTTTGCCCTTGATGGTATAGGAGTCAGATTCCCCAAACTAAAAACTACTTTAATCGGGGAGCATCAGATGGTCAATGCCGCAGCAGCGGTCGGGACAATCGAGGCGCTAAGGAATTATGATCTGGAGATTGGTCCTGAATCGATAAAGAAAGGGATCTTTAGGACGCACTGGCCGGGAAGGTGTGAAGTAATCCAAAGAAGACCTTTGGTTGTCTTAGACGGGGCGCAAACCGCCAACTCTGCGGCAGCACTTAGCAAGACGATAAAAGAGAATTTTAAGTATAGGAAACTATTTTTGGTCTTTGGCATATCGGCTGATAAAGATATAGAAGGGGTAGCTAAACATCTGGCCGGTCTGGCAGATAGAGTTATTTTGACTAAGGCAGATACTCCCCGGGCAGCAGAGCCCGCGAAATTAGCCAAATATTTTGATTCCTCCGGCGTCCTGGAGCAGGCCGCAAGCGTAGAAGAAGCCCGGGCCAAGGCCCTGGGTCTTGCCGGTAAGCAGGATTTGATTCTGGTGACAGGGTCACTATATGTTGTAGGGGAGTTTAGGAGATGTCATTGATAGGGACCAACGATACGATTGTTGCAATTTCTACTCCTGTGGGGGAGGCCGGTATCGGTATTGTGCGCATCAGCGGCCAGGAGGCCTTGGAGATCGCCGACAGGATCTTCCTGGCAAAAGAAAATAAATTGCCATCGTCTTTTAAGGCCTATACCACGCATTACGGCTGGATTATCAAAACCACTAAAAAAGACAGATCTTCAGGCGACGGTATTGTAGATGAGGTGCTTCTTACGGTAATGCGTGCGCCGCGTTCATATACCAAAGAAGATATCGTAGAGATAAATTGTCACGGGGGGATCATCGCTCTACGGGCGGTGCTGGATCTTACCCTAGACAGCGGTGCCAGGCTTGCGGAGCCCGGTGAGTTTACCAGGCGGGCTTTTTTAAGCGGTCGAATCGACCTGGCGCAGGCAGAAGCGGTATTGGATATTATTCGTGCCAAAACCGACTCAGCCTTAAAGATAGGCGCAGAGCAGCTAAAGGGCGCTCTTTCAAGAGAGATAAGGAGGGTGCGCAAGCTGCTCCTGGAGACATTATCAATACTGGAGGCAAATATTAATTTTCCCGAAGAGGAGATAGGCAGAATAGATTCAGGGAGCATTAGCCAGCAGCTAAGCATCGCTGGTCAGCAGATAAGTGTGTTATTAGATGGCGCAAAGAAAGGGATGTTGCTGCGCGAAGGTATCCATGTAGTTATCTGCGGGAAGCCAAATGCCGGGAAATCTTCCCTGCTCAATGCGTTATTAAGGCAGGAACGTTCAATTGTGACGCCGATCTGCGGAACTACCCGGGATACTATAGAAGAGATTATTGACATCAACGGCATTCCGGTGAGAATCGTGGATACCGCCGGGATCATCGAACCTCAGGATTTGATCGAAAAGAAAGCCATAGAGCGCACAACCAAGCAGATAAAATTGGCAGATCTTGTTATCCTGCTCTTTGATGGAAGTAGAAAGCTGGATAATGGCGATCGGCTTTTAATCAGGAGATTGAAGAAAAAGAAGGTGATCGCGGTAATCAATAAGATCGACCTTACACAGAGGATTGAAGAAGAGAAGATATTAAAGGCATATCCGGCGGTAGTTAAGATCTGCGCAAAGAAATCCAGAAACCTTAAGCTCCTAGAAGATGCCATTTCTCTATTTGTTTACGGCGGAAAGGTAGGAGGCATATCTTCCTCGGTAATTGTTACCAGCGCGCGGCATGTTCAGGCCTTAAAAGGTGCGCAAAAAAACATTGCCGAAGCTCTGGATTCATTAGATAATAAGTTGTCGCCAGAATTCATAGCCCAGGATCTAAAAGAGGCAGTCGGGCACCTGGATGATCTTTCAGGCGGGAATTCTTCAGAGGATCTCCTGAATAGGATATTCAGCGAATTCTGTATAGGAAAATAGACATCCTATAAAGAGAAATGATCAGGATGTCCGATTACAGTGATTATTGATAAGGAATAATAGACTATAAAGATTACGGAGATATTAATCTCTGTAATCTAACAAAATCTTAGTAATCAGGTATAATCTATGATTATGCCTAAGGATTATACCAGTGAGGTAGATTATGGATAAAAAGAAGATTGAAAAAGCGGTTAGAGATATACTGGATGCTGTCGGAGAGGATCCGGGAAGGAAAGACTTGATTGATACCCCTGCGCGCGTAGCCCAGATGTATGAAGAGATCTTCTCGGGGATAGCTCAAGATCCGGAGAAGGAGCTGGAGGTTATTTTAGACCAGAAGCATCATGAGATTATTCTGCTTAAGGGGATCCCTTTGTATTCGGTCTGCGAGCATCATCTCCTGCCGTTTATCGGTCGTGCCCATATTGCTTACATCCCCAAGAATGGCAGGGTAACCGGATTAAGTAAGCTAGCACGGGTGGTAGATATTTTATCGCGCCGGCCGCAGGTTCAGGAGCGCCTGACTTCACAGATTGCAGAGATTGTTATGTCAAAATTGAAGCCGCTCGGGGTGATCGTAGTTTTGGAAGCAGAACACCTTTGCATGTCGATGCGGGGGGTTAGAAAACCCGGGGCACAGACCGTGACCTCGGCGGTCAGGGGCATATTTAAAGAAAATCAGAAGACGCGCTCTGAGGCACTAGCCCTGATAAAATTTTAAAAGAAAGCTGGTATGAAAGGAGTCTGGAAAGTATGAAAAACCTTAAACTCTTGCTGGTTGCTATTCTGTTTTTATCCGGTTGTGCCGGCTATAGATATCACCACGGTCAGTCTCCGCATGATGAAGGGTATGTAGTCTCACGCGACGGATATACCATTTTGGAGTATACGCTGGGGCCCGATGACAGTGTCCCGGATCGGTATCTGGCTAAGGAGCGCTTTAAGCGGCGCCGCAGAGTTGTCGAAGATTATTATAAGAAGATGGGTTATATCCAGAACCGTTTTAAGGAAGCTGTCTGGGGGCCATGGACTTCGTTTTGGAAATTAGTCGGGGGTATCTTTCGCCTGCCCTTTATCGCTATAGCCGATTATAAATACGAGCATAACCCGGAATATAAGAAGAAGGTGCAAGAGGTCGATGCCCAGAAGGAAGCTAAGCAAGAGGAGCATATAGAAGAACTTAAGGTAGACCTGGATGAATATATTCAGGAGGACCTATCTCTGGAAGAGCTCCAGGAGCCAGTCGTTATAGAGCCTGGGAAGAAGAGCCTTACTGACAAAGTTTTTGGCTGGTGGCCGTGGGGCCGCAAATCAGCTAGAGATGAGGCTGAAGTTCGCAAGCAACTCGGCATTATGGATATCAAGGAAGAGCTGATAGAAGTTGAGGGTCTAAAGGTAGTTGTAGTGGAGGAGAAGATCACCGAGATAGAAGTTGAGGAGCCAGAGGAAGTTATAGTGGAGGAGAAGATCACCGAGATAGAAGTTGTCCGGGAGGATACTTCACAGCAAGAGATAGAGGAGCTAATTTTTGAAGTAGATCTGATCAAAGATAGAGAGAAGAAAACACCTCCTAAGCCAAGTCAATCGATAGAGGCGGTAATCACCGCAAGGCCTCTTCTAGGGCTTTCTCCGTTGGTGGTGAAATTTAACGGTAGGAAATCCCGCAGCCCAAAAGCAAAGATTGTTTCTTACGACTGGAATTTTGGCGACGGAGATACCTCTAATAAATCCAGTCCCACAAATACATTCTACAGCGGGTCTTTCGAGCCAAAGGTCTTTACGGTCACCTTGACGGTACAGGATAACCAGGGGAAGACTGATACTTCATCCGTAGAGATCACGGTCAAAAATAAATAAGCTAAAAATAAGCTTCAAGAGTTTATTATGGAGAGAGAAATCCCTGATTGAACTAGGCAGGGTGATTATTTTATTGATAGTCTTGCCGCTACCCGGCGGCCCGATCAAAAGCACATTGTGGACGCAATATGACATATTCTTGGGAATTAGTGGCTACTTTGCCCTAATTTATACCCCACCCTTGAGTCTACATTAATTTTGAGGCAAGAATTAGACCCCCACCGGACCGCTTTCAGTATGGTTATTATCAATAAGAGGTGTTTTACTATCGCAGAGCAAAAATTCCAATATTCCTAAAGCAGGAAGTAGGGCTAAGAGGAGAGATTTCCTATAGAGACTTAAAAACCATGGTTTATTTGCTAAAGGATTTATATTAGCTTTATCAATCGATTGAAGAAAAATTATAAAAATAATTAATTCTTAAGAGTTGTTTAAACCGCTACAATTACCATAGCATCCATACCACCAATTACAAGTCCAGGGAGGGTCACTTGGCCTG
>JADHWA010000013.1 GCA_016783715.1 Candidatus Omnitrophota bacterium
TATCAGACAGCGATATTAGCCGAGTTGGCCAGAGAGGTCTATAGTATAGAGCGGTTTGACGGTTTAGGGGAGAGGGCAAAACGGGTATTAGATGAATTGGGGTATAAAAATATCAAGATTAAAATAGGCGACGGTACCTTGGGATGGCCAGAGGAGGCTCCCTTTGATAGGATTATTATAACTGCTGCCAGCCCCCAGATTCCCCTGCCATTGTCTGAGCAGTTAAAAGAAGGCGGCAGGCTGATCCTGCCTTTAGGGGAGAGTTTTAGTCAGGTGTTGACTCTGGCCCAGAAGAAGAATGGTGTGTTGAATTCTAAGGATATATGCGGCTGCGTATTTGTCCCTCTGGTGGGCGAGTACGGCTGTAAGAAGGAGTAATTATAAAAGAATGTTAGGGATCGTTCTTGATTGGCTAAAAGGGGTGCCTAAGGAGTATGTGGTAATGATCGTGGCTGCCCTTCCGATTGCTGAGTTAAGGGGGTCGATCCCCTTGGCACTGTCATTGGGTATGTCGCCTGCTAAGGCGTTATGGCTGTCGATTATAGGCAATATGAGCTTTGTAATCCCGGCCCTATTTCTCTTGGAGCCGGTTTCAAATTATTTAAGCAGATTCACTATCTTTAAGCGATTTTTTGACTGGCAATTCGCCCGCACTCGAAAGAAGGCCCAGGCGATTCAGAAATATGAGGCACTGGCCTTGATATTCTTCGTGGCGATCCCCCTGCCTATGACCGGCGCCTGGACAGGGGTGTTTGCGGCATCTCTGTTTAAGGTCAGATTCCGCTGGGCTCTTTGTGCCATATTTACAGGTGTACTTATTGCCGGATGCATTGTATTAATTTTATCTACGCTGGGTGTTAGTAGCTGGAAGGCGATGAGAGGATGATACAGGTATATACCGGTAACGGTAAAGGTAAAACCACCGCAGCCCTGGGGCTGGCTTTACGGGCAGCAGGTGCGGGGATGAAGGTCTATATCGGTCAATTCGCCAAAGGGAGGAAGTCTAGCGAGTTGAACTCTTTGAAGAAGATTAAAAAAATTAAGCTTGAACAATTTGGCCGTGGCTGTTTTGTTGGAAAGAAGCCTTCGTCTTTGGATATAAAATTAGCCAATAATGGCTTTAAAAAGGTAAAGGAAAAAACTGAAGCCGGAGTATTTGATTTGATAATCCTGGATGAAGTACTTGGCGCTGTACAAACCAAGATGATAGACATAGATAAAGTTCTTATTTTCTTAAAGAGGTACGGGGGAAATACCGAGATAGTCCTTACGGGCCGGTCGTGTCCTAGAGCGATTATAGGGCTTGCTGACCTGGTTAGTGAAATCAAGGAGGTTAAGCATTATTTTCGTAAGGGCCTGAGGGCCAGGAAGGGTATAGAACTCTAAAAACCCCCCTGTTTTTTCTTGACAGGTAGTTTTTCCTAATGTAATATATAGAATAAATTTTGATATGCGATACAAAGGGAAGGCTGTGAGAATCAGCCGCGGTCCCGCCGCTGTAAAGGGCTAAGAACACCTGCATAACTCCACTGGGTTTAAAGAGAGAAAGACCGGGAAGGAGCAGGGAGGTAGCGCCCTAAGCCAGAAGACCTTGTAGCGCAAAGAAGATCCGCCTCGTGGATAAGGGCCAGAGAAAACTTTGGGTGCAACCCTTGATACTTTTTGTATCAAGGGTTTTTTATTTGAGATCTATGATCAAAAGATTGAGGCAGCCGATTACACAGATTAGAGCACGAGGGAATGGAGCTAGATGATTAGGAAGCATTTTATATCAATTCTTCTGAGCTTTGCCCTATTGCAGGCCTCTGTTTGTGTAGAGGTATTGGCGGATTCGAAATCCCGGCCCAGGTATGTTTCCTTAGCTCCTTCGGTTACGGAAATCTTATTTGCCCTGGGACTTGGAGATGAAGTGGTGGGGGTAAGCTCCTATTGTGATTATCCCCAAGAAGCTCAAGACAAGGAAAAGGTGGGAGATTTTAGCCGTCCAAGTGTGGAAAAAATAGTCTCTCTGAGGCCGGATTATATCTTCTCTACCGGATTAGAGCAGGCGCCGATAGTAGAGCAACTAAGGCAACTAAATCTTAAAGTATTTGTCTCTGATCCTTCCAGTCTCAAGGAGCTATACGATTCGATCATCGATATTGGGAAGATTACTCAGAAAGATGCCGAGGCACAGGTGCTCCTCAGTACTATGCAGAAGCAGATACAGTCTGTCAGTCAGATGGTAAAAGATGTCCCCTTGGGGCAGAGGCCGAAGGTTTTTATAGAGATCTGGTATGATCCCCTGACCACTGCTGGGAGAGGTTCTTTTATCGATGAGTTAGTAAGGGTCGCCGGAGGCATAAATATTGCAAGTGATACAAAGCGTCCGTATAGTTCTTTTAGCGTGGAAGAAGTAATCAGGCGTGATCCTGACTATATCATTCTTGCATATATGGCCCAGAAGAATCCGCAGAATCTCTTTGCCGAGCGGTTTGGCTGGTCAGAGGTAACTGCGGTAAAGAATAACCAGGTCTACAATGATATTAATCCCAATATTCTATTACGCCCAGGGCCGAGGGTGGTTTTGGGGATAAACGAGATCCATAAGAGGCTTTATCAATGAGAAGTAGGATCATACTTTTGGTTATCCTGTTGGTGGTGGCGATACTGTGGGGAATTCTTAAGGGGGCAGTAGATATATCTTTTAGAGATTTGTTTCTCCCCGAGAATCAACCGATTGTCATTCTGCGGCTGATGCGGATCGCCCTTTCCATAGTTGCAGGATCGGGCTTGGCAGTCTCCGGCATAGTCCTCCAGGCGATTATGCGCAATTCTCTGGCTGAGCCCTATCTTTTAGGGACTTCAAGCGGGGCCGGCTTGGGGGCGGTAATAGCTATTATTATCGGAGTTTCTTGGGCGACTATTCCGGTGTTTGCTTTTATTGGAGCGATCTTTAGTTTAGTTCTGGTATATAATCTGGCGCGCCAGAACGGCAGGATCCCCGAGCAGTCTCTGATTCTTTCCGGAGTAGTGGTCTCTATTGCGCTATCGGCTATTATCGTATTTATGATCTCTATCTCAGGCAGCGAAGTTCTTCATGGAGCCACCTGGTGGCTTTGGGGAAATCTGCAGGTTTATGATTTAAAATTTTTAATTATGGTTTCTGTGACAGTTTTTTTTGGGATAGCTGCCATTTATATATTCTTCCAGGACCTAAATGCCATTAGTATAGGCGAAGAGGAGGCGATTCATCTGGGAGTAAATGTTAATCAGGTAAAAAGAATCTTGATAGTACTGGCGTCTTTGGTCACTGCAAGTATTGTGAGCGTATGCGGGATTATCGGATTTGTCGGCTTGATGATTCCGCATATGATGCGCCTTGTAGTCGGGCCAAATCATAAGGTCTTGATCCCGGCAACCTGTCTGGCGGCGGCTATATTTATGGTCTTCTCTGATACCCTGGCGCGCACACTTCTTCCTCCGCTTGAGATTCCTATCGGGGTAATCACTGCGGCCGTCGGGGCGCCGATATTTATCATCCTTTTAAAGCGCAGTCAGAGGGTTAAATAGAGTGGATATTTTTGTTAAGGCTAACAGTCTTTGTGGCGGCTACCGTAATCGCGAGGTTATCAAAGATGTTTCATTTTCGATAGCCAGAGGCGATTTTATGGGTATCATTGGACCCAACGGTTCAGGCAAGACCACTCTTTTGCGCCTTTTAACTAGGGCGATTCCTATAGATAGCGGAGAGGTAAGGCTTGAGGGCAAAAGTATAGCCGGTATGGATCTTAAGGAGTTTTGCCGCCAGGTAGCGTTCGTGCCGCAGGAAACAATAATTAACTTTCCATTTAGTGTCTTTGAGGTTGTTCTACTGGGCAGGATACCGCATCTTAAGCGATTGCAGCCAGAGACTAAGAAGGATAGGCAGATCGCCAGCGGCGCATTAGCCATGACCGATGTTGGGCATCTAGAGGATAAGAGGATAGATGAATTAAGCTCCGGAGAGCGTCAACGGGTGATCATCGCCAAGGCACTTACCCAAGAGCCGGCCCTTTTATTCCTGGATGAACCGACCTCACATCTGGATATCGGCCATCAGATACAGGTGTTAGATCTGTTAAGAAAGCTAAATTCCAAGAATAGCTTGACGATCGTTTTGGTCCTTCATGACCTAAATCTGGCTGCAGAATTCTGCAACCGGATTATCCTTTTAGACGGCGGAGAGATCTTTAAAGAGGGCAGCCCTGAAGAAGTGCTGACTTATCAGAATATTGAGGCCCTTTATAAGACAACAGTTGTTGTTAGGGAGAATCCTTACAGCCATAAGCCTTTCGTAGTCTTGGTTCCTAAGGGGGATAAATGAAGGCCCGTTTAATTCTGATCAGACATGGTCTCACTAAATGGAATTTAGAGAAGAGGTATGCCGGCTTCACTGATCTGCCTTTGAGCTCAAGAGGGTTATCACAGGCCAGAAGGTTAAAAAGAAGATTTGAGGGTAAGCCGATAGATAAAATTTATGTAAGTGACAGGAAGCGGGCGATTCAAACCGCCAGGATAATTTTCTCTCGAAGGAGGGTTAAAAGAGTCGCCGGGTTGAGGGAGATAAACTTTGGGATACTTGAGGGCTTGACTTATAAGGAGATTCTAAATAAGCATCCTTTAATCTATAGCAGGTGGCTTAACAATCCTTTTGCTGTGGCGATTCCCCGGGCAGAGCGCTTAGCAGATTTTAAAAAAAGAGTAGTAAATGCTTTTAAGTCAATTATTTCTCTTCATCCGCAAGAGACGGTGGCGGTCGTCTGTCACGGAGGCGTAATCAGTATCTTTTTAAACCATCTAATGAATTCAAAAGATTTCTGGAGGAATATCCCGAAAGCAGCAAGTGTTACGGTTATTGAGTATAACAGTCAGAGAGCAAGAGTCGTTTTATTTAATGATTTATCACACATATAGAAGATGGCTAAGATTACCTTTATTATAGGGGGTGCCAGGAGCGGAAAGAGTAGTTTTGCACTGAAGTTAGCTAGACGATATAAGCAGGTAGCCTTTATTGCTACTTGTGAGCCTCTGGATAATGAGATGAGGCAGCGCATCCGGCTGCATCAGAAACAAAGACCTAGGGTTTGGCAGACCTTCCAGGAGTATAAAGATTTAACCATAGCATTAAAGAAAATAAGCAATAAGACGGATTGCATTATTATTGATTGTTTGACGCTCTTAGTCTCAAATCTGCTTCTTAAGGGGGCTACGCAGAGTATGATTGAGCAGAAAATCAAAAAAATCATAACCTTTCTTTCTGACTTTAAGGGCAGGGTAATCATCGTTTCCAACGAAGTCGGAATGGGGATCGTGCCGGTTTCTAAGTTGGGGAGGGATTTTCGTGATATAAACGGAATAATAAATCAGATTGTAGCCGGAAAATCACAAGAGGTATTTTTCATGATCGCTGGGATAGCCCAGAAGATCAAATGACCCCGCACCCAGCTTTGTATCTGCAAGCTATACAATAGGCTGGGTGCGGGGGAATTTGTCCCGCCCTTTTGGATATAATGCTAACAGTATGCGTTCCAAAAGAGCGGGATTAATTCGCGCACGCTGATAGAGAATCAAACAACGGACGCTATAACTTAGCTTCGCTTAAAGCGAATCTAAGTTATGCGCTTATTAAAAAATGGATAGGATTAATCAGGCGATAAGAAGTATTCAGCCACCGGATAAGCGGATTATGGATTTGACCCAAGAGAGATTAGATTCTCTAACTAAGCCTCTTGGAAGCCTGGGAAGACTGGAAGAGCTAGCCAAGGTTATAGCAGGTATAACCGGAAAGGTTGCCCCGGAGCTTAAGCAGAAAGTCATTTTTACATTTGCCGCTGATCATGGGGTAAGCGAAGAAGGTGTAAGCGCCTTTCCTAAAGAGGTAACCGCACAGATGGTCTATAATTTCTTGCGAGGGGGTGCTGGGATAAACGTTATAGCGCGGCATGTAGGTGCAAAAGTGGTAGTGGCTGATCTGGGGGTAGCCAGCGACCTGGATACCAGCGAACGGTTAATCTCTAAAAAAATAAATTATGGCACCAAAAATATCGCCAAGGGTGCGGCGATGACTAAAGAGGAAGCGATTAATTCAATTATTGCGGGAATCGAGATTTTTAATCAGGAGTTTGAGAATGGAGTTGATATTATCGGAACCGGAGAGATGGGGATTGCCAATACTACCGCCTCAAGCGCCATAACCGCTGTATTTACTGCCAAAGCCGTAGAAGAGATTACCGGCTATGGAACCGGTATTGATGAAAAAAGTTTTTTAAATAAAGTTCGGATTATTAAGAAGGCGATCGAGATAAATAAGCCTGATCCGTCTTCTGCTATGGATGTCCTGGCAAAAGTAGGGGGTTATGAAATCGGAGGAATAGCAGGGGTGATTCTAGCCGCTGCCGCAAAGAGGGTACCGGTAGTTATTGACGGTTTTAACTCGGGTGCCGCCGCGTTGATCGCCTTTGGTCTCCAACCCAAGACTAAGCAATACATGATCGCCAGTCACTGCTCAGTCGAGAAAGGTCATAGGGTGATCCTGGATTATATCGGATTAAAACCTCTATTTGATTTTAATCTAAGGCTAGGTGAGGGTACGGGCGCTGCACTTGGCATCAATCTTTGTGAGGCCTCGGTAAAGATCTTAAATCAGATGGCGACCTTTAAAGACGCCAAAGTCTCCAATAAGGACAAATTATGATAAGTTTACTTTTAGCGATCCAGTTCCTCACGATCATTCCCTTAAAGATTAAAAGCTTCAGCGAGAAAAAAGCATCTCTGTCAATGGTATGCTTTCCGCTTGTCGGCCTGTTTTTAGGTGCGTTATTATGCGTTTCCGGAGAGCTGTTGTTTGTGTTTGGCTTTCGGCAGTTGAGTATTGATGCGATCCTGATCGTTCTCTTGATAATCTTAACCGGAGGCATGCACTTAGACGGATTGTCCGATACCTTCGACGCCTTATTATGTAATAAAGATAAAGCAGGGATGCTCTCAATTATGCGGGATAGTCGGGCAGGGGTAATGGGGATGTTAAGTGTGGTCTCTATTATCCTTTTAAAGATCGCCTTATTATTTTCTCTGCCTATGGTTTACCAGAAAGGTGGATTGTTGTTGATGTGCGTCTTAAGCAGGTGGGCGATGGTTTTATCAATGTTTTGTTTTCCCTATGCCCGCCTGGAAGGTAAGGCCCGCATATTTCTAGATGGGATAAACTGGAAGATCTTCCTGGTCTCAAGCGCCATAGCCTTAGCGAGCGTTTTAGCGGTTTGGGGGCTTAAGGCCCTTATAATATTTCTTGTGGTGGCACTCTTTACGCTTTTATTCGGGAAGTTCATTAACAGAAAACTCGGCGGGATAACCGGGGATACACTGGGGGCGACAAATGAGTTGGCGGAAGTCCTGGTTTTATTAAGTGCGGTATTTTTAATATAAGGAGAATAGAATGGATGCATCGAGTGCGATTTCATCCTGGAGCGGAGGTAAAGATAGCTGTTTGGCATATTATCGGGCAGTTAAACAGGGGGTAAATGTATCTAGTTTGCTGACTTTTGTCTCCCGGGAATCAAAACGGGGATGTTTTCACGGCCTCCAGATGCCCCTTATGAAACTGCAGGCAGAACTAATCGGTCTGCCCCTTGTCTGCGAAGAGGTAAGCCCTGATATGCAGAAGTATGAAGAGGAGTTTAAGGTAGCGGTAAGGAAATTTATGACTAGAGGGGTTAATTCAATGGTTTTTGGCGATGTATATCTTCTGGAACATCAGAGTTGGGTAGAGAGAGTCTGTAAAGAATTAAGTATAGCTGCGATTGAGCCTCTTTGGAATAATCCACCCCGGGAAATCGTAGAGGAGTTCTTGAATGCAGGGTTTAAGGCAATTATCGTTAGCGCTAAAGCTGATATTATGGGCAAGGAGTATATAGGCAGAACAATCGATACGCAATTAATCTCTGAGTTAGAAGCTAAGGGTGTCTGTCCCTGCGGAGAGAATGGAGAATTCCATACAGTTGTGGTTGATGGGCCAATCTTTAAGAAGCGTCTTAAGATAACTAAGGCAGAACCGATCATTAAGGAAGGTTTTTGGCGGCACTGGTTTTTGGATATTAAGGAATATAAGGCAGAAGACAAAAATTAAAAATCTACCATACAGGCGAAGGAAATCCCGGTGATCTGTTTTTTGTGTAGGAATTCCGGGTACTGCCGCGCAACGGTAATGGTTTAGTCCATAGTCAATAGACCATAGTCCATAGAATAAAAACCAAAAGTGAAAAGTATTTTCTGTGGACTATAGACTATAAACTATTGACTAATTGAGTCCGGTCGATCGTCTGTCATGGAATAAGTACCTTCGCAGGAAGGGAAAGGAGAATTACAAGATGAAAAGAGTTATATTATTATTTTTGATAGTTTTTTCTATTCCAGTTTTTGCGACTTCTCTTTATGCTGAGGACGTTGACTTAGAGAGGATAGTTATTACTCCATCAGGCGTTGCCGAGAGCTACGGTAGTCTATCGCGTAAGGTAGATCTGATTACCAGCAAAGATATAGAGAATACCGGAGCGACCAATATAGAGGAGTTGCTTACGGGGCTGACTTCTGTGAATATCAGTAATTACGGAGGCCCGGGGGCGACAAAGACGATTAGGATGCGCGGATCAACTGCCGCTGGGGTCTTAGTCTTACTTGACGGCAGGCCGGTGAATAACCCGCGCGACGGAGAGACGGAGTTAAGCAGTATTCCTCTGGATGATATAGAGAGAATTGAGGTTATGCATGGTCCCGGATCACACATATATGGCTCTCAGGCGATGGGGGGAGTTGTAAATATTATTACTAAGAATCCGCCTATAGAAGGCCAGCGCATAAAATTCTCTTCGAGCTTCGGGACATTCAGGACGTATGACGAGCGTCTCTCATATGGGGCCAGGATCCGTGATTTAGGCGTAAGCTTTAACGCCGGATATCAGAGCTCCGAGGGTTTTCGCGATAATTCTGAATTTACCTCTAAAGACTGGAATGCAAAGTTTATCTATAATTTGAATGATCAGAATGGCCTGGAATTTAGGCCATCCTTTTACGTTAGTAAACTGGGTACTCCGGGGAGCATAGTAAACCCGGATTTAGATGATAAGCAGGGGAGCTTAAAGAATTCACTGGATTTTAAGTGGAGCTTTACCCCGGATGAATTGACTGAGGTATCGACTAGGTTCTATAAGAATTATAATCGGTTAGAGTTTATTGAAGATAGCGCAGGCTCGATATGGGATACAGCACTTGATAAGTCAATACATACTACTAAAGTCTATGGGGTGGAATTACAGGGGGCCAGGCAGCTATTTGAGAATTGTGATCTGATAGGTGGCCTTAACTATGTAAAGAATCTTAATGATAGCACTACTAGCGCAAAGCATGAGTATATCGTTCGCGCCGGATACCTTCAGGCCGAGATGGAGGTTTTTGATAATTTTGAAGCAGGGTGCGGCCTGCGCATGGATGATTACTCCAATTTCGGGCAGAAATATAATCCCAGCGCACAGCTAAGCTACAGGTTCGGCGATGATCTTAAGCTGCATACACTGTTCAGCCGCTCTTTCCGGGCACCTACCTTTAATGACCTCTATTGGCCGGATCAGGGCTGGAGAGGGAATCCTGATCTAGAGCCGGAGGAGGGGGCTACTGGAGAATTCGGAGTAAGCTATCGGGTAAGAAAAAATTTAAATTTAGACCTTACTTACTACAGGAGCAAATACACTAAGTTGATTAATTGGGCCGAAAATAACAGCGGCGTATGGGTACCAACAAATGTTGACTCTGCTGGGATAGATGGTATCGAATTTGAAAGCGGGTTGTTTTTTATGGACAATTTCCAACTTAATTTAGGATATACCTTCTTGCGGGCAAAGGATAGGAATACGCATAATTTTCTAATCTACCAGCCGGAGCATAAAGTCGATGCGGCGCTGAAATTCAATGATTTTTGTGGCCTGATCGTGGAGCTTAAGGGTCAGTTTACGGGGCAGAGATATCATGACGCGGCTAATGATATTAAGGTTAAGCAGTTCTTTCTCTGGGATCTATACCTCTCTAAGGATATTCGTAAAGGAGTCACCTGTTATGTAAAATTTGATAATATGCTAGTCAGGCATTATCAGGTGATCAGGGACTATCCTATGCCGGGATTTTCCGCTACCGGGGGCTTTAGGCTGGATTTTTAGCCAGGAGCTAATTGACCAGTCGGGGAGTTTTTTCATCCCCCGACTGGTCATCCTGAAGCCCGAAGGGCTGAAGGATCTCATGAGATCCTTCGTCGCTTCGCTCCTCAGGATGAGGGATGTGCGGAAAAACACCCTGACCCCTCAGCTAATTAGGCTTGTCAGTGAAGACTATTTATGTTATCTTTATAGTAAAAGATGGACTCTAATAAAATATTTCAGATAGCTCTGGTTATCTCTCTGGCCGTCCACGGTGCGATATTCCTGCGCAGCCCGAACTTCGGGCTTAAGCAAGAAGTTCCGCAGGAACAAAAGGAGCAGATAGAGGTTCAGTATTTAAAACCGCTTAAAAGAATAGATCTTCCTGATCAGAGCAAAACCAATAGAAAAGAGCGTTTGTTGAAGCTGCCGGAGAATGTCTCATTTAAGAAGAATCAGCTTCCGCCATCCCTGACAAAGAAAGACAATATTTTTGAGCCTAACAAAGCAGATCTATCGATAAAAGATGCATTCACCAAGCCGTCTTTTATCAAGCCGGATGTAATCGCCGTAAAGACAAAGATCACCCTATCGCCTCAGGAAGAGCTGGATAAAAATCAGAGTCCGTCTTATTTGGCGTATTCCCAGATAGTCCGGGAGAAGATTAAGCGCGCCCTCTACCAGAACTATAATCGCATGGAAGAGGGGCAGGTCTTTATTACCTTTGTCCTTACCAGCCAGGGGGGGCTTAAAAATGTTCGCTTAATCGACAAAAAATCATCTTCCAGCGGCTATTTGAGGACGATCGCCCTGGAGAGCGTCAAAGACGCATCGCCTTTTCCGCCGTTCCCCAAAGAGCTTGACTATAAGCAGCTCTCCTTTAACGTTGTTATCTCTTTTGAGATAGAGTAAATGAGGCCACAACTTATGGAGCAAGAGCGATCATAAGTTGTCTGGCCGAAATTACCCCCACACCATATCGGTGCAGGGTTAATTACCCCCGTCTTTGGTGGGGGTAATTAAGTAAGCGCTTACCTTGACACCAACCACTCTATATGATATACTTTCTTCATTATTTAACCTAATTATTTTCAAAGGGTTTCGTCTTGATAGATATTTTAAAGCAATTTAATTGGCTGGATATTTTTCTGGTAGTTGTCTTTCTTAGGATCTGTTATGTTTCTCTAAAAAGAGGGTTGACTATTGAATTTTTTAAATTTATAGGGATCCTCCTGTCAGTTTATCTATCCTTCCAGTACTACACATCTTTATCGAATTTTTTACATAGCGTTGCTTTCGTAGAGGCTACTCCTTTAGGGTTCTTAAAGTTTATCTGTTTTCTCATTTTGGCATTCAGTGGTTATTTTCTCCTGGTGGCACTACGAAGATTATTTACTCTGTTGATAAAGATTGAGGATGTCCCGGGTGTGATAAACAGGTGGGCCGGTTTCCTGTTGGGCCTGTTGAGAGGGGTGCTGACTGTAAGTTTTATACTCTTTGCCCTGTTTATTTCATCTAACGAATATTTAAGAGGAAGCGTACAGGGATCGCTAGTGGCCAAACCAGTATTTCAGATAGCGCCGCTGGCTTATCGCGGCATCTGGGATAGTATCATCTCCAAGTTTTCTCCCGATCAGGGATTAAACGGTGATGTATTATCAATCGAAGCTCAAGTGAGGAATAGATGAATCTCGAGGGTTTTTATAAAGAAGCTATTTTCCTAGGCGCAAGCTGCGATGTGCGCAAGGATAAGGGGAAGAGAAAGGTTTTTCCTGATTCGGCTATTCTTTATGGGAATCCCAAGAAGGATATCAAAAAGATCCTGGTAGGTATTGATATTGGTGTCGCCGAGCTTCTCTTAGCAGAGAAGATCCGTCAGAGGAATGGGTTGGACCTGGTGATTTCACATCACCCGCAAGGTAAGGCTTTTTGTAGCCTGCCGGAGGTAATGCGGTTGCAGGCGGATATTCTGGTCAAAACTGGTTTCCCACGCAAGGTTGCAGAGGAGTTTTTGGATGAGAGAATCAGGGAGGTAGAGAGGGGGATAATCAGTGTCAACCATATGAGGTCGGTAGATGCGGCGAGGTTGTTGGATATTCCTTTTATCTGTCTGCATACCCCCGCAGATAATCAGGTAGCCGATTATCTGCAGAAGTTATTTTTGAAAAAGAAGCCATATTGTGTGCAGGATATCGTTGATACCCTCTTAGATATTCCCGAATATAAAATTGCTGCCAGAGAGGTAGGTAACGGCCCCAAAGTTATTTTGGGGAATCCCCGGCGCCGTGCAGGTAAGGTCTTGCTGGAGATGACCGGGGGTACCGAAGGGCCCAAAGGGGTCTATGGTAAACTTTATAAGCAGGGGGTCAGGACTCTGGTTTCGATGCATTTAAGTGAGGGGCATTTTAAGAAAGCAAAGGATATAAATCTAAATGCGGTCATTGCCGGGCACATCTCTTCTGATAATCTGGGCCTAAACTTACTCCTAGACCGCATAGAAAAGAAGGCTGGAGAGAAATTTTATATATTAGATTGTTCGGGTTTCCGCCGCATCTCAAGAATTTAAATACATCCTTGCAAGTTAAAGAACTCAGGAACAGGCGAACGAAAGAACGGAATATGCGCATACCGGAAAATTTATTAGAAGAAATACTTGGCCGGGTGAATATTGTCGAGATTATTGCCGAGCATATTCCTCTGAAACGCGCAGGTAGAAATTTCAAGGCGAATTGTCCCTTTCATCATGAGAAGACTCCGTCGTTTATGGTTTCGCCGGAACGCCAGATTTATCATTGTTTTGGCTGCGGTGAATCCGGAAATGCCTTTAAGTTTCTTATGCGTTATGAGCGGTTGGATTTTCCGGAGGCGGTAGAAGTGTTAGCAAGAAAAGCCGGTGTTATTCTACCGGAGATAAAGAAAGAGGATTCGGCAACAGCCGGGTTATATACACAGCTCTTTAAGGTAAACGAGCAGGCGGCTGCTTTTTTCAAGGGTAATTTAAAGCATCCATCGGCGGCAGCTATAAAGAAATATCTCTTAGATCGGGGCGTAAAGCAAGAGTCAATCGATGTCTTTGGCATTGGTTATGCGCCAGATAAATGGGATGGCCTGATTAATTTTCTGCGTTCTGAGTCAGTGGCCTTGTCTTTGATGGAGAAGGCAGGCCTTATCCTGGCTAAGCAGAGAGGCGGTTATTACGACAGGTTCAGGGCTAGGCTTATTTTTCCGATAACCGATGTTAAGTCCCGTGTGCTGGGCTTTGGCGGAAGAATTTTATCCGATAATAAGGATAAGGCTCTTGCCAAGTACATAAATTCTCCGGAGACGCCTATATATACCAAGGGGAGAAACCTTTACGGCTTGAATTTGGCCAGGGATGCGATAAGAGAGGATGATTTTGCGGTTGTTGTAGAGGGGTATCTGGACTTTATAATTCCTTACCAGGAGGGGGTGCGTAATATCGTCGCCTCGCTGGGCACTGCCCTGACCCCAGAGCAGATACGGTTATTAAGACGTTATACGCATAATGTGGTAATTATTTATGATGCCGATGATGCAGGGCAGATGGCGGCTTTACGGGCTTTAGATATATTCATCGAGGAGGGGATGAACGTTAGAGTGGTCTCCCTTCCGGAAGGGCTAGACCCTGATTTGTTTATTCGACAGAGAGATATTGCCCTTTTTAAGGAACTGATCCGTTCTGCAGAAACACTCTTTGATTATAAGCTGAAGGTTTTGAAATCGCGTTATAATATCAAAGACCCGCAGGGTAAGGCCGGGATCAGTCAGGAGATGTTGCCGACTATAAGCAAATTCAGAGATTCAATTCTAAAGGCTGAATATATTAAAAAATTTGCTGAGCATCTGGATGTCGCAGAGTTCTTTGTCTTAGAAGAGTTGGGCAAGATTAAGGATGGACGTAAGGCAGATCAAGGAGATCTTACGTCGCCCAGAAGTAAAGCCGATATTAACCCTACAGAGAAGCTGTTGATTAAATTGATGCTGGAGGAGACCCGGTTGATCGACTATATTAGGCAGCATCTTGAGCCTGCCGATTTCCAGGATAAACGCGCGACAAAGATGGTTTCTATTATGTTTGATTTGATTTCTGAAGGTAAAAAAATTGAAGCAAATAAAATAATGGGGCGCCTTGAGGATCAAGAGATGCTGCAGTGTATATCTGAGTCTGTGTTTGATTCTGAGGTAGCAGAAGAGAATAAAACAAGAATAGTAGATGACTGCATAAGGTTAATTAAGAATAAGCGAGTGATTTCGACCCGACAGCGCTTACAGACCCAGATACACAAGGCTGAGGTCTCCGGAGACCAGGAGACGGTCGTCAGGCTGAGAGAAGAATTCTGCAATTTAATCAAGAGGGGTAAAAAGCAATGAGAAAAAGAAAATGCAAGAAGAAAGAGGTAGATAAGATTATCGCAGTGGGTAAACAAAATGGGTTCATTACCTTCGACCAGATCAATGACCTTCTTCCCGATGATGCATCAAGCTCCGAGGAGATTGACCGGATCTTTCAAGTTTTGGGGAATCAAAATGTAAAAGTCGTCGATACCCGCCTGAAGGAACCCCAGGTAGCCAAGCGGGTTGTTAAAAAAAGGACCACCATAGCTCGCGCAACATCCCCTGCTTCAGAGGAGAGATTTCTTCCTTTAGATGATCCGGTTAAGATGTATCTTAAGCAGATGGGGTCTATCTCGCTGCTTTCGCGGGAGAATGAGATAGATATAGCCAAGAAGATCGAAGAGGCAGAGAACCGGTTTAAGCGCGCGGCACTCACAAGCTATTTTGTCCGTAAGCAGGTATTAAAGGTAGCCGACGATATCTTGAGGGGGCAGGTAAATTTTGATGAAGTTGTCAAAGAGGATATAAAGGCAGATAAGTTCGTTATCTTAAGGAGGATAAAACGCCTGGTCGATAAGATTAAAGAGACGCAAAGCGACAGGAAGAAGATCGAATATTTGGTTGCGCTTAATTTTACCACTTCTGTCATCGAGGCGGTCTTTCGCCGTTTAAGCAGGCTGGTTAAAGAGCTTGACTATTTGAATTACCGCAGGCGAGGCGGCCAGAAGCGTAAGCGCGATATCTCAAAGCAGCTAATTCAGCCGTTTAAATTAGTAAAGGAACAGATAAAACTGATCAGGTCCGCTCATCTGAAGTTCAACCGGACAAAGAAGCGTCTGGTGGAGGCTAATTTAAGGCTGGTGGTCAGCATTGCCAAGAAGTATACTAACCGCGGACTTTCATTCCTGGATTTGATCCAGGAGGGAAACATCGGCCTGATGCGAGCGGTTGAGAAGTTTGAATATAAGAGAGGCTATAAATTTTCCACTTATGCGACATGGTGGATTCGTCAGGCGATTACCCGTTCTATCGCGGATCAGGCCCGTACAATCAGGATCCCGGTTCATATGACTGAAACCATAAATAAAATTATGCGTTTTTCACGGATGTTCGTCCAGGAGAACGGGAGGGAGCCTTTGCCCGAAGAGATTGCCCAGAAGATGCGTCTGCCTCAGGACAAAATTAAGATTATCTTAAAGATCGCCCAGGAACCGATCTCGCTTCAGATGCCGATCGGTGACGAAGGTGATACTCATTTCGGAGATTTTATCCAGGATAAAAAAGCGATCTCCCCGGCTAATGCTACGGTTTGCACTATGCTAAAAGAAGAGATGAATACAGCACTCGATTCTCTCACTGAGCGCGAAAAGAAGATACTGATTTTAAGGTTTGGAGTTACTGATGGGTGCCCCAGGACTTTGGAAGAGGTTGGTAGCGTCTTTAAGGTGACGCGGGAGAGGGTCCGCCAGATTGAGGCTAAGGCACTAAAGAAGCTTAAACATCCTACGAGATCCCGGCGCCTGCGTACATTTCTGGATATGACTATTGCCCATCAGAGAGATTATTAGGTGAATTAGGCATATTTTTGCCATTTTTTTGGCCATTTGGCTTGAAAATCGGATAAAAATATGCTATACTATAAAAAATGCCACGGGAGATAAGCTATTTTGGCTTATCATCACCGTGGCATTTTATTTTTATAGGGGGGATTAAATTGAGTAGAGTAGAAGAAAGACGCAAGTATCCACGCCTGGATTGTGGTTTCTCTATACATTGTAGAGAGCATGATCGTCCTGCCTTAAACGATGTCTCTCAAGTTAAAAACATCAGTTTGGGGGGAGCATATTTTACTACATCCCGGCCTTTCGAGGCGGGCCGAGAGGTAGCCCTGCGAATAAATCTACCGCCGACACGCAACCTTATCCTGCCCCTTGCTAGAGTTATAGAAAGCAGCGAATACGCTAAAGGCCACGCCTACGATACAAGGGTTGAGTTTTCTCACATAGAAGATAGTGACCGCTTAGCCTTGAGTTCAGTATTGAACGATTACTTCGAAGCCCAAGGGAAATACAAGTAATCTTCAACCCACCACTTTTTTCGCAACATTTTCTATTGCACAATCTTAGGATTAGTGTTATACTTTTGCTCTGGTTTATAAGCATTTTCTGGCTTTAATATGGAGTTAAGGAATGTCCCTCGTGACTTGCGTATATACGAGAGTCACTCGGGATCATTTTTTCAGCATATTTTAGAGGGAAAAAATGAGGGCCCATAGCTCAGCGGTAGAGCAGGTGACTCATAAGCCCATCTGGAGGTTTTCCACAACCCGCTGATTTTGCTGTAATTACGTTATTTTGCAGATAGTTAGGACAGATCTTGTTTCGCATCACTTCGTAAGATTTGGCATGGTTTCGGGCCTGGTATTGGCACAAATCTGGCACAAGAAAAATCTCCCATTTTCCCACTTGACAATATTCCCACTATATGCTATACTTTAGGTGTAAAAGGAGGGAGTAAGAAATGAAGGAGATAAAAAATTCAAATATAAAGAAAGAAGCAATTGAAGTAAAGGAGAAGTTTATACACGTAGACACGCGGCCGCTGGACGCAAAGCACAGGATAACCTTAGGGGGAAGGCTCTATCGGCTTATAATGAGCAAGATGAAGGTTGACTCTTACCAGGTGTTTGTGGGCAAGAGCGGGGATATACTTCTTAGGGCGGCAGTATCAATTCCCAGCAGTGAAGCCTGGATTTACAAAAACCCCGAAGTTATTGGGAAAATCCGCAGAGGATTGAAGGAAGCCGGCGAAGGCAGGACAGAGAAGATTAGTGACCTGGAAAGTTTTTTGAATGATCTATGAGTTACTTTTTAAGCTTTACTCCCGGCGCAAAGCAAGATTTGAAAGAGTTAAAGGATTCTGCGCATTCAGAGAAGCGTTTTAAGGCGGTCTCTAAGGCGCTAAAATATCTTGCAGAAAATCCGCGCCATCCAAGCCTGCAAACCCACCAGTATTTTTCATTATCCGGCCCAAACGGAGAGAAGGTTTTTGAGGCCTACGCAGAACAGGATACGCCTGCCGCGTATCGGATCTTCTTCTATTATGGCTATGGCCAAAACCGCGGAGAAATAGTAGTCTTTGCTATTACTCCGCATCCCTAAATAAATCTCTTTTACCCCCAAGCGCTTAACGCTGTCTATGCACGCTATGCTTTGGCGTGATTTCGCCAGCGACCCTCCCGAAGGTAACCGCACGCCTCTGCCAGAAAAAATCACCAAAACCAGCCAGGTTCAGTTCAATTATACTTTTTCGTACCAAAGAAAACACTTGACAATAATGTTCAGTTAGCGTATATTGTTCAGTAGTTACTGAACAATAAAAAGGAGTGAACATTATGAATAACCATACGAATGGAACGAATATTTTTGCCGATAAGGCGACTATTATCTTGAGGAGAATGCTCTCTAATCCTGAAAAGAAATGGGTTACGCGCGACTTTACGGGTGACAACGGCGTAAGCCTTGGGATGGCGCAGGGAGCGCTTGAAACCATGGAGAAGAGGGGTTATATTGAGCGAGTCAAACGCGGCCCCGACAGCTACGCACTTCTTACGAATAAAGATAAGCTTATCAGCGATTGGGCCGCAGAGTACCAATTTGACTTAAACAAAGCCGATACTTATTATTCCCCGGATAAAGATATTTTATCAAAGCTTAAGGATTATTTGAAAGATAAGCCATACGCGCTCACGCTTCATTCCGGCGCCAATCTGATAACCTCCTTTGTAGCCACAGATCAGGCCTATCTGTATTTTTATCCTGATGACTGGAGCAGGGATATTCTGGAGTTACGCCAGCAGCTTGATTTAAAGGAGCTCGTAAGGGGCGGTAATGTCCATATCATCCGCCCGTATTACAAAATAAGCGCATTTTATGGCGCCCAGGCAATAAAAGGATATAAGGTTGTTTCTAATCTGCAGCTTTATCTGGATCTCTATAGCTTTAAGCCTCGCGGCCGTGAGCACGCGCAGCGCCTTAAGGAATATCTGCAAGAGAAGGGAAAGAATCTGTATGAATCTTAAAGAAATCGAAGCCGTATTTTTCGATGTGCTTGAAGATATCAGCGATTATCTTCCGGATCTCACCCTTGTCGGAGGCTGGATGCCGTATGTTTACTCAAATTATCTTTGGAAGAAGTCCGTTCGCAATCCGGTGGTTACAGTTGATATAGATTTTGGCGTGGACGAGTCCGTTACCGGAAAATATTCAAAGACAATTTTTGAAACACTCTCTTCTCTGGATTACAAAGAACGTCATCCGAAGATGGACAGGCCGTTTCCTGTTGTGCTCTATAAGGAAAAGGTCCCGGTAGAGTTTATCACTTATCCTGCTGTTGATATCAAGGCAGTTGAGAAGATGGTCGGCCGTCAAATTCAGATAAACAGGATAGAAAAATTTGATTTCCTGTTAAAGCACAGGATTCCGGTAAGCATTCAAACTAAAAAAAAGAGCAAAAGCTATACTTTGAATTGCCCAGAACCGTCAGCTTTTTTATATCACAAAGGCGCGACTTTTATTGATAGAGAGAACCAGGAAAAACAGGCCAAAGATTTATATTATATGTATTTCATCTTACGGTATGCGCCTGATATTGATGCGATTCTGGAGGAAGTATCCCAGTATAAGCAAAAGGGATATTTAACCAATACTGCGGATAACATAAATAAATTTTTCGAAAGGGTCTCAAGCCAGGGTTGTCTTTTAATAGAGCAGGAAAACGGCCCCGACGAATTCATTCACGATGTTCGGCAAGATATT
>JADHWA010000002.1 GCA_016783715.1 Candidatus Omnitrophota bacterium
CTTAGAAACTGACCATGATGTGAGAATCTGGCCATGAATGAATCGATGTCGCAATAATTGGTGAGGTTGCAGCGGCCTTTGCCGCTAAGTAGAAGTTTACGTCCGGGCGAGATATTCTTATCTATGAGCGTTACGTCCTGTTTTAACTGCGCAGCCCTGATTGCAGACATCATACCGGCAGGACCTGCTCCGACCACAACTATTTTTTTTACTTTCACAGATTTTTTTGATGCCTCTGAAAAACCATTATTCTAAATCAGAGAGCTCTGTTTTGTTTAGATCTTTTGAGAGCTCTCTTTTAAAGATTAAAGTCTTTTATGGTGAATATCGACTCAAGCCTTATTCCTGCCCTGGCCAGATTCTCTACGGCACCCTCCTGCCGGTCTACGATCACCAATGCATACTCAACCCTAAGGCCTTCACTATCCAGGGCATCCTTTGCCTCGATTAACGCCTTACCGGTAGTAGCCACATCATCAACCAGAATCACCCTCTCTCCTTTTTTCAGGGGCGGGCCTTCGATCTGACGCTTTGCTCCGTGATCTTTAACATTTTTGCGCACGATAAAAGTCTTAATCCCTGCCTTCTCTATGTGGCTTAAGGCAGCTACTGCTCCGACTATCGGATCCGCCCCTAAAGTGGGGCCTCCCACGGCAGCCAGATCACGCCCCTTGATCATCTCCAGGATTATCATAGCCACCAGATATGCCCCTTCAGGAGTCAAGGTTATTATCCGGCCATCAAGGTAATAAGTGCTTTTCTTACCGGAGGATAGGGTAAAATCGCCCTTCTTTAAGGCATCCTTCTCCAGGAGGAGATAAAGCTTATTCTTTAAATCTACAAGTTTTTTATCATTCATGGTTATTTTATTGTACTATCTTAAAACACCCTTGTCAATTGCATAAAAGCCATTCTACGATCAGGTATCGGGATGGACTGTTCCGATACCGGATCGGAAATGGGCTGTAGTCTAAATTGACAAAGGGTCTTTAAACTGGTATGATATTCCCCATGTCGAGTAGATTTCTGCACACTCTTTTGGAGATTATTTATCCTAAAAAGTGCCATGGCTGTAAGAGCAGGATCCGGACACCTTCGACGCAAGATCTGGTCTGCGGAGATTGCTGGAGTAAGATCAAAATCAATCCGCCC
Source organism: Candidatus Omnitrophota bacterium (assembly GCA_016783715.1). Classification (GTDB taxonomy): domain Bacteria; phylum Omnitrophota; class Gorgyraeia; order Gygaellales; family Profunditerraquicolaceae; genus BS750m-G15. The sequence goes on from JADHWA010000002.1 coordinate 1,153, forward strand.
CCTTTCTGTTCTCACTGCGGCAGGCACCTGGATACCAAGCGCAACAAGAAGAATATCTGCCCGGAGTGCGTAAAATTCCAGCTGCACTTCGACCGGGCCTTCAGCCCTTGCCAGTACGATGGAGTGCTTAGAGACCTGATCCATGAGTTCAAATATAAAGGCAAGGATTACTTATCCGGACCTCTTAGCCGGCTAATGACTGACTTTATCGAAGCTTATGACTTCCCGATCGGTGATATTGACCAGATTATTCCGATACCACTGTATAAAAGCAGGCTGCGGGAGAGAGAGTTTAATCAGGCCGAGGCCCTGGGAAGCCTGATTGCGAAAAAATTTGACAGGGAGCTAAACTCAGTTAGTCTGGTGCGCAGCTCCTGGAAGAGGACACAGACCGACCTAAAAAAAGATGAGCGCCGGAGTAATGTTTTAGGTAATTTCTCGATTAAAAACAGCTCCGGATTAAGGAATAAGAATATCCTCTTAATCGACGATGTCTTGACAACTGGCGCCACCTGTTCGGAAGCTGCCTCGGTCTTAAAGAAGGCCGGAGCCGGCATAGTCTTTGTCTTAACCCTGGCTAATTAAAATGAAAACTCTAAGAAATTATTTTCTAAAGGAATTTATCAGTCCGCTTTTTATTGCATTGGGGGTACTTACCTTTGTAATGCTGCTGGGTAACCTGATCAAATTGACCAACCTTGTAATCAACAAGGGGGTCGATATCACCACGGTTGCTCAACTCTTCCTCTATATGATGCCCTCTTTATTAAAATATACGCTTCCTATTGCAGTGCTCACCGCAACACTCCTGGCACTGGGCCGCCTCTCAGGAGACAATGAAATAATCGCCATCAGGGCCAGCGGGATAAATCTATTCAGACTGATCTCGCCGCTTTTGATCGTAGGCCTGATCTTAAGCCTGTTACTGGTGATCTTTAACGACCGGGTAATACCCTACGCACACTATTCTCTCAGGAAGACCTTGGTCGATGTAGGAATCAAAAACCCTACGGCTGCGCTTGAGCCGGGCGTCTTTATTAATTCATTTCAGAAATATATCCTTTTCGTCTATGATATTGACCAGAAAAAAAATAAACTCTACAATGTCAGGATATATGAGCCGCAAGAGGACAGGCCTACCCGTACGATAGTGGCCAAACACGGGGAATTTATCGCGCTCCCCGAGAAAAATACGGTAAAGCTCAAGTTGATGGACGGAACCTCTGACGAGCCTGACCCCAACAACCCCACAAGTTTCTATAAATTGAACTTCAAAACTTACTTTATGACACTGAACTTAAACCAAATGCGGGACAGCTCCCAAATTCAAAAGAAACCCAAAGATATGACCATAGATGAACTCACCCGTGAAATTAAAAAATTAAAAAGCGAAGGGGTTGACCCCATCCCCTTGATCACCGAGATAAACGAAAAGATCGCCCTGGCCTTTTCCTGCCTGGTCTTTGTCCTTCTGGGCTCCTCGCTTGCCATAATTACCCGGCGTAGAGAGAAATCCCTGAATTTCGGGCTGGCCTTTCTGGTGGCCGGGATATATTATATGCTCTTAATCTCAGCCGAAGCCGTAAGCCTTCAAGGGTATCTTAATCCTGCTATCGCCATGTGGCTGCCCAATATAATTATGGGTGGTATCGGTGCATTTTTAACCTATCGACTATGCGCATCTTAGAGCGTTATATACTAAAATCAGTAGTCTCAGTATTTCTGTTGTGCCTTACGGTCTTTATCTGCCTCTATGTGATCATTGACCTCTTCAGTAACATCGGGGATATCCTTACGCAGAATTCAAGTTTTCAGATCATCCTCAGATACTACCTATCGTATTTGCCGATCATCTTTACACAGGTCTCTCCGATCTGCTGCCTCCTGGCAACCCTCTATGCCTTCGGAGGGCTCAACCGCGATAATGAAATCATCGCTATGCGTTCTGCCGGCCTAAGCGTCATCCAGATAGCTAAAGCCGTGATTATCTTCGGTGCCATCGTCAGCACTCTTGTGTTCCTGGTCACCGACAGATTTGTTCCGCAGTCACTGGCGCTAAACCTAAGGATTAAGGAACAAATAGAGAGCGGAAAACAATCCTCTATGGACAAGCGAAATGCCCCCATAAACAACCTCTGCATGTATGGGATGAGAAACCGGCTATTTTTTATCAGTAAGTTTTCCCCCGCCACAGGGATCATGGAGGGAATAACCATTCTTGAACATGACAATCATCAGAATCTTACCAAAAAGATTGTGGCTAATAGGGGTGAGCATCTCGACGGACTCTGGTATTTTCAACAGGTAATAACTTATAACTTTGGCCTGGATGGCCAGACCAAGGGTGAGCCGCGCTATCTGGAAGAAGAGATTATGGCCATACCGGAGTCCCCCAAGCAATTCCTCGCCCACAGACAGAGGCCCGATCATATGACTATAGTCCAGCTGGATGAATACATCTGGAAGTTATCGAAAAGCGGTGCCACATCGGTAGTTAAAAACCTTAAAGTCGACCTCTGGCAGAGATTTACCGCGCCTCTTACAAGCTTTATTATTATCTTTCTGGGTATCCCCTTTGCCCTGAGGATGAGAAAACGGGCAACCGGACTTTCTTCGCTGGGGTTATCGATTATGGTGGGATTTCTGTATTATGTGTTAAATTCGGTGAGCGTCGCTTTCGGTTACGCAGGTTACCTGCCGCCTTTATTGGCCACAAGCCTAAGCCATATCATAGCCTTCAGTGTCAGCCTCTACCTGATCTACTCACTCCCCTAAGTATATATGCGCGGAACGCGGCTGCCTAAACCGCAGACGATCTCATAGGGAATTGTCTCTGCCAACTCTGCTAACTCTTCGGCAGTAATCTTGCTTTTGCCCTGGCTGCCGATCAAAACTACTTCATCCCCTATCTTAACTTTTGCATCTCCAACGTCGACCATGATCTGATCCATGCAGACCCTTCCGCTGACTTTAAAACGCCTGCCACCTATCAGCACGCTGGCGATATTGGAGAGGTTGCGTGGATAGCCGTCTCCGTAACCTATGGGGAGAGTGGCTATCAATGTATCTCTCTTGGTAATATAGCTGTGGCCGTAGCTGATACCCTGGCCCTTTGGAACCCCCTTACAATATACAACTTTACTCTTTAAGCTCAATACCGGCTTTAATTTCAACTTTAACCCAGCCTTCGGATAAAGGCCATAAATCACCAGCCCCGGCCTGACCATATTAAAATGGCCGCGCTTGTAGTCGATTATCCCCATGCTGTTAGCACAATGAAGAAAGGGAGCTTTAATCCCTGAGGAGCTTAATTTTGAAATCAGGCGATTAAAAAGACTGATCTGATGCAGAGTAAATTTCCGGTCCATATCGGCAAAAGCAAAATGCGTAAAGATACCTTCAATAGAGATAAACTTCATCTTAGAGATCCTCTCTATCAGAGATTCGGCATCCAAAGGCATAACTCCGATCCTCCCCATCCCGGTATCGACTTTGACGTGAATATTGATCGGCCTCTTGTCTCTTGTGGCCTGTCTATTTAGAGAGCTGGCCAGCTCTTCGCTACAGACCGTCGGAACAAGACCATATTTAAAGAGCGGCTTGATATCTTCTTTAAGGATCATCCCTAAAACCAGAATCGGCAGATTAATCCCGGCCTTCCTTAAAAGTATCCCTTCATCAATGGATGCAACGCCGAAATAGTCGGCACCGCAGAGGGCCAGTTTCGACGCCACCGGGATAAGGCCGTGTCCATATGCATCGGCCTTTACCGTCACCATTATCTTGGTCCGGGGAGCCAGCAATCTCTTAACCTGCTTGAAATTATAAAGTAGGTTCTCTAGATTCACCTCTGCCCAAGTCGGCCTGTATCCTATGTATTTATGCTTTCCCATCATGTCATTGCGAGGGCTTCAGCCCGAAGCAATCTCATCATATAAATCTCTAAATTCCGGATTTATAATCTTTATCAATTTAATCTTCTTTTCCCTAGAACCACCTTTAATCTGCTTCTCGCGAGTAATTGCACTTTCAATATTGTCAGATACTTCGTAATATACTAATTTATTCACATTATATTTTTTACTAAATCCGTCTATCAATTTATGCTTGTGTTCGTATATCCTCTTTTGTAAATCACTGGTAACTCCCGTATAGATAACACTATTTCTCTTGTTCATCATTATGTACACATAACCTTGCTTATATTCTGTCATATTGTTTTTAGATTGCTTCCTGCTTCGGCTTTGCCTCGCAGTCGCAATGACGAAAGGGGTGGCGCTTCGCAATGACGAGTATCTTCCTTCACCTTATTTGACATTCTTTAGGATAAAGATATATCGGTTTAATCTTGGAGCTATCGCAAAACTTTCCCTCTTTAATCCTCTCCTGCGCCAGTCTCACCAATTGATTTGCCTTCGGATACCAATAATCCTTATCCAGGAGAGTCATCCCCTTAGAATTCCGGTGTAATTCTTCTAAGCAGCACTCCAGACCGTCTCCCAATATAATACTCCCGGACCTGACTTCTTTGAAAAACTTCTTTTTTGTCGCCAGCCTGTAAGGAATCATCCTGCGCAGACGGCTGTTTACTTTTGCGTATATACTGTAATATAGGAGTCCTCTTCTGGCGTCAAGCACAGGGACTATTTCTTTACGGCTAAACTCTTTGGGTGCATTACGGGCTAAAATATCCAGAGTCGATATACCCACTACCGGCTGATTTTTGGCAAAGGCCATCCCCTTAATCGTAGAGACCCCGATACGCACTCCGGTGAATGAACCCGGTCCCAATCCGCAGGCAAAATAGTCTATCTCTTGAATTTTCCACCCCAACGCCCCAATCACTCTTTTAATCGTCGGAGCTAAAAGAGAGGAGTGCTTCCTGCCTAAATCAATATTATAGTCATAAAACTTCTCCTCCCCATACAGCCCCAAGGTAAGGAACTTGGTGGAGGTATCAAGTGCCAATATCTTCATCTATCATCTCTTGCAATTTCCGGTGGCGACGGCCGTTTGCGCTTACCCTGAGCTCTCTCTTTATTACTCCCTTAACACGCAAATCTATCCTGAGGTAGCCCTCCGGGAGTAGCTTACCCAGCCGATCTGCCCACTCAACCACCGATACGCCGTCACCGTAAAAATACTCTTCATACCCTAAGAGAATTACCTCTCTGGTTTTATTCAGCCGGTAAAGGTCAAAGTGATAGAGCGGCAGTTCTCCCCCCTTGTACTCTCGGATCAGGACATAAGAAGGACTAATCACATCCTTCTTATGCAACCCCAACCCAAGCGCGATCCCCTTGGTTAAAACGGTCTTACCGCTGCCCAGATTACCGAACAGACAGATAATATCCCCTGCCTGCAAGTTTCCGGCGATACTCCTGCCGATACTAAGAGTCTGATTGACCGAACCTGAAATTATCCTCATACTCTAATCCTATCGAAAATGATCGAAGCCCCCCAGAGGAGAAATTCTTTTTTCAGATAACTTTTTACCTATCAACCGCAGGCCATGCTTCCGGCCTACTATCTCCCCTATAGCCCGGATCTTCCCGGGGAATCTTTTTAAAATCCGCCCTGCCTGGCTCCTTGAAGCTGTGAAGAGAAGTTCAAAATCCTCTCCGCTAAAGAGGGCATCACTAATCCCGCCGGCCTCTCTACTTAAAGGGATCCTCTCCTCATAGATCTTTGCACCGACCTTACTCCTCTTTAGGATTTGGCTTAGATCAGCCATCAGCCCGTCAGAGATATCGATCATCGCATTAATCTTGAAGCTCTCAACCAGGCTCCTTGCCTCCTTTACCCGCGGAGTAAACTTCAGGTGTTTCCCCTTAATACTACCCCCCAGTGAGCCGGTAACCAATATTATATCACCGATACCAGCGCCATTGCGTAAAACCAGATTTTTTTTCTCGACAACGCCCAGCATCGCCACATCAATCACTAGCTTGTTTGCCCGGCTAAAGTCACCGCCGACTAAATTTATCTTGAATCTTTTGGTAATCTCAAGCATTCCCTCCAAAAGCCTATCTAACACCCGCACCGCAGTCCGGGGAGGAGCCCCGACGGCAACTACGCAATGCTTAGGGATCCCGCCGCAAGAAGCGATATCACTGGCCTGCACCGCGATTGCCTTCCTGCCCACCAGGTATGGATTATCGCCTCTTGTGAAATCAACCCCCTCAACCAGCATATCGCAGGTAAATAACTGATAGTTCTTGCGGTCAAATCTTAATACCGCGCAATCATCGCCTGAGCCTACCAGCACGCTGGAATCTGTCCTGATCCTCCGGCGCAGCCTCTCTATTAATCCTCTCTCCCCCAGTTGACTTATCAGCATAACTTATTATTTAAGATTCTGTTACCGAACTATTTTTAACGCGAATTTTCGCTAATTTTATATGAATTTCCGCTAATTTGTGCTTAATATTAGCGGCAATTAGCGTCATTAGAATTGTTTTATCAACTGATTAGCATATCAACCTTCGATTATCCTCTTTATGAGGGCCGCTTGAAAAAACTCCCGAAAATTTATCAGCGACCTCCAAGAGATTGCTTGCTATTTTTTAGGCTTTTTAAGCAATCTCTTTATATTGCTTGCAAAAGGCGGCCTGATCACTCCTCTATCGGTTATAATAGCGCTGATCAATTTATGCGGCGTTACATCAAATGCAGGGTTAAAAACCTTTACTCCTTTTGCGGCTATCGGTTTTTTAAAGAAAAGGGTAGTCACCTCATACCCTCTGCGCTGTTCGATCGGGATACCCTGGCCGTCTCTTATATCTAAATCAAATGTGGAGACTGGAGCTGCGATATAAAAAGGTATCCTGTGATACCGGGCAAGTACAGCCAAGCTATATGTCCCGATCTTATTGGCGGTATCACCGTTTGCGGCGATCCTGTCAGCCCCGGCGATGATCTTATCCACTCTGCGCTCTTTCATAAGTGTTGCGGCCATATTATCGCAGAGTAGCGTCACCGGCACCCTGTTCTTCTTTAACTCCCAGGTGGTAAGCCTGGCACCCTGAAGCAGGGGCCGGGTCTCACAGGCAAAAACCTCTATATTTTTCTTTAGTTGGGCAGCCCGATAAATCACACCCAGGGCAGTGCCATAATCAATCGTGGCCAGGATCCCGGCATTACAGACAGTCAATATAGAATCATTCTTTTTAATCAATGCTGCACCGTAGCTGCCGATCCTTCGGCAAGTGGCCATATCTACTTTGACAATCCTCTCTGCTTCCTTAAAGATCAGATTCTTGATCTCTGAAACAGTCTTTGAGCTGTTGCTTAAGGCGATAGCGCAGGTTCGCTCTATCCCCCAGAAGAGATTTCTGGCCGTCGGCCGTGATGATCCGATATACCTGGCAGCCTTCTCTAATTCTCTGCTGAACTGCTTAAAACTTTTGGCCCGGGAATCCCGCACCGCCAGATACATCCCGAGTGCTGCCGCAGCACCTAAGGCCGGAGCCCCCCGCACCTTCAGGAGTTTTATCGCCTGCTGTAATTGCTTTATATTATTTATGTATAAATAAACTAAGCTGTTCGGGAGTTTGGTCTGATCGATGATCTTGATCTTATTTTTTTCCCAGGTGATCGTTTTTAGTCCCATTTCTTATGCTACTCCTCCTTCCCACCCTATCCGCTCCGGTATCGGATAACCACTATCCGATACCGGAGCGTAAAAGGCTTAATTAATTTGCTTTTCGATCTGCTCAATCTTAAGTCTTATCTGCTTCTTGATCTGCATGCAGCATGCCGGCTTTAATAATTTCAGCACCTTGCGGTAACAATCCAGGGCGCGGGGTAAATCGCCTAAATTAAAACAGGCATCGGCTAGATTATCGTAGGTAACCGCCCTGCCGGGCTCAAGGCCCAATGCTTTATTAAAACAGATTATCGCCTCGCTATGCCTGCCCAGATTATTCAGCAGCCATCCCTTGTTATGGTAGATAGTCGCATAATCAGGCTCCACCTCAATACCTTTATCAAAATACTCCAGGGCCTGATCAAGAATACCCAGCTCTACCATGGAAAGGGCGCGGTCATTATATGAACCGCCGTCATGGGCATCAATTCTAATCGCCGCATCAAAATGCTCTATGGCCGAGACAAAATTCCTCTTAAGTAGCTGAATCTGCCCCTTAAAATACTCAACCTCTCCGGAAAGATTCTTTATTTTTGCTTCCTTTAAACCCTTCCCTGCCAGACCCAAGGCGTCCTTCTTAGTCCCGTATGTAATCGCTTGATCCAACTTTGCTCGCATCTGCGCAAGGATCATTAATTTAAGATTACTCCCGTCTAGAGGCCGACTATCTTAGTAAAAATACTTTTCTTTAGCGTGATTGCTGCAGCCGGACAGACCTCCTGACAGCAGAAACAGGCTATGCATCCTGAGTAGTCAAAGACGATACCCTTTTTTTGCATACTGATGACTTTGCTGGGACAGGCCTTGATACAGGCAGAGCATTTTATGCAGCGGATTCGATCAACACTCGGATAATATTTGATAAACCTCTTTAACAAATTTATGATCGGCTGAGGTATTCTTTTTCTAATCGAGGTCTGGGGTAGCAAGAAGTCTCCGCTAAAGACATCTTTTAGCTCTTCCCCTAAAATTTTAATCTCTGCGATATCGGTTACCCCCAATCCGCGATCTCGGGCAATTCTATTAGTGGGGACATCCATAGGGCCGATCCCCATAAGCACAGCCAAGAGACTGTCTAAGGCAACACAATCACTGCCGGCCATTATAAAGTTTGTGCGGCGGGTCTTGCCGCTGGTCCCCGGCCCCTCCCCTTCCATAGACAGGATCCCGTCAATAATCGTCAGTCCTGGACGTGCGTCCTGATAGATATCGACCAAGACCTTGGCAAAATCATCTGTCTTATCGAACTTCTTATGAATTTCGGTTTTATAGGTACCCGAAACCAGCCCAAAGAGGTTTTTGACTGCTCCGGTTAGCAAGGTCAAGCCATGGGTTTTAAATTTCGGTACATTAACCAGGTGTTCGCAGTGGTCCAGCCAGCGTGTAAGCGGATAATTTTCCCTCCAGCGCCTCTTATCAAAATCTACCAGCTCTGCCCCCTCCTCTTCGGCTACAGCCAAAATTCCTGTCTGTTTATAAACATCCTGGACATTTTCTATATGTCCACCCCAGACACTGGGGCCGTCTCCGACGAAAACCTGGCAGCCCTGCTCTTTTAGCAGCCTGATTACCGAGCGGACCACCTCCGGATGGGTAACTACTCCGCTTGCAGGATCAACTGCCATAAGAAGATTCGGCTTGACTAATACACGGCTCTGGGGCCGGATAATTTTTTGCACTCCTCCCAGCGAATCTACGGCTTTCTTGACCGCAGAAAAAACCTTGTTACGGTCATAGCTATCACATTTTATAAGCGCGGCTTCTGTTTTCATTTCAAAAAACTCCTAAAGACATTTTTTATGATTACGCAGATTATAAAGCATAGATTACGAGGACTCTGGCTTAGTATTCTGGCAGTTTCCCAGAGTCCTCCAGAGAAAAAAACTCCTTTGCGCTATTGGTTGTAACTTGCTCTACTTCCTTTATGCTCTTGCCGGTGATTGCTGCGATCTGCTCAGCGACAAATCTTACATTCAGCGGCTCATTACGCTTACCCCTGGAACCCTCCGGGGACAGATAGGGAGCATCAGTCTCTAAAAAAATCCTCTCTAAGGGAGCCTCTTTTATAAGCTCTCTTAAATTTTGCGCTTTTTTGTAGGTGATGTTGCAGGTAAAAGAGATAAAAAAGCCTAAATCCAGGCACTGCTTCAGGAAATCCATATCCCCGGAGAAGCAATGCAGTACGACCTTGGCGGGCAATTTCTCCTTAAGAATATCCAGGGTTTCTTCCTTGGCCTGGCGGCTATGCACAACAATCGGCAGATCAAAATCCAAGGCCACTCTAAGCAGCCTCTTGAAGAGATCCTGCTGATTGCAATGTTGGGAGTAGTTTTTATAGTAATCAAGGCCGATCTCCCCGATTGCTACAACCCTCTCTTCTTTAGCAAGTTCTCTAATCTTGGCTTCATCCTCGGAGGTAAATTTGTCGGCATCATGAGGATGGATACCAGCTGCCGCGTAAATAAAATCATAACTTTTGGCTAGTTCCAGTGATTTTCTAGAGCTCTCCAGGGATGAACCGACATTTATAATATACGATACGCCGTTTTCGTTTGCGCGCCTGATTACTGCTTCTCGGTCAGGATCAAATTGCGGAAAATCTAAATGACAGTGAGTATCGATCAAGCCTGGATGTGATGCCGAATACATAATCTAGATTTTAGGGCTTCTGAGCTTTCTCTATTCTGGGAAACAGAGGTTTGGTTTTTTTAATTTTCTCTTTGCCTAATTGCTGCTTTATTAACTCGGCGGTCTGCGGCATAAAAGGGGAAATCTCTCCTGCTACTGCTTTAAGAACCTCCACCAGCAAGCGGATGAAGCCGGCCAGCTCCTTATCTTTCTTTTCTTTAGCCAGATTCCACGGTTTTGTCTCTTCTACATACCTGTTAGCAAGATTAATCAGCTTCCAAATATCCTCTAGCGCTGCAGAAAAATTAAAACTGTAGCTAGCGGCAGGATCAGGCCCTCCCAGAGCCTTTCTTCTCGGGCCTAACTTACTCTTAATCTCCTCGCCCGATTGATCAAATTTTGTCTTATTGATATCAAGCTGCGGGACATCCCCCTGGTAATACTTCTCAACCATTGTCAGTGTACGGTAAACCAGGTTGCCCAGGTCATTAGCCAGATCACTATTAAATCGCTTGATCAGTGATTCCTCTGAGAAATTCCCGTCCTGACCAAAAGGCATATCGCGTAATAAGAAGTATCTATAGGTATCCACTCCAAACCTCTCAGTTACATCCTGTGGATCCACTACATTGCCGCGGGATTTCGACATCTTTGCTTTATTAGTCATCCACCAGCCGTGGGCAAATACCACGTCCGGTATCTTTATCCCTTTTACCCCTGCGGTCTCCAGAGCCATTAGCATGATCGGCCAATACACCGCATGCTGCCTCAGGATATCCTTGCCGATCAGATGCACTACCTGCGTCTGGGGCTGCCACCATGGTGATTTGTACTGCTTATCTTTGCTAAATGTCCCGACCGCGCTTAGATAGTTCACCAGAGCATCAAACCAGACATAGACCACATGCTCCCCGCTAAAGGGAATCGGTATCCCCCAGCTCATCCGCTCCTTGGGCCGTGAAATACAGAGATCTTCCAGCTTATTCAAGGTCAGGAAACTGACTATCTCATTGCGCCTGAAATCCGGAAGGATAAATTCAGGGTGTTTCTCAATGTAGGAGATCAGCTGGTCCTGATACTTGGAGAGCTTAAAGAAGTAGTTCTTCTCACTAATCTTTACTATGGGGCGCTTACAATCCGGGCAGACTTTCTGATCTTCTAGCTGACTCTCCGGCCAGAAAGCCTCGCAGGGGATACAATACCACCCCTGGTATTTACCCTCATAGATATCCCCGGATTCATAAAGTATCTCTAAGATCTCCCCGACAACCTTTATATGCCTGGCTTCGGTGGTACGAATAAAATCATTATTAGAGAGATTGAGAGTTTTAGAGAGCGCCACAAAATCTGAAGCTGCCTCATCTACGAACTCCTGAGGACTTAAGCCTTTCTTCTCTGCGGCCTTCTGGACCTTTTGTCCGTGCTCATCAGTCCCGGTTAAAAAATATACAGATTTCTCCCCCAGCACACCCCGATAATAACGTGCCAGGGTATCAGCTGCGATACTGGTATAAGAATGACCGATATGCGGGGCAGCATTCACGTAATAAATAGGGGTGGTAACGTAAAACTTATTTACCTGGTTTTTCATGTTTAGGGCAATCCTTTTTGAGGACAATCCTTCTCTTTATAGCTAACTTCTATCTGGCCGCCTTCTTCCATACCAACCGTCGCAGTACGTTTAAATACATTGACTTCGATAACTTTACCCTTGCCCCCGGGGAGATTCAGCTTATCCCCGACTCTCGGCAGCCCCTTAGATAAGGATTTGTATGTCTGATATTCAAAATTCAGGCAACACATCAGCCTACCGCACAAGCCCGATATCTTCGGTGGATTTAGAGGTAACCCCTCTTCCTTTGCCATCTTTATCGTAACCGGCTCGAAGTCCTTTAAAAACTTGGCACAACAAAGCTCCCTTCCGCATGGGCCGAATCCTCCGAAAAGCCTGGCTTCATCCCTGACGCCGATCTGCCGCAGCTCAATCCTGGCCCGGAAGATTTTTGCCAGCGCCTTAACCAAATCCCTGAAATCCACTCTTCCACTAGCGGTAAAATAAAAGATAATTTTTGTGCGATCGAAGGAATACTCGGTCTGAACCAGCTTCATATCCAATTTGTGCTCTTCGATCTTCTTAAAGCAGGTACCGAAGGCATCCTTGGCCCTGCTGCGGTTATCATCGATCTGTTTTATGTCTCCGGGCGTTACCAGTCGGACAATCTTCTTAATCGTGTCCTTGGAGGAACGGTTCATCGCCGCCTCGTCCGGTGAGACGATCTGGCCATAATCCAGACCGCGATCATGCTCTACGATCACGCAATCACCATCCTTCATCTGGTCATCTACGGCATTATAAATGTATGTGGAACCAAAATCCCTTAATCTGACCATGATCTTCTTAGCCATCTATAATTACCCCCTGATAAAACCTCTAAGGCAAGACAAAAGTAACTTAGAGTTAACGTTCTGTTCTAAATATAGTGAAGAATTCGAAACCTGTCTCAAAGCTTCATCTAAATCGCTGAATCTATAGCGCCTGATCGCCTCCGAGAGTCGCTCTTTTTGATCCAGATTGATTAACCCCTGATTACCGGCAGCTCCTGATTTAAGAAGATAGAGGTCACGCAGCCAGCCGGCCAGAAGGCTAAAACTCAACCGGATAGTGTCCTTATCCTCCAGATAGTCAGGCAGCGGCTTATCGCCTGATCTAAAACTGTCTATAATCGTATTCTTCTGGCGAAAGAGCCCGTCATCTCTATGCTTCAAGGCGCTCCCTAGCCTGCCCTCACAGAAAAAAGCGAGAAAATGCGCTTCTTGAGTATTCAGGCCGTAGTCTTTCTTTAGAATAATTTCCAATTCTGCCGGAGGCAATGCAGAGAACCTCAAAATCTGACAGCGTGAGATAATCGTCTTAAATAGTAATGCCGGTTTTGAGCTTATGATCATGAAAACTGTATCTGGCGGCGGCTCCTCCAGGACCTTTAGCAGCGCGTTTGAGCTCTCCGCGGTGAGATTATGCGCATTCTCTATGATTACAGCTTTAAATTTTGCCTCGTAGGCTTTTAAACTGATTCGGTTCTGCAGTTGACGAATCTGCTCAATCTTAATTGCCGGAGTATCGCCATTATTTTTGTCGTCGGAGGCCCCAAGGATAAAAAAATCCGGATGTTGGTTTCTTTCTATCTTCAGGCAGGAGGGGCATCGTCCGCAGGGTCGGGAAGTTTCCTCGGTGCAGTTAAGCGCTCCAGCCAACGCCCTGGCAACCAACCCCTTTCCTATGCCTTCAGGCCCCAGGAAAAGAAAGGCCGAAGGTATTCGCTGTGATTGCATGTATTTTTTCAGTATAGCAATCAGCCGATCATGTCCTCTAATATCCTTAAATGACATATTTGTCTATTACCTCGCGAATCTTCTCCTGCGTAAGGCTCTTATCCTTTTGAACCCGGACAACCTTAATCCTCTTTGGCTCTTTTTTTGCCAATTTTAGATAACCATTCCTTACCCGCTGATGAAAAGAAATCGAGCGGTTCTCAATTCGATCCTTGCCTGACTCACGATGCCGCAGGCCTTTTTTTACCGCAAGGTCAAGAAATATAGTCAGATTCGGTTTTATCCCACAGGTAACAGACTCCCCGACTGTCTTAATCAGATTAATATCCATCCCCAGGCCATACCCCTGATAGGCAATCGTTGAATCAAGAAAACGGTCTGAGATTACAATCTTCCCCGCAAGGAGTGCCGGCTCAATCATTTCTTTTACAATCTGGGCGCGGCTGGCCATATAAAGAAGCATCTCAGTCACCGGAGACATATGAGCGTTTTTCGGATCAAGTAATATTTTTCTAATCTGCTCGCAAATCTTCGTGCCTCCGGGCTCGCGGACAAAAAGCACTCTTGACCCTTTTCTCTTTAAATACTGCGCAAGCATCTTTGACTGCGTACTCTTACCGCAGCCTTCGGAACCTTCGAATGTTATAAATTTTCCTTTCACGCTAATCTCCCCTAGAATTTAACGGGTCCTGTCTCGGGTATTTCCTTGCAGCACCGCTCGCAATTCCCCAGCGAGGAATTGCTTCGCTTCAGCAAAAATGCTCACTCTGCCAGACTTATCTTATAACTGGGCAACCATGCCCGTTCACATTTTTGAGATGCTGCTCGAAAACACCCAAGCCACCCGCTAAATTCACAATTATAGTTTTCTTCTCCAGGTTTTCTTTACGCTCAATCCTCTACCTTTGTAAAACTTATTCCTGAAGATGTGTTACTAGCGTTGACCCGAAGTTTTTCTTTAATCATCATTCTGATCCTGTCCGACTTCTGATAGTCTTTTTCCCTTCTAGCGGTCTCCATATCCAAAGCCATCTCTTTCATCTTTTTATCGACTCTGACCGGGCCTTTGACTGATAAGCCAAAGAGGCCGAATAATTCTTTCGCCTTCGCTCTGGCATAATCATATGCCTGCTTATTCTCACAAATATCCAAGCCAGCAGCATAATCGATGAGTTCAAAGATAGCCGCCAATGCCACAGGCATATTAAAATCATCATCCATTGCATTTTCAAATTTTATAACTGCTGCATCAATGATTTTTTTGTCCTTCTCTGATAGAGGTTCTTCTTTAAAGCCCTCCTTAGTCGCCAACCCTACTTTATCAAAAAAGTGATTAAATGTTTCTTTCTGCTTCTTGCATTCTGTAATTTTTTCTTCATTAAAATCAATCGGATGGGCATAATGCGCAGAGAGAAAAAACAGCTTTAAGAAATCTGCATCTTTATATTTCTCCATAAAGTCCTTTATGGTCACAAAATTTCCCAGCGACTTGGACATCTTCTGTCCGTTAATCGTTAAGAGGCCATGATGTATCCAGTATTTGGCAAAGGGCTTACCGGTAAAACTTTCCGCTTGAGCGATCTCATTCTCATGATGAGGAAAGATCAGATCCCTTCCACCGGCGTGTATATCAATGGTCTCAGCCTCCAGGAACTTCTGGCTCATTACAGAACACTCTATATGCCAGCCCGGGCGACCCTGACCCCATGGACTCTTCCATGAGGGTTCATTCTCTTTGGATCTCTTCCAGAGAGCGAAATCCAGCGGATCCTTTTTGCTTTCGCTCGGCTCAATCCTGGCCCCCGATTCCATCTGTTCTATATTCTGTCCGGACAACTTGCCATACCGGCTAAACAACTTTACATCAAAATAAACATCTCCGCCGGCCTCATAGGCATACCCCTTATCAATCAACCCTGAGATATACTTTATCATCTCCTTGATATTCTCTGTAGCCCGGGGCTCAGAATCGCCTCTGGCGATACCCAATGCCTTTAAATCCTGATGATAAGAATCTATGTATTTGGCTACCAATTCCTTCCAGTCGGTTTTCAGCTCATTGGCGCGTTTTATGATTTTATCATCGATATCGGTGATATTGCGCACGAATTTCACATCGTACTTCCTATATTTCAGGTAGCGCCTGATTACATCAAAGATATAAAGGCTCCTGGCATGACCTATATGGCTCCTGTCGTATACCGTTACTCCACAGGTATAGATCTTAACCTTTGGCGGCTGCTCTGGCTCTAAAACTTCTTTCTTGCGGGTTAAGGAATTATATAACTGGATAGGCATTAGGAGAATCTATGTGTGGTGATCTATAGTTTTATTTCTCTAACTTATCAATCCTCTGCCGCAACTCCTGGAGATGCTCCATAATCGGATCCAGTATATGGATATGGTCCAGATTTACGTCCATCTTCTTGCCATCCTGTTTGGTGATCCTCCCCGGGACACCTACCACTGTGGAATTCGCAGGGACATCCTTGATTACCACCGCATTTGCTCCGATATAGGAGTTGTCTCCGATGGTGATATTGCCTAAAATTTTGGCACCGGCTCCGATTACGACATTGTTGCCGATCGTCGGGTGGCGCTTCCCCTTCTCTATCCCGGTACCTCCCAGGGTCACCCCCTGATACAAAAGCACGTTATCGCCGATGATCGAGGTCTCTCCTATAACCACCCCCATCCCGTGATCGATAAAGAACCCTTTTCCGATTTTGGCCCCGGGATGGATCTCGATACCGGTGAAGAATCGCCCCAGCTGGCTTAAGAGGCGGGCAGAAAATAACAGCCGCATCTTAAGCAGAATATGGGCGATCCGGTAAAATATCAATGCGTGCAGCCCCTGATAGAGAAAGAGCACCTCGAAGAAACTCTTGGCCGCAGGGTCCCTCTTTTGCGCTGTCCTTATCTCGCCAAAGAAAATTACAGAAAGTAGAATTGTCTTCAATACAAACAAGCCCAGAATTATAAGCAGAATCCACGTAATCATCATGCATAAAATCATCTTTACTTCTCCCTGATGTAACCCCTGGATGAAAATCATGGGTTACATCTGATTACTGAGATTATCTCAGATTACAAAGATTATATGCGTCGAGCCTCTTATCAAGTTTTATCTTTAGAAAATTAATCGCTGTAATCTTTTTTTCCCGCGAAGCGGGATCCCGCTATATGTTTTCTTTGATTTGGTGCGGGAAAATCAGTGTAATCAGACATCCTTACTTTTTTCTTTATTGGATGTCTTGACTAATGTAGCTATGGCAAAACTGGCGATCGCCTGCTGTTGGCCGATCTCGCCTAATTTTTCTGAGGTCTTTCCCTTAATGCTGACCCTCTCAACCCCTATCTCTAAAACCCCCGCTATCCTCCCCTGCATCTGCTTTTTGAATGGAAGAATCTTCGGCTCCTCGGCTATAACTATTGCATCAATATTATTAATCAGGAACTTTTTTCCTTTTACAATCTCATAGGTCCTCTCCAGCAGCTCGACCCCGGTGATATTTGCATATTTAGGGTCAGTGTCAGGAAAGTGCTCTCCGATATCACCCTCGGATATTGCCCCCAGGAGCGCATCGGCTATGGCGTGTATCAGCACATCGGCATCAGAGTGGCCAAATAGGCCCTTAATAAAAGGAATCTCCACGCCCCCTAGAAAGAGCTTGCGGTCCTCAACCAGCCGATGCATATCGTATCCTATGCCGCTGCGATATTCCATAAATAGAGTTATCTGCGTTTCTTTGCGATTACCCTGGCCACCTCTAAATCCTCGGCGGTGGTCACTTTGATATTTCTGTAATCACCTGCAACTATGCTCACCTTTACGCCGAGCTTCTCCACTAAAGAAGAATCATCGGTCACATCTGATTTAGCGAATCTCCGGTATGCCGCCAACAACTTATCAATCTTAAAGACCTGGGGGGTTTGTATCTCCCAAAGCTTCTCCCGCTCCAGCGTCTTCTCTACTACCTGAGCCCGGGATGCGCTTTTAATCGTCGACTTCACCGGGACCCCTACTATAGCAGCACCACTCTCTTGGGCCCGCTTAACTACCGACGAGATTAATCTGCTGTCAATAAAGGGCCTGGCGCTATCATGAATCAACACAAGCCCGGTATCATCGCCGCAAGCCCCAAGGCCGTTATACACTGAATCCTGCCGGCGCCTGCCGCCCAAGATGATTTTACCTACCTTAGTAAGACCGCTTTCCCGCACCCGACGGGCAATCTTGGCTCGGTTGGCGGAGTTTACCACAATAATTATCTCATTAATCAAAGGGTGTCTATTTAACTCTTCCAGAGAGTATAAAAAAAGTGGCTTATTCTTGATTTTGCTAAATAGCTTACAGCCCCACCCACCAAACCTTATACCTCTTCCGGCAGCCAGTACGATCGCTGATACGCGCATCATTTCTCTAGCTTTGTAAAAATCATCCTTCCAGCCTGGGTCTGTAGGACCGAGGTAACAACAACCTTTACCTCTTGTCCGATATGGCGGCGGGCATCCTCCACTACCACCATTGTTCCGTCATCCAGATAACCCACTCCCTGATTATGCTCCTTCCCCTCTTTTATCAGCTTAATCTGCATCTGCTCACCCGGAAAGACGACCGGTTTCAGGGCATTGGCCAGTTCATTTATATTAAGGATCTTCAAACCCTGCAGGCTTGCTACCCGGTTCAGGTTAAAATCTACCGTCAGGAGTTTGGCATCCAGGAGCTTACCCATCTTGACCAGTTTTGCATCAACCTCTCTGGTCTCAGGGAACTCCTCTTCATGGAACATAATCGCTTGCGCCGACTCCTTTTGTATTGCATGCAGTATCTCTAAACCTCTTCTGCCGCGCTGCCGCTTGATCGGATCAGTGGAGTCTGCGATCTGTTGCAGTTCTTTCAGGACGAATTTAGGGATCACATATTTGCCGTCTAAGAATTTTGTTTTAATAATATCCAGAATCCTTCCGTCGATAATTACGCTTGTGTCAAAGACTGTCACATCCTCAGATTGATCCTGTCGACGCAGGCGCACATAAGGAATTATCAGGTTAAACTCATCCTTGCCGCGCAGGCCGATAGACATACCCAGGTAACAGAAGATCAGCGTCAGGATCACGCGGATCAATGAGCGGGCACTCTCTGATATCGGCGCCAGACTAAATGCATCGGCTACTAACTTCGCCATCAACAACCCCAGAAGAAGCCCGAATACAGCACTAGAGAGTCCGCGTACCGAAACCCGGCCCATCCCTATCTCCATCAGGATGATCCCTGCCCCGGCAACCAAGCCGATTACACCACCTATGAGAAATGATCCTCCCGGAGCCATCTGATATCCTACAATAGCGCTACCTACTACAAAAAGAATCCGTAATAATAATAAATTCATATGATTCCTCCTTCAATGAGCGCATAACTTACGCGACTGCCAAGGAGCGTAAGTTATAAGCGCGAATTGATCCCGAGCCTTCCTAATTTTTTTAAAGTAGAGGCTGGGGATCTTATCTCTTCATTCCTACATCCATCGCTTCTTTTAAGGTGGAGACAGGGATAATCTCCATCCCCATCTTGGTATCTAAATTCTTATAATTATTCCTTGATAAGACACACTGCTTAAATCCCAGCTTCTGGGCCTCTTTTATCCTTAGGCCCGCCTGATTAATACTCCTGACCTCCCCGGCCAGGCCCAGCTCACCTAAAAAAATTGTATCGGCGGCGATCAAGGCGTCCTGATGTGCGGAGCTGATCGCCATCGCTACCGCAAGATCTGCAGCCGGATCCTCTATTTTGATACCGCCTGCCACATTGACAAATATATCCTCTAACTCCAGATGCAACCCTATCCTCTTCTCCAACACCGCAATCAACAGGCTCAGGCGGTTGTAATCGAACCCTTGCGCCCTGCGGAGGGCATTCCCGAAACCGGCCTTACTAACTAATGCCTGGATCTCCACCAGAAGCGGGCGGCTGCCCTCTAAAATGGACGCAACCACCGAACCTGAAACATCCTTTGGGCGCTCCGATAGAAAGATCTCAGAAGGATTTTTAACCTCTTTTAAGCCGGCTCCGCCCATCTCAAAGACCCCAATCTCATTGGTTGAACCGAACCTGTTCTTTACCGCCCGCAGGATCCGGTAGAGCGCAAACCTGTCCCCTTCAAAATAAAGCACGGTATCCACGATATGCTCCAGGACTCTGGGACCGGCTAACATCCCTTCTTTAGTAACATGGCCGATAATAAACACAGATGTCCCCGTGGTTTTAGCTAACTGGGTTAATATTCCGGCGCACTCCCTTACCTGACTGACGCTCCCCGCGGATGAACTAAGATTCGGAGAAAAGACTACCTGGATGGAGTCAATAATCACCACATCCGGCTTTAACTTATTAATATGTTCGATGATCATCGCCAGATCCGTCTGATTGACAATATACAATAAATCATTACCAATTGATTTTCCCAGCCGTTTTGCCCGCAGCTTAGTCTGAGAGGCCGACTCCTCCCCGCTGACATACAACACAGTATGACCTCCGTCGGTCAGTTGATTTGAGACCTGCAGAGAAATTGTTGACTTACCCACACCAGGATCCCCTCCGATCAGGATTACCGATCCCGGAACTATCCCGCCGCCTAAAACCCTGTCTAACTCCAATATTCCGGTTTTAAGGCGCGACTCTTCCCTGGCTTCAACATCCTTTAGCAACACCGGACCATCTTTGTAGAGGGCGCTGTGTAATTTTGTTTTGGCCTGCACCGGCGTATAGTCCTCTTCAAGAAAAGAATTCCAACTGGAGCAGTCAGGGCACCTCCCCTGCCACTTAGGAGATTGATAACCGCAACTCTGACAACTAAATACTGTTTTTGTCTTCACCTATTTATCTTCCTTTGTCTTCCAGAGTAATTTCCAGGGGTGCCTCTTTAAGTCCTCCGAGAGCTCCTCTAAATTATTGTAGAGCGTATCATCACCCAGGAGCTTACCGGCAGTCCCCTCACCGCTATTTATCTTGGTCACTGTCTGGTTAAGATTATCAACAATCCCCTTAGCCGTACGCATAACCTCATGCATCGGGACAGGGTCCACTCCTGTCATCACCTGGCCTGCCTCCAGACACTGGCTATAATCACCTCCGGGTATAATCTCGACGTACTTCTCACCTAAAAGCCCTAATGTATTTATCCAGATCTCCGAGTCCATAGGTATCTTGACACCGCTTTTGACCCAGCTGTACAATTGCACCTGCGTTTTTTGCTCCTGAGGAAGGAAATTAATACCTACTGCTTTAACCTCCCCCACATCCATTCCGGCAAAGCGTACCGGCGCGCCTACTTTAACGCCATTAATGAAATCAAAAAGGAAGCTGACTTGATACCCGGAAGTCCAGGTCCGGAACTTGCCTATAGATAAAACAAAAAACGCCAGGATCACCAATCCGGCAAAGACAAAGATCCCCACTTTGAGCTCTAGTTTTGTTTTCCCGAAGATCATATGATTCCTCCCTTCAATAAGCAGATAACTTACGGAGTGAAATGACGTAAGTTATAGTCCCGCCCTTTTGTTAAAATTTAGTTTATCAATCCGTCCCAGCCCAAAAGGGCGGGACGTCTGCGCATTGAACCCCCCACCACTTTTTAATAAAAGTCTAAAAATAAAATTAGCGATCTCTAATCTCTCTGTGTTTAATTCCCCTCGCCTACTCTTTCTCTAAAAAGTGGTGGGGGGTCATTTAACTAACCTTCATACCGCTCTCTATGGTCTCGGTTATCGGCCCTTGAGCCAATCCGTTTATAAACTGATGAACTACCGGATGAGGTGAATTCTGTATCTGGTCAACTGTGCCCTCACAGATAATCTTGCCGTGATACATCATGGCAATCCGGTCTGCGACCTTGTAGGCGCTCTTCATATCATGGGTGACCACGATTGAGGTAACTTTCAACTTATCATGCAGGCTACGGATGAGTTCATTGATACTGGCTGCGGTTATCGGATCCACTCCGGTGGTTGGCTCATCATAGAGTATAAGATTTGGCTTAATGCATAGGGCCCTGGCCAGCGATACCCTCTTTTTCATCCCCCCGCTTAACTGCGAAGGCATCAGATTGGTAATTCCGTGTAAGTCCACCAGAGACAATGATTCTTCGATCCTCTCAAGCAGCTCATCTCTGCCGATATTAGTATGTTCGATCAGGCCAAAACCCACATTCTCACCCACGGTAAGCGAATCAAAAAGAGCGCCCCCCTGAAAGACATACCCCATCTTCAGTCGAAGGGCATTTAACTCCCGCTCCCCTAAGCCTGATAAGTCCTTGCCGTCAACCCTGACACTTCCTTTATCCGGCCTTAAGATACCCATGATGTGCTTAAGCATCACCGACTTCCCGCAGCCGGAACGTCCGATAATCACGCATGTAGATCCACTATCAATCTTCAGGCTTAATTCATTCAAAACCCTGTGACTACCGAAATTCTTAACTAATCCCTGGATCTCTATCATATCTTACTCCCCTCACACCCTCCTGCCTTAGGGAAAGACGAAATAAAATATCGCGGTAAAGAAGCAATCGGCAATGATAATCGCGATAAATGTAAGCACTACCGACCGGGTAGTAGACTGCCCTACGCCTTCGGCGCCTCCCTCGACATTAAACCCCTCATAACAGCTTATCATGGCAATAATTATCCCGAAGAATATCGTCTTAAATAGTCCGGTATTAAGGTCTTTGGGTAAAAGTGAATCGAAGGTTACTTGTAAATACATACTCGAGGAGATTCCGAGCTTATAGACACAGATCAAATAGCCTCCCAGAATTCCCACTATATCGGCAAATAACGTAAGTATCGGCAGGACAATAATCAGCGCCAGGAGCCGCGGCACCACAAGATATTTTATAGGGTTGGAGGCAAACGCTTCCAGTGCATCTATCTGCTCGGTTACCTGCATAGAACCAAGTTCCGCTGTAATCGAAGCCCCGACTCTGCCTGCTACTACTAAAGCGGTAATCACCGGACCCAGCTCCCGCACAAGCGCCAGCGCCACCAGGCTGGCTATATACATCTCAGAGCCAATCCGCTGCATAAAATAAGCGCTCTGCAGGGCAAAGATAAAACCGATGAATAGCGACACCAAAATTACTATCGGAAGACTGTCGAATCCGGCCTTCTTTATCTGCACCATAACCCGGTAACCTTTAAACGGCGGCACAAATATCTGATGCACTGTCTGCATAGTCAGGCTTGCCAGCCCGCCCAGATAGTACAAGAGCGTCCGTACACTACGCCCGACACTGATAAAAAAACTATATGATATTATCTTCATAATTCAAATATTAACTCTTCGTTCTTGCGCGAGACCTTGACCTTTGACCCCTCCTTGAATCTCTTAGAGATAATCTCACTTGCCATCGGATCCTCCAGGTAACGCTGAATCGTCCTTTTTAAGGGGCGGGCGCCGAAGACCGGATCAAACCCCTTCTCAATCAGGAAATCCTTGGCATCCCCGGAGACATCCAGGGTAATCTCCTGCTCTTTGAGTCTCTGGGCAACGAAACCTATTTCGATATCCACGATGCGCTGCAGGTCATCCTTTAGCAGGGACCGAAAGACTATAATATCATCTATCCGGTTTAAAAACTCCGGCTTGAAGGTGCGTTTTACCTCATCGAGCAGCTTCTCCTTCATCTCATCGTAAGTCGCCTGATTGCTCTGTGCCTTAAAACCGAGTGAGCCGGTCTTACGGAGCAACTCTGCCCCAACGTTAGAAGTCATAATCATTACCGTATTTCTAAAGTCTACTTTTCTGCCGAAACTGTCGGTTAGGCGGCCGTCTTCAAAAACCTGCAATAATAGATTAAATACATCCGGGTGTGCTTTCTCGATTTCATCCAGCAATATCACTGCATATGGCCGGCGCCTTACCTT
Source organism: Candidatus Omnitrophota bacterium (assembly GCA_016783715.1). Classification (GTDB taxonomy): domain Bacteria; phylum Omnitrophota; class Gorgyraeia; order Gygaellales; family Profunditerraquicolaceae; genus BS750m-G15. The sequence continues at coordinate 24,683 of JADHWA010000002.1, forward strand.
TTCAGTCAGCTGCCCACCCTCCTCATAACCCACATATCCCGGCGGGGCACCGATCAACCGTGAGACATTAAATTTCTCCATATATTCGGACATATCCAGCTGAACCAGGGAATTTTCATTCCCAAACATAAACTCCGCCAGGGCGCGAGCCAGGAGGCTCTTACCTACTCCGGTAGGCCCCAGGAAGATAAATGAGCCTATTGGCCGGCGTGGATCCTTAATCCCCGCCCGTGATCTGCGGATCGCATGTGCGATAGTCGTAATCGCTTCCTCCTGACCTACGACTCTCTTGTGCAGCTCATCCTCAATCTTTAAGAGCTTCTCGCTCTCCTTCTGCTCTAATCTGAAGGCGGGAATCCCGGTCCACTGGGCAACGATTTTTGCAATATCCTCTTCATTGACCTCCGGACGCATCTTGTCTTTGGAATTTGACCATTCACGATTCAACTTCTCCAGTTCCTGACGCGCCACCCTCTCCTGATCCCGCAGTTGCGCTGCCTTCTCAAAATCCTGGGATTTAATGAATGCCTCTTTCTCCTTCCTTAAAGAATCTACCTTCTCCTCTATCTTCTTAATATCCGGCGGGACAATCAACACATTCAGCCGGGCTCGGGAGCCGGCTTCATCAATCAGATCAATCGCCTTATCCGGCTGCGCTCTCCCTGAGATATAGCGGTCAGAGAGCTTGGTCGCAGCCTCAAGTGCATCGTCCTTAAAGGTCACCCGGTGATGGGCCTCATATCTGTCTCTTAGCCCTTTTAATATTTCTATCGTCTGCTCAATCGAAGGAGGCTCTACCATTATGGTCTGAAATCTTCTCTCAAGCGCGGCATCTTTTTCTATATGCTTACGGTATTCATCCATGGTGGTTGCGCCGATACACTGGATCTCCCCGCGTGAGAGTGCGGGTTTTAGAATATTGGAGGCATCGATTGCGCCTTCTGCAGCTCCGGCGCCCACCAGCGTATGCAGCTCATCGATAAAAATAATCACATCTTGAGAGCGCTTAATCTCCTCCATTACCGCCTTGATCCTCTCCTCGAACTGCCCGCGGTACTTTGTTCCGGCCACCATCAACGCCAGGTCTAAAACTACTATGCGTTTCCCTCTTAAAATCTCGGGCACATTGCCGGAAACGATCATCTGTGCCAGGCCTTCTACGATTGCGGTCTTTCCTACTCCGGCCTCACCCAATAAAACAGGGTTGTTTTTGGTGCGCCTGCTTAATATCTGAACTACCCGCTCTATTTCACCCTTACGGTTGATTACCGGATCAAGTTTATTCTCCTTAGCCAGAGTGATCAAGTCGCGACCAAAGGCATCCAGCGCCGGGGTCTTTGTCTTTGCTGTTTGCGAACCTGTAAACCCGGGAAGCGCAGAACCTAAGAGCTCCATTACCTCGTTTCTTACCCGTTCAAGATCAAGCCCTAAGTTTAATAACACCTGAGAGGCAACCCCTTCTCCCTCGCGGATCAATCCCAGCAGTAGATGTTCGGTCCCTATATAATTATGCCCCAGCGAACGCGCCTCTTCGGCAGCCAATTCTAATGCCTTTTTTGCGCGCGGGGTAAAAGGAATATCTCCGATAATCTGCGTGGTCGGGCCCGGCTGTACTAATTTTTCTATCTCTAAACGGATATTCTCCAGAGATACCTCCATCTTCTGTAAGACGGTTGCAGCCACCCCTTCTCCCTCGCGAATCAATCCTAAAAGAATATGTTCGGTGCCGATATAATCGTGATTAAAGCGTCTTGCCTCTTCTTTAGCTAAAATGATTACTTTTCTTGCCCTTTCGGTAAAACGGTTAAACATTAGAAGCCTCCATGATTTATATTTTAAGACTATTGCGTATTATCTCTGCTCTCTTGATATCCCGCTCATCGCTAGAAAGCTTTTTATTCTCAATCTTTTGAATATGTGCCGGCTGAGTGGTAATAAACAGTTCGTTGAGCCCTGAACGGTTAATCTCTTTAATCATACCTAAATCGCACCCCAGCCGGAGCATCGAAAGAAGATCTATTGTCTCCTGGCTTGAGATAATCCGGGCATTCTTCAATATCCCAAAACTCCTGTTTACCCGGTCCTCTAAAATAGTGCGGTTATGAGTAAGCAGTACCTCACGGGCCTGGCCCTCCTGGTCTACGATCTGCCTGATCAGACCGTTAATATTGCCGATAATCTCATCCTCACTCTGCCCCAATGAGACCTGATTGGAGACCTGAAAGAAGTTACCCATCGCCTGAGTACCCTCTCCGTAAAGGCCGCGGGTGGTAAAACTTAACTTTGCGATTGCCGCCATGACGCGATTGATCTGGCGCGTCATTACCAGTGCCGGAAGATGCAGCATTACCGAACCGCGCATCCCGGTTCCGGCATTAGTGGGGCAGGCGGTCAGATACCCCCACTCCGAAAGAAAGGCGAAATTCAGCGCCTTCCCCAGTTCATCGTCGAGTTTATTGACGATGCCCCAGGCCTCAAAAAGGTTAAATCCCGACTGCATCAGCTGTATCCGTAGATGATCCTCCTCGTTGATCATAATCGAGATCACCTCTTCGTCATCGATGATTACAGCATGGGAATTCTTCTTCTGCGCATGCTCGTGCGACATCAAGTGGCGCTCTACCAGAAAATGCTTATCCGTAGAATCAAGGTCTGCTAATCTAAAGACCGTACTTCTCTTTAGGAGACTAATTGACTCCTTGGCCTTTGCAATTTTTCCAAAGATCTCCTCCCCCTGCTTCTTACTCGCCCAGTGAGGAAAACTGTAACCTGATAAGTTCCTGGCCAGCCGGATGCGACTTGAGATCACGATATCCGCATTCGGACCGGTTCCCTTTAGCCATTCGCTTGTATGTTTTAGTAGGTCGTTTAGTTCCATATTATTTTTCCTTGGATGACTGTTTCTGCTCGGCTGCTTTTATCTGATCGCGAAGCTTGGCTGCTTCTTCAAAAGCCTCTTCTCCAACCGCCTTTGCAAGTTTTTGGCGCAATTCCGCCATCCCGGTACTTTTCTTTGTCGGCTTTGACGCTTTAAACGGCGACTTCCCCAAATGCTTGCCGGAACCATGAATCTTCCTCAAAAGCGGCGCCAAATAGGCACTGAATGCAGTGTAACAACTCCCGCATCCAAGCCGGCCGATCTTCTTGAAATCACCATAGGTCAGTTTGCATTTTGGGCATTTTAAGACCTGGGTTTCGCTTTGGGGAGTCTTCTTTTCAAAATCGACCATCCCTGCCAGGAGGTCGCTTAATCCGAACTTCTGCTCCATCTGAACACTCTTCTGCCTGGCACAGCCCTCACAGAGATGAAGCTCGTTCATCTGGTCGTCTACGATCTCAGTAAGATGGACAGTCGCCGGATTCTTACCGCAGATATTGCATAACATATTTTACTCTCCAATTTGAGCACGAAAATTTTTATTTAGCGAAATCCCGCGTAAGCGGGAACCCCGAACTCCGCACTTAGCGGAGCGAGGGATCTATTCTATCCTTAATATTTGACGCCCTGCGTCTTAGTTAAAGCATGAAATTTCTTCATTAGCTTCAGGGTTACTGCTCCGGGCTTACCCTCTCCGATCACTCTACCGTCTACCTTGACCACCGGGATAACCTCTGCTGCGGTACCGGTCAGGAAGCACTCATCAGAGATAAATACTTCATGCCTGGTAATCACATGTTCATGGACCGGAGTTTTATCTTTTTTGGCAAGCTGCAGTATCGTATCACGGGTGATACCCCTTAAGGTCCCCATGCACTGAGGAGGCGTATAAATATGCTTATTCTTAACTACAAAGATATTATCCCCGGTACACTCGGCGACGAACCCTAAATGATCCAACATGATCGCCTCGTTATGTCCGGAATTTACCGCCTCGATCTTTGCCAGGATATTATTCAGGTAATTCAGTGATTTAATCTGAGGGTTAAGTGCCTCAGGTATATTCCTGATCGTCGGAACGGTAATAATCGCAAGGCCGTTACGATAAAATTCTTTAGGATAAAGAGTAATCTTATCGGCGATTATAATTACTGTCGCATGGCCTACACATTTACGCGGGTCAAGCCCCAGGTCACCCTCGCCCCTGGTAACAACCAGGCGGATATAGGCATCATCAAGACGGTTGGTCTTAAGGGTTGAGAGCACCGCCTTAATCAACTGACTTCTGGTCATCGGAATCTTTAGCATGATACTGTGCGCCGACTCAAAGAGCCGCTCGACATGCTCCTTTAATTTAAAGACCCTGCGGTTATAGGAGCGTATACCTTCAAAGACACCGTCGCCATAAAGAAGCCCGTGGTCGAATACGGATATTTTTGCTTGCTGCTTCTGGTAAAATTTACCGTTTATATAGACTTTCATCTCTCCTCCGTTTTTCTCTTTTAATTTACCAGCAGCCCATCCCTTAAATTATATATACAATCAGCTGCTTTTGCCAGCTCAATATTATGCGTAACCAGGACTACCGCCATTTTATCCTGAAGGCTGATTCGCTTAATTAATCCTATTAACTCCGAGCCGTTGGCAGAGTCAAGGTTGCCTGTCGGTTCATCGCAGAAAAGAACCCTTGGCTGATTTATTAGAGCGCGCACGATCGCTGTGCGCTGCTGTTCTCCTCCGGAGAGCTGACTAGGAAAATGCCTCATCCTATCACCCAATCCTAACTGCACTAATAACTCAGAAGCCCTCTGCCGAGTGGCTGAATTAAGTGCGGCGGCTCCCGGCGAATTAATTAGGGCCGGCATTAAAACATTCTCCATAACATTAAACTCCGACAAGAGATGATAAAACTGAAAGACAAAACCAACCCTTTGGTTTCGAACCCGCGATAGATGATTATCATCTAACTTATACAGGTCATCTCCCTGGAGCTTAACCACGCCGCGCGAAGGAGAATCCAATCCGCCTAAAATATGCAGCAGGGTTGATTTACCGGCGCCTGAAGGCCCGACAATGCTTACAAACCTGCCTGTCTCAACTTTCAAGTCTACGCCCTTTAAAACCGCCACCCAGCTCCTGCGTGCAGGGGCTGGGTAGATCTTATGGATATCCTGGGCCTCTAAGATAGCCTTATTCATACCTTAACGCCTCCACCGGCTCCATCCGCGCTGCCCGTGCTGCCGGATAGATAGTCGAAATTACCGTAATTAACCCTGCTGCCAGGACAACTAGCAAGATATCGCCTGGGTTTACCACTACAGGCAGACTATCGATATAATATATATCCTGGGGCAGTTTTATAAATTTATATTTTTCAAGGAGCGCACAAAGCAGCAGGCCGCCTGCTGTGCCAAGCAGAATTCCGAAGAACCCGATAATCAAACCTGCGGCGGTAAAGATCTTTCTTATATCACCGGCGGTCATCCCCAAGGCTCTTAAGATCCCGATATCCTTGGTCTTATGCACCACCACTACGATCAGTGTACTGATTATATTAAAAGATGCCACCAGGATTATCAGAGTCAGAATTATGAACATCGCCAGCTTCTCCAGCTTTAAGGCAGCGAAGAAGCTGCTGTTAGCCTCGGTCCAGCTCTTTAATAGGTAACGGAATCCTAGTTTCTGCGACAGCTCCGGGATAATACTATCTGCCAAATAGAGATCTTTCAACTTCACTGCTACAGCACTAAAGGTTCCTTTTGCCCCTAAGATCTCCTGGGAAGTCGCAATATCCGTAAAGATCAGATTCAGGTCATAGTCATACATCCCGGAATTAAATATTCCGGCTACCTGTAATTTGAATTCTTTACCCAGCGGCGAATACAGATTTAAGAAAGAACCCTGGTTTAAACCCAGATATACCGCTAACTCCCTGCCGATGATTACATCTGCGGGCCCTAAGTTATCCAGGTTCCCGACTACCAAATAATTATCCAGCCGGCTGACTTCAATTTCAGTGGCAGGCTCTATCCCTCTAAGGCCCACAGCGAAAAACCGCTCGCCCTCTTTCGCCAGCACCTGCCCCTGTAGATATGGGCTGATCCCGGTAATCTCAGGGGTAGAACTCAGGCGCTCTCGTATATCCTGGTAATCCTCCCCGGTGATCCCTTCGTAGCCGCTGATAGTGATATGCGAATAATTCCCTACGATCTTATCCCGCAGGTCCCGGTCGAATCCGGTCATCACCGCGACCACTACAATCAAGGCGGCTACACCTATGGCTACCCCAAAAATAGAGATTACGCTAATCAGGGATATAAACTTCTCTTTTCTCTTTGTAACCAGGTAGCGCCAGCTGATAAAAAGTATATTCTTCATATTCACTCTTGCGCCGGGCGCAAAAGAGGAAAAAAGATTACTTCACGGATCGAAGATTGATTCGTAAGCAACATCACTAATCTATCTATACCGATCCCCAACCCACCTGCCGGCGGCATCCCATGCTCCAGAGCCAGGAGATAATCCTCGTCAAGCGTCTTCTTCTCTTCCTTAGTCAGCTCTTTAATCTCTTCCTCAAACCGCCTGCGCTGCTCCTCCGGATTATTCTGCTCAGAGTATGCATTGCCTACTTCAAGCCCCGCGATGTATAACTCAAACCTCTCGCTGATCAGAGGATTATCCCTCCTGGTCTTGGCCAGCGGAGAAAGATTTGCAAAATAATCCGTGACAAATACCGGATTCATGCTCATCTCTTCCTCAAGGATATCCTCCATTATCTTGGCGATCTGCGAGCGGCTAAGCCGGGCGGCCTCTTTGGCCACCCCTTTCTTACGTAATTTTTTGAGCATCTCTTCAGCGCTATCCTCCGGAGTGACTCCGAATTTCTTCTTTACCACCTCGGCGAAAGAGATACGCTGCCAGGGTAATGAGAGATCAACGCTCTTACCCTGGTATTCAAAAACAGTATTGCCGATGGCCTCTTTGGCCGCGCTTATAATCAGCTCCTGCGACAGCTGCATCATATCCTCATAATTTGCGTATGCCGCATAGACCTCCAGCATGGTAAATTCCGGATTATGCTTAACCGAAACCCCCTCATTCCTGAAAGAGCGGTTTATCTCGTAGACTCGCTCTAACCCCCCGACCAATAACCTCTTTAAATAAAGCTCAGGGGCAATCCTTAAGTTCAACTCCATGCTGTATTCATTATGAAAGGTCTTAAAAGGCCTGCCGGCTGCGCCCCCTGCGATCGTATGCATCATCGGCGTCTCTACCTCTAAATAGTCACGGCTGTCCAGGAACTTTCTTATCGCGCTAATCACCTGCGAGCGCCTGATAAAAACCTCTTTTATCTGCTGGTTACTTACCAGGTCCAGATAACGCTGTCGATAGCGCAGCTCCACGTCTTTTAAGCCATGCCACTTCTCCGGCAGGGGCCTCAAGGCCTTGGATAGAACCGTTACCTCATCGACCTTAACCGTATCTTCTCCGGTACGAGTCTTAAAAAGCTCGCCCTTTACATTGATAAAGTCAGCTACCTCTAGATTTTCGAAGATTTCGAATTGCTCTGTACCGATAACATCAGCCTTAACGTAAAGCTGGATCTTTCCGCTGGCATCTCGAAGGTCGGAGAATATTGCTTTGCCATGGGCGCGTCTGGCGGTAATCCTGCCACAAAGGCTCACCTTTAGGCCTTCCTTAAAATATCCTAAAGCCTCTGATATAGAGGAATGCCCTGGGGTGACACTGGGATATAAATCCACACCCCTTGCCTTAAGCGCTTGGGCCTTCTGTTTCTTCTGTTGGATTAATTCTTCTATGTCCATAATCAAGTAATTGAGGAATTGAGGTGTTTTTCCACACCCCCTCATCCTGAGGAGCGAAGCGACGAAGGATCTCATGAGATCCTTTAGCCCTTCGGGCTTCAGGATGACCAGTCGGGGATAATAAAAAACTCCCCGACTGGTCAAGTAATTATATAGTAGAATTATACTTATGTCAATCCAGAATGCTGCTGAATCTACGCACTCCTTAGGAGTACCATATTACAGTATAACTTATTGCGGGTTAATTAGTTATAAACTATTTATATTCGGAGAGTCTCTTGATGCGTTTGAGCATGTTCGGGTGGGTACTTAAGAGCTCCAGCATCCTGTCACCAAATCCTAAATGGATATTCTTTTGACTAAGCTCCTGGAGTTCGTGGCGATCGATCGTTCCGCTCTTATCTAAATCAAGTTGGCTCAATTCTCGGATCTCACCCAGCGCCTTTGAAGGATCATTAAGGAAGAATGCCTTAAGCCCCTCAACCTCCTTCAACGATTCCTTAGGCATGCGCGCTGCCCCGTAGACCAGCTTGTAGAGGCTTGAGGCCAGCGCTGTCGGATTATTACCTAAGGCCACCGCGCCTCTATCGGCAAAATACTCCCTGATGCGCGAGGCATAAAGCACCAGGAGGTTGGTGAGAAAATAAAATAAAAACGCCGCCATTCCGATCAGGATCGTATTGCCGCCTGAGCGGTCGCGCCTGCGCCCGAAAAATAAAAAATGCCAGGCCAGCCGGTACATAATCATCGGGATAACCGATAGCAGAGTGATGGTCAAAACATCGCGGTTCTTCAAATGACTAATCTCATGCCCCAGGACAGCCCGCAGCTCTACATCACTCAATAAGCTGATGATCCCTGCGGTAACACAGACTCTTCCATCTTTTATACCCCTTCCGAAGGCAAATGCGTTAGGAAGGTTAATCTGGGCAATACCGATTCGCGGTGTAGGTATCCTGGCTCCAAGCGCCAACTCTTCCACCAATTGATATAGCCGCGGATAGTCTTCTCTCTTGACATATTTCACCCGCATCGTCCATTCGACGATCTTGGGCCCCACCATATACTGGATAAACATGATCACAACCGACAAGACCAGGTAGAAATAGAGGCTGGTTATATGGAGAAACTGCACGCCGATAACCGTAAAGATCGCATAGATTAATCCAAACAGTACTGCCATCAATAACCATAATCTTACATGCAACAACCAGATACCCAATTAAACCCCCTTCAATGAACACATAATTTACGATCCGCCGCAGGCGGAGAGTAAATTATATGTGTGAATTGAACCCCCCACCACTTTTTAATAAAAGTCTAAAAAATAAAATTAACGATACAACTAACTACTTTATATTAAATAAATCCCGCCACCCACTCCTTCTCTAAAAAGTGGTGGGGGGTCAAATTCGGCCATCGAACTTACGTTACCGTAAGTTCGGGCCTCATTTGACTGTTCCCTTGACCACAAACTTTGATATGGGCTCTTCTGGATCGTCGGTAATCACATAGATGTGCTGCTTGACCACCCCGGAATACCCCTTACTGTTAAACTTCACATCTAAAGAGGTGCTCTCGCCGACAGAAAGCAAGCGCTTCTTGACATCAGAAACCGTACAGCCGCAGCTTGTATTTACATCCTTGACCTGGAGATCTCTCTCTGTTGTGTTCTTAAATATAAACTCATGCTTTAATACATCCCCCTCCCTTACCTGGCCAAAATCCCAGAAGTCAGCGATATCTGAGAGAGGCGAGGGACTGGTAGGCAGGGACTTCTGTCCCCCGGCACAACCGAAAAACAGACAACTTATCATCGCTATTAATATAACTGAGACCTGCGGTCTGCCTAACATCAAGCCCTCCAGATGATTAAAACACCCAGGCAGAAGAAAAGAGCTGCCATCAACAATTTAACCAGCAGGAAATGCTTCTTTAAAAAAGATGAGAATTCTCCGGAGGTAGCCCCGAATAGCGCGCATAAGAATATTATCACCAACGGTGCTATAAACATAAAATTATAAAGCAACAAATATCCTACTGCCTCCATCTGCATTGCACCGCTTTTTAAGATAAAGGCGATCGTGGGCAGATAAGTTTGGCCAGTGCAGACCGCCTCCAGAAGAGAAACCAAAAACCCTGTAACCAAAGCACTGACAGCCAGGAGCAGAACCTTGCCGCCTGAGCCGCCACCACCTTTATTGCCCTTACGATAGTGTTCTCCGATTACTTTATGAATCCTGTTCTTAATCGAGGTAGGTAGCTGTAAGATCTGCCCATCGGTGCCTCCTGTGCGCTTGAACTTCAGGGCATCATAAATCGCCAACCCGCCAAAAAGAATACTGAATGAGCCGACCGCCAGATTAAATACCTTGATCACCAGGAAAAACCTTCTGATCTGATAAAGAAAACCAAATATCCCCAGGCCGATCAGGATATAACTGGCCATCACCGCCAGAATAAAAGAGCAGCCGATAACCACCATCTCTCTCTTTCTATAACCCTGCAGGGCCAGAAACGACATAAAAAATACAATTACCGTAAATGCACAAGGGTTAATTCCGTCGATCAGGCCGGCACTGGCAATCAATAGCGGGCTGAAACTGTCGAAATACTGATGCAAGTCTACCTGCGGGAGAAGTTCGGTGTCCACCTGGCCTTTCCTGGATCCAAGAATCAGACTGCCTAAATTTCTCTCGATCTCATCGACTCCATACAGAAATATACCGTCTGAATATACCATCGGCACCAAGGTTCCTTCAGGGCGGTCATATTTCTTTGCCAAAGCCAGCATATATTTAAAATTTTCTACATCGGCGATGTCACGGTAATCTATCCTGAGTGTGCCGGCGAATTCCTTTTCTAAAATTGGCAGTACCTCTTCTTTAACTTTAAGACAATCACCGCAGCCGCTGGCATAAAAAAAGGCAAACTCCGCCTTAGGTTCCTGGGCTAGTGAATTACCGGCAGGAATTATCCAGATAAGAAAAACTAACACTAAGATTATTAAAAAATTCCTATTGATCATCGATTTTTTTGTATTGTCTGCTTCCGGCAAGAAGGTCACTAATCTATTAATTTGAAGAAATTAATTCCACGCGGATGATATAATCTTAAGAGCACTGGATCTATCCTCTATCCTTTTTAATTGATCAACGGTAAATTTATCTCTGGTAATCCGCGAGATCTCAGCCAAGATCTTCAGGTGATCTCCGACATCTTCGGCAGGCGAGGCAAGGGCAAAAAATAAATAAGTCTTCTCTCCGTCCAACGCACCAAATTCAATTCCCTCTGTCTTGCGGGCAAACACCAGGATAAAATCCTTTACATCCTGGGATTTACCATGCGGAATAGCCACCCCTCCTCCGATACCCGTCGAGCCAAGTTTCTCCCGGCCCATCATAACTTTAAAAAAAGCCTTCTTGTTCTTTAGTTTTCCGGATTTTGCGATTAGATCTACGAGTTCTGTGATAACCTGCTTTTTATTCTTACCTTTCAGGCTTAAATCAATTGAATTTGTCTTTAATAGCTTAGCTAATTTGATCTTTTTGGAAGCTGCCATATTCTATCGGAATATACAAAATACTCTTAAAATAGGTAGGAAAGTCCGCAAATTCCGTAATGGGTATCAATACCCGAATTCGGAGATTTTATGCCTGCATTAGAAATATGACGATAGCGGTATTCTGTCGTAAAGGCTAACTTTTTATCGTCGGTAAAATAATAGTGGAAGCCCAGGCCTGCATGCTCGTTGAAATTAAACTGGGTTGACTGCTCCCGCGTACGCTGACTAAGATAAAGCATCCCTAATCCGCCCTTAAAATAAGGCTGCAATCTCCAGGTCTGGGGAGCAAACCCTATCTTAATCAGGAAATTATTTCCAATTTCGCCATTACTCTCAGGCTGATATGAATAAGATGCAAATGGCTCAAAGGTAAATTGCAACAATCCCGGCGGGGTAAAGTTAAATTTCTCTGTCAGGGGGACTAGATTAAAATCGAAATCGACGAATACGGTAATCGGATGATAAGTCTCTTTTTCGTCTAATTGCGCCGTACCAAAACCGGCGAGCACCTCAACTCCACAGAGGCCACCTTCGGTCTCTGTACTACTCTCAGCAGCCCAGCAATAAGAATTGATTAATACTATTGCCGCAATACACACACTGGTTCTGAAAATTTTTCTCATTGGTTGTATTATATTGGAAAATCTATTGTTGTCAATTAAATTATTATTATCTTATCATCCTGCCGCACAAAGGGTTCTATAGCCCTAGGGCTTCTTCACCAGCTTCTAACACCTCAATCAAGAGGTTAACGATATGCGGGTTGAACTGCGTGCCTTTATTTTTCTCCAATTCCTTGACAGCATCGCTTTTACTGAAGGCAGCTCGATATGCTCTACTGGAAGTAAGCGCATCGTATGCATCGGCCACCGCTAAAATTTGCGCAAAGACATTAATGTTATCCCCGGCGAGTTTATCAGGATAGCCGGTACCGTCATATCGTTCATGATGTCCCCGCACGACTGTCAACATCTCGGCATTTAACAATATCGGTCTTAGGATATCTTCGGCGATAACCGGATGTCTGCGAATCAAAGACCACTCATTGTCGGTCAGCTTTCCTTTTTTATTCAGGACGCTCTCCTTGATCCCTAACTTCCCGATATCATGGAGCAGAGCCGTCTCCCTGAGTAACTCAATCTGTTCATCTGTAAAGTTCATTTTAGCGGCGATCTTGACGGCGTAATCCGCTACCCTTTCTGAATGCCCTCCTGTATACGGATCCCTGGCCTCGATGATCTGAATCAATGATTGGATCACGCGATAGAAATAACTATGCACCCGTCTTCTTGAACGGTAGAGGATATTGGCCATCTTATTGAAATGCCTGGCCAATTCACTTATCTCATCGCCCCCCTCAATCCTTACCTGATACTGAAGGTCACCCATAGCGATATGACGGGTTCCTTCCACTAGCTTCCTGATCGGACCGGTTAATCTCCTTGAAAATAATATCCCTAAAATTCCAGAAAAAACCACCCCTAAAAGCAGTATAATCAGCGCGCGCTTCTGCAGCGCCCTCCGGGTTAGATAAAGATCTTTGGCTCCGACATCTATCCCGAGTATGGCTATGACCTTCCCGCTTGGATCATATATCGGTGAATACCCGGATAACGTAACTCCCCATTCATCAATCTTGAGCCTCTCGTCTGCGCTCGGCTCGCTAAATGCCTTCAACGCCTCCGGAAAGCCAGAGGCATCGAATTTATTCCCGGGGTAAGAGGTCATCCCCCTGTTCCTCTGTGCCCCCATGTATGGATCAGCATCGACGATAAACTGCAAGACCCCCGGCTGATCAGTCTTGGCTAAGGTGTAAATAAAACGCACCGAACGGTTCGCCTTCTTGATCCGACGTAATTCATCCATTACTTCCTTATATGCATGGGTCGCCGCACCCTGATACTCCATCGGCACCCGCATCAGCATATCCGGATTGATCATAAGAGCAGATGTCCCGGCAAGCATCATCAGTTTTGACCGGAGCTGATTGAACTGTTTATCCATAGCAAATCTATAGATCAGAAAATTGCTTAGCGTCCCCATAAAAATCATCGAAGCCACCAGTATCAGCGTAAGCTTAGTCTGAAAACTATTTATGCGAAATTTTATCATTTTTTCCTTTTAAGCTTAACCTAACCCTACTTCAATAAGCACATCACTTAGCGAGTGCTAACGAAGCTAAGTGATAAGTGCGCATTGAACCCTGCACCCAAACAAGTAACAGTAGATACAAAACTGGGTGCGGGGTAAATTCGGGCACGGCCCATGGCTTACGTCATTTTCCCGCCAATCATTTACTTGTATCGCGGGATCCCGCCTCGATTCTATTTAGAATGGCGGGACATTCCGTAAGTCATGCCCTCACTTATGATAATATAAATGCGCGATAATTCAAATATTTTTGCGACCGAACACTCCCCCAGTTAATACACTCTCTCAACCTGCCATTAAATTTAAGAGAAGCTGTAAGAATCTTATGACTTCAAAAGTATTTTTTAGATAATACTGCGCGGATGACTTTTTTGGCTCTCCGACAAAAATCGTAATTCCTCTTCTCTTTAGCACCCTGAAAGCATCCTCGTCGGTCTTATCATCGCCTATATAAATCGGAGTTGCCCCTTTTAGCTTATTTTTCTTAAGTAACCAGGAGACGATCTTGCCTTTATCCCATTCTATCGGGGGTCTTACCTCAAAGACTTTCTTTCCTCCTCTTACCTTAATCAAATTCCCTGCCAGCGCTCCCCTGACTGTCCGTCGGAAAGCAGCCTTCAATCCAGATAGCTTACTGTCGGGTGTCATCCGGTAGTGGATACTCAGGGTAAGCCCCTTATCTTCAACAATCGCGCCCTTAAATTGCCTTAGCCGCTTATTCAAATCGCGTTTAATCTGTTTAAGCGTCCTTTTATATTCAGCTGAAAGATTATTGGCCGGCTTCAATTTAACTCCAGATACTTCCAGACCGTGGTTTCCCGAATAGATGATACTCTTCACCCCCACCCTGATCCTGAGATCCTTCAGGGATCTTCCACTGATCACTGCCAGACAGACCTTCTGCCTAAGGGAGAGTCTTTTCAGCAATTTTTTACATTTCTTTGATATTTTGGCTTTTTTGGGGTGGCTGACGATCGGGGACAGAGTTCCGTCGTAATCCAGGAAGAGAAAGATCTTTCTTTTGGCTAGGCGGCTTTGGAGTTGCTTACGATGATCAAACAGATATCTCATGCGGGTATTATTCTTTAAACTCAAACTTCAGCAATTCCGACAGAATCTTTCCTGCCCAGCGGAAAATATTATTCTGCTGAACTACATGGCGAATCTTAACCATCCGTTTCTTGATCTCTTTATCGGAGAGTTTCAGCGCCGAATATATCCCTTCACTAAACTGCTCGGGATCATATGGATTGATAAAAACCGCCTCCGACAGCTCACGCGCGGCTCCGGTGAATTTACTTAAAATCAATACTCCTTTTTCATCAGAACGGCTGGATAAGAATTCCTTGGCTACAAGATTCATGCCGTCATGCAATGAACTGACAATACAGAGGTCACAGATTTGATATAAGGCTATTAATTCAAAGAAGGTCAAGTGCCTTCTTACCATGATCACCGGCTGCCAGTTATCGGTCGAATGCTTCCAGTTTATCTCTTCTACCATGGCATTGATCTCATCGTTGAGCGCCTTGTATCGCGGAATATGTATACGGCTTAAAACACCCATCTGCAAGAATATTGCTTTCTCTTTTAATTCCGGATGCTCATCAAAGAGCCGGTCAATCGCACGCAGCCTCTCCGGGATCCCCTTAGTATAGTCAATCCGGTCAATACCTAGCATCACTTTGTAACCGGCTAAACCGAACTCCTCGACCAGGATATGTTTTGCCTTGGAGATTTCGGAAGTTTTGGAGATCTCGTTTATGCCATCGAAGTCAACACTGATCGGATAAGGCCGGATCAATGTTTCATGGCCCTTGCGGGTAACCGAAAAGCGCTCTCTGTTAATCTTACTTTCGATCTCGCGGTCTACCGCGTCCAAAAAGTTTTCACAATGAGAACGGATATGAAAACCCAGCAGATCATTGGCCAAGAGGCCTTCCAGTATCTGTTTTTTCTGCGGACAGATCCTGAACGCCTCGTAATTCGGCCAGGGGATATGCCAAAAGTGCGCCACAACCAATTGATTCGGTGCCATCTCCTTTAGAAATTTAGGTAAGAGGCATAGGTGATAATCCTGAACCCAGACAAATGCCTTTCTGTCTCCAACCTCCTCGATTACTGCCTTGGCAAATTTTTCATTAACCTTCACATAATATGGCCAATCCTCTTCACGGAAGATCGGGCGCTGGAAGGCCATATGACACAGAGGCCAGAGGGCTTCATTCGAATAGCCGTAGTAATAACCCTTCTCCTCCTCTTTAGTAAACCAGACCCGCTTTAATGTATAAGATTGGTTATCCGGGGGGACCTTTAGTTTACCTTTATTATCAGCTACCTTGCGGTCTGCTTCCCCGCTTCCAAATGCCACCCAAAGCCCGTTACAGGCCTGCATCACAGGATCCAATGCTGTAATTACGCCTCCGGCTCCCCTCTGCCATTCAACCTTGCCCTTCTTTAAAACATGGACATAAGGCTCCCTGTTAGATACGACGATAAACAGATAATCGCCCATCTTGTCTTTAATCAGGTGCTGCAGATCTTTTCTAGTCCACATATCTATATCCTGGTATAATCATCAGGCATAATCATAGATTATACCTGATCAAGACATCCTCTTGTTTTCCATTATATAATGTCCTCTTTATTGCAGGCGCACGCTTAAATCAAGCAACGTTTGAATCAGGAATGACCTTAAAAACATTATGATTAAGAATGCAACCAGAGGCGACAGGTCTATCCCCAGTTTTAATTGCCGCGGCAGGATCTTCCTGATCGGATAGAGTATCGGCTCTGTAGTCTTATATAAAAACTGCACGACCGGATTATATGGATTGGGGCTTACCCAGCTGATCAAGGCCCTGATTAAGATCAACCACCAGAGCACATTGAAGACAACATCCAGAATCCTTGCCAATGCCACTAAAAGGTTTGAAACTGCAAACACTACGCCTTCTCCTGAACAATCATAGTCATTCTCTGGCTCATTATTTACTCTCCTCCTGAAATATTAATCGACGAGCTATTATTATACACCTACCGGCCGATTAATTCAAGGACAAAAAGGCGACGCTCAATACTATTGACTTTAATGCGTTATTGTTATAGACTTATTTTCATGGCAGAATTGCGCTTTACCCTCCAAAATCGTGTTACAACTCTAATTATAATCTCTTCCATGCTCTTTATTAGTGTCTTTACCTTTATACAGGTAAATAGCCGCATTGAAAGCATCAACAGCCAGAACGCCTATCAGGCGAACCTCTCCAGCGCGGTAGTCAAAAATAATCTGGAAGCCACGCTGAAGGAGTCAGAAGCCCAAAAACAGAAACAAGAACAAATCCTTGCGAAAAAACAAGAAATCACCAATACACTAGAGCAGCTCAGAAGCCAAGAAGAAGAACTGAACACTGCGATAGAACGGATCTCATCCGAGGAATTAGACCCGGAGCAAAAACAGAGATTAGATAACGCCCTAAAGCAGATTCAGGAGCAAAGGAAAGAATTAGAGGCTGTGCTAAAATCAATTTCTGCACAGGAAACGATGCATGAGCAGACACTAGATGAATTCTTTGACTTGGGCCTAGAGAACCTCAAGCAGGGCAAAGTTATAGATCAAGTGGTAATCTTTAACCGGGATGGCGAAATTGTATCTTCGACGATATCCGGGGAGATCGGAAAACAGATGATATACCGGGACTTGAATATATTCGAAACCCTGAATGACCCTTCAGAGGACAAGTGGTTGATCTCAAAAATCGATAGGGCAAAGAATCAGCTCAATATATATATCGGCCTAAAAAAAGAAAGAACAGAAAATATCTCTTATATCGCCAAGCTCTCCTTCCCTTTTGCCAGTATCCAGGATGCGCTGACGCAAGTATATAAACCGGTAATTGTCACCAGCTTAATCATAATCCTGGCAAACATACTGTTTGGTTTCCTGCTCTCTAAGACCGTTATCGGCCCGATAAAAGTCCTGAATCAGACGACTAAAATCATCGGCTCTGGAGATCTATCGGTGAGGACGGATATACGTACCGGGGATGAACTACAGGAATTAGGCGATACCTTCAACTTTATGACCGAGGAGTTAGTCAAGATGAAGGCGCGCGCAGAAAACGCAAACCCTCTCACCAAGCTCCCAGGAAACATATCGATCCATGATCGGATCGACGCCGAGATCAAAGGAAATAAAAAGTTTATGGTGATCTATTGCGACCTCGATAATTTTAAGGCCTTTAATGATAAGTATGGAATCGCCCAGGGCGATGTGGCGATAAAACTAACCTCTGAAGTATTTAAGGAAGCGGCCCAAAAAAAGGGAAACCCGGATGATTTCCTAGGGCACGAAGGCGGTGACGATTTTATCCTGGTTACTACTCCGGATAAAGCTAAAGGTATCGCCGATCATATCACCTCTGAATTCGATAAGCGCGTGCGAAAGCTGTATTCCCAAGAAGACCTCACTCAGGGACACATAGTCGCGCATGGCCGGGACGGTAGCGTAAAAGAGTTTCCGATAATGTCCATCTCTTTAGCCGGTATAACTAATCAGGTGCGTAAGATCTCTAGCTATGGACAAGTAACTAACATTGCCGCGGAAGTCAAGAAGAAAGCGAAAGCGGTTGCCGGCAGCACATTTGTAATTGATGAAAGAACCGGAGACAAAGGCCCCCCTCCTAAATAACATTTTTCAGGAGTACCTTTAATATCCCAGCGATCTGTGGTAGGTTGGCGGGACGTCTAATTATCTGAAGCAGCAGTTGTCCGTGATTTTCAAAATCCCCCGTAACTTCGATGATCTTCTTTTGGCCTTTTAAAAAATTAAATATATCTCTAACTTCTTCCTTTTTAAGCTTACTGTATACATCCTTGGCCTTAAGGCCTATCTTTATCTCTGAAGCAAAGTTACGTTTCCATAAACGGTCATAATCATCAAGGCGGCCATCCTTAATGCAGGATGCCAATATCGCAGCGCACTTTAATCCGAAATATACCCCTCCGTAACTTAATGGTTTTATCTGACAGGCGGCATCACCGACAAGTGCGATATCATCCTTTACGGTATGCTCGCAGATGCCAATTGAAGCGAGTCCTCCGAACTTTCCTATCAGCTCCCCCTCTATCTTCCTTTCTTTCAAAAAAACAGAGAGGTCACGATGTGGATTCTCTGAAATCGTGCCTATGCGCACAAAATCATCTTTCTCCGGAACGATCCAGAGAAAAGAATTCTCCTTTAAGAACACCTCGACGAAATCTCTACGCCTTGGCTTAGTTTTCATCTTCAACTGCAATCCGCGGTAAGAACGAACACTCTTATCGGGATTGATTATTTTTCTTAAAGAAGAATTGGCCCCCTCGGCCCCGATAACTATATCAGCGTTTATCTCCTCCTTATCTGTCTGAACGATATATCCGCGCTCATTCCTCTCCAGTCCTAAAAACTTATTATCAAATAGTATATCAAGATCTCTGCTTAAGTTTTTGTCGAAATTCTCCCGATCTACTATGTAAGCCACCTTTTTCCTGGAGATGGAAAAATTCTCTTTTCCGTAATGTATGAATGCGCCGTTTATGACGTTGATTATGGATGTCTTAGGAATTGGGAATGGAGCATTCTCGGAGAAGATCCTGCTTCCGATAATGCCGGTGCAATGAACGGGCCGGCCGACTTCAGGGTGCTCCTCGATAAGAACCGGTTTAAACCCGTATATCTTTAATAGCTGTGCTGTATAACATCCTGCGGGCCCGGCTCCCACTATTACGATCCTCTTGGACATATGCTTACCCAGTAACCTCCGGGCCCATCCTTAGCTCTTCTTCAATGCGCCTCATATAATGTTCTGCGCGCTGATAACTCGGATCGACAAGCAGGGCATTTTTAAAATGCTCATAGGCGTCATCAAGCCTATTTAAATAATAGTGTGCAATTCCTAAATTAAAGTGAGCGTCCGCGAGCTTATCATTCCGTACGGTAGCAATCTTAAAACTCGCCAGCGCTTTCGAGTAATCCTTCTTCACCCAATAAGCACAACCTAAATTATTATGGGCCAGAGTAAATTCCCTCTTCATGCTGATACTCTTCTCAAGATACTCGGCTGCCTTCTTCATATCACCTTCTAATATATAAGCATAAGCCAGATTATAATAAAATTCTGGAGCCTCAATTTCCTCGCCCTCAATCCTCTTCTTAACCAGAAATTTCTCCCCCAAGTAAATCGCACCGGCGGAATCTTTAGAATTGATAAAAATAAAGATAGCATTAGTCAATACGGATTCATCTTCATCTTCGGAGGCACCGGAGCCCTTTACTAAGTCTATGGCTTTAATCGCTTCCCTTTGCGCCATCTCGCCTTGACCTTCCCAATAATATCCTAACCCCTTACCTATTATGGACATCCCGTCGCTGGGGTCGATATATAATGCCTTTTGAAATGTATCAATTGCCATTGGATACTCTTTAGATCTGAGCAGTGAATACCCTTGATTCCTAAGACGATCAACCCTTGTATTTTCTACACTATCCCTAAATTTCTCCATGTAATTTGCCTCTTCACCAGCCAATTCATCAAAATAAAGCATTGCTTCATTAAATTCGTCGAGATTAAAATAAGATATATACCCGGATTGCATAATTGCATATTGATGGAAGTATTCGAGCGCGGCCCTGTAGTCCTGGAGTTCATTAAAGGAGATCTGAGCCGCATTATAGTAGGCCATAGCCTTACCTTCGTATTCGGGATATTTATCGGCTAAAAGAGCATATCTATCCCGCGATGCTTCATAGTCGCCTTTCTTATATAAAACATCCGCAATTTGATATTCGCTGGTAATAGAGAGCTTAAGGTCAAGAGCCTCTTTGGCGACTTGATTAAAATAATCTATAGCCTTCTCAAATTCGCCTGAATTATTAAACGCCCACGCCAAATTGAATTTTGCTTTTTGCGCTATCTCACTCTTTGGATTTATTACTAACAACTCCTCCATAACTCTCTGGGCCATCTCTAGGTCAAGGAGCGCAATATAAGTATTCTCCAACCTGTAAAGCCCCTCTTGCTTGGCATCCGGATCTCTGATTGCTCTGACTTTCTCGGATAGGCTCTTCGCCTGGGCCTGTAACTTTTGAGTATCTGATTCGATCTGCGGTTTAAAGATGAGTTCGTTTATCCGATCCAAAGCACTTAAAAACCCACCCCTCTCCTTCTCCTTCAGGGCAAGGACATCCTTCAAGAAAAAGCTAACATCACTAATCTGCTCTCTGTCTTTTCCGGTATCGATTATATTCTGTGCGGCAACAAGCGCAAGGAATTCCCTCGTCGGGAGGTCTGCTGGAGACATTGCCCCCATAAACTGTACTTTTAAGAGGGGTTTGATTCTCTGAAAATCTTCGGTACTATCGGCATAGGCAAGCTGGTCAACCGCAATTCGCAGGTTTATTACCGAGCGGTCGACAACGTAACTATTATAGACCACAAAAAAAACGACTACAAAGCTAATAACTGCAATAACTTTGTAGGTTTTTTTAAAAAATAATAATAGGCCAGATGGCACCGTATATAACTATCTTAGGGAAAACACTTCTAATAAATAGGATATTCTTCGAGGCTTATTCTTCTACCCACACAGGAGCGGTCAGCTTAAGATCTCCTGTATCCTCGCGCCTCTCCTGCTTAACCGGCAACTCTTTAAATGAAGAGGCAGACTTGCCGGCCATATCTTCTGGCACGGCCGCTGATCTGCTCTTTTGAGCCTGAGAGTAAAGATAGACCGCGAATACGCCAACCAATATAATCAATAATAGCAAAATTATCTTCTTCATAGCTCTTAACCCCTCCTATTAAAATTATGACATATAATGCGAGGCTTGTCAATATACTAATACACCTTTTAATTCGATCCGGATCCGGCTACATTTGACTATCAGCCCGCTTTTTAAGCAGCTCCGTCAGAAAACCCAACTTATTCCCCTTGGGGCCCAATTTAGCCCCAAATGTGACTAAAAAAGAAAACGCTTTCAAATACAGATCTAGGAAAAAATTCTGTCTATGTCTCCCTATCGTAATCGGAAACGGCTACTATGGCAGATCAATAAACTCAGCAATGTATTTACGGATTTTTAAATTTTCCGGATCAAGCATCAATGCTTTCTTAAACTCTTCTTTAGCAGATTCTGGCTGACCAAAGAATGTATGATAGATCCATCCCAATCTAAGATGCCAATCGGCATGCGTCGGATTAAGAGCTACGGATTTTAAGTAATCCCCTTTCGCTAAAAGCGTCTTATCCAGGTCATAAGATCTAAATTGTCCTACCGTTCCATCCTGCATCTGCTCGTTATTGGCTGCTTGCTCCGCTAAGAGATCTCCTCTTTCGACATAATATTTACTATTTAAAGGACTCAGCGCTATAGCCTTATTTATCGCCTCCATACGATCATCATAATTAATCTGTTCATCGAACCCCCTACTAACCAACTCCCTCTTTTCGATCCGCTCAAAAAGAGCCTCCGCCTGATAACGCCGAAATACTAATATTTCCAAAGGTAACACCATCAAAAAAATAATAAAGAGAAGAGCTGCTTTTCCTGATAATGAGAGAGAGAATTCAAACTTAGGTACATCCAACATCTCCTGCTCCTCTTTATAATAAACGACACGGAAAGCTAGGGCCAGGACAATAAAAAATAGGAGTGTATCTGCAGGGACATGAAATACAAAATCAAAAAAACTATGTAGGATAAAGGCAAAAAGAGAAATTATACATCCTAATGTCACGTATGACGGAAAGTGGCTTCGCCTTTTAAGCCAAATGATAAACACTGAATAGACAATCAAAACTATGAATAAAGATATGCTCACAAACCCAATTAGTCCTGTCTCACTTAAAAGTTGAATCGGCTCATTATGAGCAAAGTCATATGAAGTCTGCCAGCCTGTTGTCTTATATATCTGGGCGATTTCTCCGTAGGTCCCTAAACCGGTTCCGAAAACCGGAAAATCTCCTGCGATTTGAATTGAATCCTTTAGTATAAGCAGTCTATTCGAGTAAGCTTTAAGAGGAGTTAGCACCGACTCCAGACGTTGCAAAAAAAACGGTGCTCCGATGAGCATGACGAAAGTGATCAGAAAAACAAATAAAATGAAAAAAACCGGAATCGCCTTCTTTGCCTTTCTTCTAATATGCAGCAAAATAACAAACAGAATCAAACCTAATACGAAACATATCCGTCCAGCCCGGGAAAGGGATAAAAAAAGTCCAACCACCATCACCGAACTCATAAAGGAAAATATTGTGCGCACTGCCAAAGAAACAGTAACCGAAGACATAGCCACCCCCAGAGGAATAACTAACAACATATATGCGGCGAAATGATTCCGGTTGGAGAAAGAAGAAAATGCCGACTCCGGGGCATAAAGCCTGGAAATAATCCCATAAAAAGCATAGATAAAACCACTGATGATTATGCAAATAAGTAGGCGCCGCTGTTTCTTTTCAGTATCAAAATAATTTAATGTTACAAAGAACACCGACAGATAACATAATACCTCCAAAAGCAACTTAATCGTAGCCTCACGGTAAATACTTATAGAAAAAATACTTCCACCTGCTGAGGAAAAATTTCTATATAAATCAGCTGTTGCCGGAGAAATAACCGATAACAAGGTCTTCCCTAAAGGAAACAATTGAAAAATTACTAACGCCAGAAATATAAATAGTGGCAGGTAGTTGATTTTTACCAGTGAAAAATTATCTTTTAAAAGCTGACTGAAAATAAATAAAAAAAACAACAAAAAACTTAATGCCTGCAGGACAGAAAGCGGGAAGATCAGAACTCCACCCAATATTAGCGGGGAGAAAAGTATAAGAAAAAAGATTATCGTTTCTTGAGAAACTCGCAGAATTTTTTCGAATGAAGGCGCATTATTTACTGGCATCACTCTTTCGCTATAATTTATTTTTTAACATCCCCCTATTTCTTTTCGCTGCTATAATGATAATAGTAGTACTTGTCATCCTTTTCTGGGTGGATATTATTTATTACCGTACCAATAATCCTTGTTTTTGTTTCAATGATCTTCTTCTTTACAGTTAGAACTAACTCCAAACGGGTACTCCCCCCCTTAATAACCAGCACTACTCCGTCTACGATATTGGCTAAAAGAAGTGTATCCGCCACCGAAAATCCCGGAGGGGCATCGATGATTATCCGTTCATATTTAGAACTTAGCTCTCGAACTAAAGCTCCAATTTTAGTCGATGATAATAATTCACTTGGATTAGGAGGTATCGGCCCGGATGTAATCACTGAAAGTCCCGGCACAGGAGAGCTTTTTATAATCGCATCTAATCCTACGCTTCCGATAAGATAGGTGCTTAAACCCTCTTTGTTATCAAGATTCATATTCTTATGCAACTTTGGCCGCCGCATATCCCCGTCGATAAAAATGACTTTTTCATTCATCTGAGAGAAAATAATCGCTAAGTTCAAAGATATAAAGCTTTTACCTTCTACTGGTATGCTAGATGTAACCAAAATACTCTTTAAGGGCTTATCTTCAGGAGAAGAGAATATTATTGATGTGCGTAGCGCTCGAAAGGATTCGGCTATTGCAGAGGTTGGTTTTTGAAAACATATGCTCGCCTTTTCTCCGTCGGTTCTAACATCCTTCCCACAAGTAGGTATATAACCCAGAAAGGGAAGGTTTATATAGTTGCTTATATCTTCGGCTGTGCGTATGCTTGAATCAAAATATTCAAGGAAAATAGCAGTTCCTATTCCGCCAAATAGAGCAATAAGAATAGCCATAATGATAGATTGTTTCTTCTTCGGCTTGAAAGGGACATCATCCGGCTGCGCTATATCAAGAAGCTGGATAGCCGATATCTGATTCTTCTCTGCTATGCCGGTTTCTTTTGACGCCTCAAGTAAGGCCTCGTATAGATTCTGGTTTGAATCAACTTCATTCTTAAGTATATTATAATTAACCATCTTAGTGTTCAATTCGAGCATATCCACAATTTCCTGCTCGAGTTTTGCGTTTACTTCTTCGATCCGTGTCTTCAGAGAAACTGTCACCGGATGCTTGTCTTTGTAGCGCTTGAAAGCCTCTGATAACTGAATATCAAGCTCTGATTTTTTCTGTTGAAGACTCTCCGATTTTTCCTGTAACACATTCTTGTAATCTGTAGTAAGGACAATTTTATTCTTCTGTATGTAATTATTGAGTTCTATTTCTGCTTCTTTTAATTTCTCCTTAACCTCATCCAACTGCTCACGCATCCAGCCCGAAGAGTCTCTTGCGGCCCTGTTACGCATATCAATATCATATTGTATATAACCGTTTGCATAAGCGTTGGCGATCGCAGCTGCCCTTAAAGGGTCGCCGTCGTCTGCATGGATCAAAACTACATTAGTCCCTCTGGCATTAATAAAAGATAGCTTACTCATTAAGACGCCGACCGGATCGGTTTCTTTTCTGAAATCAGGATCCCCGGCCAGCTTTGATTCATTATATATTCTCTCCCCTAATACCCGGGAATTTAGAACCTTTAATTGTGTATCTACATCCAAAGGCGCACTGTAAGCAG
>JADHWA010000003.1 GCA_016783715.1 Candidatus Omnitrophota bacterium
CAAGACTCCCTGGCAATTAGCCCAAGAGAAGAAACCTGACTTGGATAAACGGCTGCTGATGGCCTCTGCAGTTGACCTTGATTTACTGCTTGAGACCTATCTTAATTTTTTGGCTCAAGGGGGTAAGAATCTATTGACCAATCCCTAAATATTATGGAAAACAACAGTGTGGGATGTCGGTTAAACCTAGGTATATCCTCCTTCGCCAGGTACAAGTCGCATTTGGCTTCCCCCTTCGCCACTCACTCCAGTATGGCTTCGGGGACTTCGTCGGAGGATTATCCGCTTACAAAATTTAGCGCATACCCATTCAATGACATCCTCCGAAGCAGCTCTATCTTCGCGCTGATCTACGTGTATGTACCTGACCTCCTGCGAAGGCGGATAAATATTTGCGGGGATCGGCAACCCTGCCCTCCAGCGCAGATGCCGCTACTGTCGCCGGTGAAGCCAGGTAAATAAAAGCCTCAGGGTTACCCATTCTGCCTTTAAAATTTCTATTGGCGGTGGAGATTGCAACTTCTTTATCGGCAAGGACGCCGTTGTGGGTACCTACGCAGGGACCGCATCCGGGGGTGACAACCGCGGCTTTGGATTCTACCAATACATCTATAATGCCTCTTTCTATAGCCTGCAAAAATATATCCCTTGATGCCGGAGCAACAATAAATTTAACTCCCGGGGCTGTTTTCTTCCCTTTGAGTATCTTGGCGGCAACCTCTAAATCCTCTATCCTGCCGTTAGTACAAGTACCTAAAAAGGCCTGGTCGATCTTGATATTTTTTAGCTTTCCAACAGCTACCGCGCTATCAACACTATGCGGCCGGGAAACCTGAGGCTCTAATCTGGAGATATCGAACTCGATTACACGCTCATATACGGCATCTTTATCTGCTGATATACCCCGCCGAACCCTACTCTTCTTATCCATATGAGATTTTAGCCACTCGAGGGTCAATTTATCCTGCGGCATAAATCCAACCTTGGCACCCATCTCTACCACCATATTGCAGATCGTAAAGCGGCCGTCCATACTCAACCTATTGATCACCGGTCCCTCAAACTCAACCGCCTTATAAGTAACACCGTCGGCTCCGAGCTTTGTAATAATGTGCAGGATAATATCCTTGGCAAAGACCCCTTTAGGGATCTTCCCCTTGACAATTATTTTAAAGGTATCTGGAACCTTAAACCAGTTCTTTCCGGTAGTAATGGCGATCGCCAGATCCGTAGAGCCGACCCCCGTGGAGAATGCCCCTAACGCACCATAGGTGCAGGTATGAGAATCCGCTCCCAACACCAGGTCTCCGGGGCGAATCTGACCTGATTCAGGAATAACCTGGTGGCAGACCCCGCATCCGATATCATAGAGCCTTGTTGCAAAACTAGAGGAGAAATCCCTCATCTTTTTATGCACCCGCGACACCCCTTCATTAGGGGAAGGAGCACCATGATCTATCACCATGCAAAATTTTGTCTTAAGTTTCTTAACCTGCAGCTCCTTTACCCTGTCGACAATTATCGCCGATGTGCCATCCTGACCAAAGGCAAAATCAACCTTGCATATAGCAAAATCGCCGGCGGAAACTTTCTTACCGGCGTGGGTACCGAGTATTTTTTCTGCGATAGTTTTGCCCATTATTATTTAAGCCATGAGGCCATCCTGTCCAACCCCTTGCCCAGCTCCTCGATACTGGTCGCGAAACTTATCCGAATATAATTATCGTCTCCAAAGGCCACACCCGGAACTACCGCTACCGAGGCCTCTTCGAGCAGGCGGGTGGCGAAGTTCACTGAATCCAGGCCCGATTTAGAAATATTGCAGAATATATAAAAAGCTCCTGCGGGCTTAGTGTAACTGATCTTGGGGATCCGGTCTAGCTTCCCAGCCGCAAAGTCTCTTCTCTTCTCGAATTCCACTACCATCTTTTCTATGAAATCACCCCCACCGCCCAACGCCGCAGTGGCTGCTTTCTGGCTGATTGAGCTCGGACATGAAGTAGAATGACTCTGCAGTTTGGAGATCGCATCAGAGACATCCTGCGGAGCACCTAAATAGCCGATACGCCAGCCGGTCATCGCATAACTTTTTGACAGGCCACTTACGGTAATCGTCAGATTATAGATATCGTCTTTTAATGACGCAATTGAAGTCGCTTTTTGCCCCTGGTATATGAGCTTCTCGTATATTTCATCCGAAATAACGAAGATCTTTCTCTTTGCACAGACCTCGGCTATCGATCTTAATTCATCCCCGGAGTAGACACTGCCGGTGGGATTGGATGGACTATTTATTATCAAGACCTTGGTCTTGCTGCTTATATGGCGCTGGAGATCCGAGACCTCTATCTTGAAACCGGATTCAATGTTAGTCTTAATAAACCGACTGACCCCCTGACAGAGATTCACCATCTCCGGATAACTCACCCAGTATGGTGAAGGCATCAGCACCTCATCATCCTTATCTACCAGGACCTGCAGCGCATTATAGATACTATGCTTAGCCCCGCAAGAGACGACTATCTGATTTGGCTCATATTTCAGGGAATTATCTCTCCGGAACTTCTCAGAAATTGCTTTTTTTAACTCTGGAATTCCTGTGGTAGGGGTATATTTGGTGAAGCCATTGTTAATCGCTTCTATTGCGGCTTGTTTGATATAATCCGGTGTATCGAAATCCGGCTCACCGGCAGCCAGACTAATCACATCAACCCCTTCAGCCTTTAGCTTCTTGGCTCCAGAGGTAATAGCAAGAGTAACAGATGCACTTACTTTTTCCAACCGCTCTGCCAGGCGCGTATTGACTCGCATTTGAGTTTTTTTAATTTATAAAGAATCCCGCTCTTTCTTGAATATGCTCTTAATCCCCCCCAAAAAATTCTTAGAAGGTTTCTTAGGAGCAGAGGGCTTTTCTTTGACCTTAAGGTCGTGTTTTATCTCCTTCTTATCCTGGGGCTTCTCTTCTACGGGAACAACAGCTTCCCTTCCGAGCTGCTGCGGCTTCTTGGCTTCTGCCTTCTTATGCTTCTTGTGCTCCTGTTTTTTTATCTCTGTAAGCTCTAAAATTACTAGCTCCGCGTTATCTCCGCGCCTTCTTGTATAATTGATAATCCTGACAAATCCTGATTTACGGTTACTAAACCTTGGCCCGATATCACCAAAGAGCACCTGCACCAGCTTATGACACCCGAGGATCTTGAAAGCCTGGCGTTTTGCATTCAGGGAATTTTGCTTGCTCATCTGGATTAGCCGTTCAATCAAAGGCTTAACTGCTTTGGCCTTAATCTTGGTAGTCTTGATACTCTGATGAATAATCACATTCCTGGCCATACTCTTCAATGTCGCTTTCCGCCAGCTGGTGAACCGGTTTAACTGCAGTCTTGCTTTTCTATGTCTCATCTAGTCTTCCCTTTATCTCTTACTTAAAGTTCTTCAGTTTCTTGGCGTCTACCTGAATCCCTAAAGCCAGCCCCATCCCGGCAAGCAGCTCTTTTATTTCAGTGAGTGATTTCTTCCCGAAGTTTTTGAAGCCCAACATCTCATCCTCGGTCTTCTTGACTAATTCGGCGATGGTTTTAATATTTGCCTCTCGCAGGCAATTTGAACTTCTAACTGAAAGCTCAAGCTCTGAGATCGGCAGTCTCAGCTTCTCATATAGGACTACCTCATCCTTGCTCATCTCCGGTTCCTCTTCGATCTCTTCGGGGAGCTGCCCGAAATTTACGAAGATATCCAGATGCCTCTGTAAGATATTGGAAGCATACAGCATGGCATCTTTTGGAGTAAGCGCCCCGTTGGTCCAAACCTCTAAGATCAGCTTATCATAGTCGGTTCGCTGCCCCACACGGGTATTCTCTGTGTAATAATTTACCTTCCTCACAGGGCTGAATATTGAATCAATCGCCACCATCCCCACCGGTTGGTCTTCCTTCTTATTGAGTTCAGCTGGTACATACCCGCGCCCCCTGGCTACCTCCATTTCCATCTGGAATTTTACATCCTTGGTTAGTGTCGCGATGTGGAGATCGGGATTAATAATCTCTATGGTGTCGTCGGCCTCAATATCCTTGGCTTTTAGCTGCCCCTTGGCGTGTTTCTTGATATATATGGTCTTGGGTATTTTCGAATGTGAATTTAAGATCAGTGATTTGATATTCAGGATTATCTCAGTCACATCTTCCAAGACTCCCGGAATCGTGGAAAATTCATGCGATACAGAGCCAATTTTAACTGACGTTACAGCGCTGCCCTCGATAGAGGAAAGTAAAACCCGCCTTAAAGAATTTCCCAAGGTTACACCAAAACCCTTCTCAAACGGTGCGGCAAAGAATTTGCCATAGGTGTTAGTGTAAGTTGACTCATCACAATCCAGTCTTTTTGGCAACTGAAAGTCTCTCCACTTTATTCCCATCTATTCCTCCTATTAATAAAAAACTTGTTTATTTTCGTTACTTAGAATACAATTCTACGATCAACTGCTCTTCTATAGCAGTCGGGATATCTTCCTTCTCCGGAAGCCTGGCGATCTTCGCTGATAACTCCGGACGGCTGAATTCCAGCCACTTCGGGACATCCCGATCCTTGGTGATTTCCAGATTTTCTTTGATCTTCTCAGCGGTTTTATCTTTCTTCACTTTGATTACCACACTGTCATTGACATCGATCTGGAAGGAAGGTATGTTTACACGCCGAGAGTTAACATAGACAAAATTATGACGTACTAATTGGCGCGCCTGCGCCCGGGAGACTCCGATCCCCATCCGGAATACCACGTTATCGAGCCTTCTCTCTAATATCTGTAACAGGACCTTGCCGGTAATGCCTTTACTCCTTGCTGCGATGGCAAAATACTTACGGAACTGTTTCTCCATAACTCCGTATGTCCTCTTAACTTTCTGCTTTTCTCTCAGCTGTAGGCCATAGTTTGAAAGTTTTTGCCTTCGAGCAGTCCCGTGCTGCCCCGGAGCATAGGCACGTCTGGTAATAGGGCATTTCTGGGTATTACATTTCGCCCCTTTTAAGAATAACTTCTCTACTTCGCGTCTACATAATCTACAAACTGCTTCGGTATATCTTGCCATCTATCTTACACTCTCCTTTTCTTCTTTGGTCGGCAACCGTTGTGCGGAATAGGAGTTATATCTCTGATAACAGTTATCGTCAAGCCTGAGGCCTGAAGCGCTCTAATCGCCGATTCTCGGCCGAAACCGGGACCCTTGACATAAACCTCTACTTCCTTTAGCCCCACCTCTTTGGCCTTTTTTGCTGCATCCGTTGCTGCTATCTGGGCTGCAAACGGTGTAGACTTCTTTGACCCGCCATATCCTACAATTCCGGGAGTAGACCAGGCCAGGGTATTACCTTGCTTATCAGTAATAGTGATAATTGTATTATTGAAGCTGGCCTGAATATGCGCTATCCCCGAAGTTACCCCCTTGGCGATCTTTTTCTTCTTTGCTTTTTCCTTTGTAGCCATCTTTAACCTTTCTCTCTAAATAAACTAACCCTTCCCTGCCTTTGCGGCTGGAGCGGGCTTCTTAGCTGTATCGGCCTTTTTCACTACCGACATTCCGCCCTTACGAGGCCCTTTCCTGGTCCTGGCGTTTGTCTTGGTGCGCTGTCCTCTTACCGGAAGGCTCCTTCTATGGCGCAGCCCCCTCCAAGAACCTATATCCATTAACCTTTTTATATTCTGAGAAATATCCCTGCGCAGGTCACCTTCAATTCTCATATCTATCTTCTGGATAGCACCGATTATCCGTGAAAGCTCATCTTCGCTTAATTCTTTGGCTCTACGACTGGGCTCGATCCCGGCCTCCTTAAGAATCTTAAGAGATACCACCTTGCCTACTCCATATAAGTAGGTAAGGGCGATATCTATTCTTTTTTCCCTGGGAATATCTACACCTAAGATTCTTGGCATTACTTATTCTCCTTAATGAGCAGACGATTTATGGAGCACAACCTGCGACATAAATCGTAGCTGCATCCTTCGCTTACGCTCCGTAAGCTCGGGCCTCATTTGATTATCCTTGTCTTTGTTTATGTTTAGCATTAGAACAAATTACACGTACTACCCCTCTTCTTTTAATTACCTTGCATTTATCGCACATCTTTCTAACCGACGCTTTTACCTTCACCCCGCTCTTCCTCCTATCTTGTTCCCAACCCTCTGGAAGGGCTGGGTCATGATTTACCTCTAAAAGTAATCCTTCCCCTGTTCAAATCGTAGGGAGAAAGCTCTAATTTGACCTTGTCCCCCGGGAGAATCCGGATAAAATGCATCCGCATTTTCCCCGAAACATGGGCCAGGACTATATGGTCATTCTCTAACTTTACCCGAAACATCGCATTAGGCAATGCTTCAACTACGGTACCTTCTGTCTCAATTAACTCTTCTTTTGACATTAGAGCTCTTTCTTTAATGAGCGCTTGACTTACGATCCGCCGTAGGCGCAAGAGTAAGTCAATGCGCGAATTAACCCCCCACCACTTTTTGATCAAGCTTTACAAAATAATATCTAACTATTATTGAATAATTCTAGCTTAAATATTACCAACCCCTCCACTATACAAAAAGTGGTGGGGGGTCAAATTCGGACATATAAGTTACGTCGCTATCGCTTCCGTAACTTATGTCCTCATTTGACCTTAGTTAAAATCTCGGGCCCTTGTTCGGTTATGGCAACCGTATGCTCAAAATGCGCTGAAGGAAGCTTATCTCTAGCGATCGCTGTCCAGCCATTCTCCTGAATCTGGCATTCCCATGTGCCCATATTCACCATCGGCTCAATCGCAAAAACCATCCCCTTTTTTATTAAGGGCCCCTGGTTTTTAGTGCCGAAATTAGGAATCTCAGGCTCTTCATGCAAACTGCGCCCGATCCCATGGCCAACGAACTGTCTGACTACCGAGAAACCGTTACTCTCAACATAGTTCCCAATGGCATAGGAGATATCAAATAAGCAATTCTCTGCACGGGCCTGCCTGATCCCCTCAGAGAGGGCGTTCTTGGTCACCTCAACAAGCTTCTTAACCGGACTACTTACAGCACCGACCGGCACCGTGATCGCTGCGTCCGAAAAATACCCGTTGTAATTTACCCCGAGATCCAAGCTGACAATGTCGCCATCCTTGATAACTCTGGGGCCGGGTATCCCATGGACGACCTCTTCGTTAACCGAAACACAGACACTAGCCGGAAATCCCCTATACCCTTTAAATGCCGGTATAACCTTCTGACGCCAAAGAAGATCCTCTGTCAGATTATCAATCTCTTGTGTGGTTATCCCCGGCACAAGATTCTGCCGTAGCTGCCTTAAAATAGCCGCCAAGATTCTACCGGCCTCTCTTAATGCCTTTAGATCTTCCTCGGTCTTTAAGGGTATCATTCTATTTTTTTAACAAAAGAACAATCTCTTCGAGGACAGGCTCTGCGTCCCTGTCAGCATCGATTCTTTTTAAAATTCCTTGTGCGTCATAGTAGCGGATCAGCGGCGAGCTGTCATCCTTGTAAACATCCAGGCGCTTGCTTATAGTCTGGGGATTATCGTCGCTTCTCTGATAAAGACTGCCTCCGCAGTAATCGCAGATCATCTCTTGTTTAGGCGGCATATTCTTAGCATGGAAATTCCCCTGGCATTGACTGCAAACCAGGCGTCCGCTGAGCCTCTGGATTATGATCCCCTCGCTGGTATCCAGGTAGATTACATAATTAATTTTGAGTGAGTGTTCCTGCAATAGTTTATCCAGGCTCTCGGCCTGCTTTATCGTCCGCGGAAAACCATCAAGTATAAAACCGCTCTTGGCATCATCTTGAGCGATTCGCTCTGCAATCATCTTGATCACCAACTCATCCGGCACAAGCGCGCCTTTATCCATATAGCCTTTAGCCTGTTGACCTAATTCGCTCCCCAAAGAAACGTTCTCGCGCAGCAGGTCGCCGGTAGAGATATGAAGCTGGCCGGTTCTCTTAGCTAATTTCTTTGACTGCGTACCTTTTCCCGCACCCGGAGGGCCTAACAATATAACTCTCACGCCTTATCTTCTCCCCTTAATCTTTCCGGTTTTAACAAAACCTTCGTAGTGGTGCATTAAAAGATGTGATTCTATCTGTTTCACCGTATCAAGCATTACCCCGACGATAATCAGGATTCCCGTACCACCAAAGAATGAAGCCACCAGATACGGAACCTTTAACCAGGCCATAATAAAGTCAGGAAATATAGCGATAAATGCGATGAACATGGCACCGGCCAAGGTTATCCGCGTCATTACATAGTCTAGGAACTCCGAGGTGTTATTTCCCGGCCGCACCCCCGGAATAAATCCGCCGTACTTCTTCATATTCTCCGAAAGGTCTACCGGATTAAAGACAATCGCGGTATAGAAGTAACAGAAGAAGATGATCAATAGTGCATAGACCAGCGTATATAAGAGATGTCCTCTCACCAGGCTCTGCGATAGCCGCTGAAAAGCAGGATTCGGAATAAATGATGCCAGGGTCGCCGGAAATAGGATTATCGACTGCGCAAAGATGATCGCGATGACTCCTGACTGATCCACCTTTAACGGGATATAGGTACTCTGGCCGCCAAAGATTCTCCTGCCGACTATCCTGCGCGCATACTGAACAGGGATTCTTCTTTGCCCCTGTGTAATCAGGATAACCGCAAAGACTACACCAACCAATAATCCAGCCATAATCAACAAGGTGATCGGCTGTATCTGGCGTCTGGCAGGATTAAACGGTGAAATCAGAATAATCAGCTGGCTGAATGCTGCCGGAATGCGCGAAATAATACCGGCGGTGATTACCAGCGATATACCGTTTCCAATACCCCTCTCCTGTATCTGCTCCCCCAGCCACATGATGAAAATCGTACCGGTAGTAAGGGTGAGTACGGTTAAGATCCTGAAACCCCACCCCGGACTCATAACTATCTGCAACCCCTCAAACCTGCTGGGATCCTCAAGCCAAAGAGCAATAAAAAAAGACTGGATAATCGACAGCACTACCGTACCGTAGCGCGTATACTGATTTATCTTCTGATGCCCAACTTTTCCTTCCTTGGATAGCTTCTCCAGGGCCGGGATCACCGCAGTCAATAGCTGCATGATGATCGAGGCGGAGATATAGGGCATAATCCCCAGGGCGAAGATAGTTAATCTCTCTAATGCGCCTCCGGAGAACATGTTTACTATCCCAAAGAGCGCCCCAGCCTGCGTCTGGGAGACCCGGCTAAAAAACTCAGCCAGTGCCGCTCCGTTAATGCCGGGAGTCGGGATATAACAGCCAATACGATAAATTATCAATAACCCTGCGGTAATCAACAGACGCCGCTTAAGGTCAGGTATCTTAAAGGAATTAACTAACGGTGAAAAATTTAAAATCTCAGCTAGTGACCGCATCTTTTATGTTGACTATCTTTCCGCCTGCTCCCTCTAACTTTTTCACCGCTGCTTTAGAGAAGGCATGGGCTTGCACGGTTAGGGGGGATTTAACCTCGCCCTCTCCCAGAATCTTTACCGGCCTGGTTTTATCCTTTATTAACCCCTTGGTTTCCAGCAGATCGGGGTTTATACTCTCCTGTTTTACCCGGACTAAATCCTTTAAGTTGACAATCTGATATTTGTCCCTTACCCTGCCGGAGAAGCCGCGCTTTGGTATCCTGCGAATCAAAGGACTGGTTCCCCCTTCAAAACCAAGATAGAAACCATGACCACTGCGTGAGGTCTGCCCCTTGCTTCCGCGCGTAGATGTTCCTCCATGGCCGGACCCGGAACCTCGACCCAAAATTCTCTTTCGCTTATGCGCGCCTCGGGGGATAACCAGATTATGCAGCCCCATGCGCAGCTCTTTTTTAACCCGATCCGCGCTCTTCAATTTTTTTGCCGCCTTTTTTATCTTCGGCGCAAGAAACGCTGGCTTACTCTTTTTTAGAATCTTCTTTCGCATCTTTCCCTACTTCTTTCCCTACCTTAAGATTTCTTAGTCCTTCTGCGGTGGCCCGAATCACATTAATCGGATTATTAGATTTAAGACATTTTGTCAGTATATTTTTAATCCCGGCGGCCTCACAAACTGCGCGTACCGGGCCAGCGGCAATTACTCCTGTACCTTCGGAAGCCGGCTTAAGTAAAACTTTAGCTGCTCCATATCGGCCGATAATCTCATGGGCTATTGTCGTGCCCTCTAAAGGCACCTTAAATAAACTCTTCTTTGCGCGGCCGAGGCTCTTACGAATAGCTTCGGCGACTTCATTGGCCTTACCCAGGGCAAAGCCTACATGGCCCTTGGTATCACCCACAACCACCAGGGCGCTGAAATGCATTTTCTTACCGCCCTTAGTAACCTTGGTGACACGGTTAATCGCAATCACTTTTTCGATCAGTTCTGGCTGCTTCTCAATATTAAATTCTGGCATCTTAAAACTCCAATCCCCCTTTTCTCAGAGCATCTGCGAAGGCCTTGACCCTGCCGTGATACAGGTAGCCGGCCCGATCAAAAACTATTCTGCTAAACCCTTTTGCTTTAAGCTTGGTGCTGAATATCTCGCCTAAAGCGGCAGCTGCCTTAATGTTCCCTCCGGAGTGTACTTTCTGTTTTATCTCTTTGGAGGTCGTGGAAAGTGAAAATAGGCATCTAGCGGCCGTATCATCAATCACTTCGCCATGAAAATGCTTCAGACTACGCCGAATCACCAACCTTGGCCGCTGGGCATCACCCCGCATACGGGTTTTAATCCTTTTGTGCCTCTTGATTCTTAACGCGATTTTTTTACTAATCTTGCTCACTTTAATTTCCTTAGGCTACTTAGCGGTTGCCTGGGCCTTGCCGACCTTCTTCTTTACATGTTCACCCAGGTAACGGATCCCCTTACCCTTATACGGCTCAGGAGGACATACCGCTCGTATCTCGGCAGCAGTCCCCCCAACCTTCTCCTTATCTATCCCGGTAACAACCAACTGGTTCTGTTTCGGGGCTTCTATCTTTATGCCTTCAGGGATTGGAAAACTTACCGGATGGGAATACCCTAAATTCATATTCAAGGTCTCCCCCTGTACTTGAACCTTGTAGCCGGTGCCAATAACTTCCAATTCCTTCTTATACCCCTGATCTACGCCGAAGACCATATTATAAATCAAGGCCCGGGAAAGGCCGTGCATTGATTTATCCCTCTTTGAATCAGCACATCGCGTAACTATAACCTGATTATCCTTGACTTCAGACTTGATCCGCGGTGATAACGTATATGATAACTTTCCCTTAGGCCCCTCCACCAGGACAACGCCATCTTTGACCTGGACTTTGACTCCTTTGGGGATCTCGATTGGTTTTTTTCCGACTAAAGACATAGCGATTTAGCTCCTACCATATGTACATTAAGACCTCGCCGCCTACTCCCTTTTCGCGCGCCTGGTTATCCGTAACCAACCCGGCTGAGGTCGAAATAATCGCCAGGCCCTTACCCCGCAAAACTCTTGGGATCTCTTCTTTGTTTACGTATACCCGCAGTCCCGGGCGGGAGATCCGCTTTAGATTTATAATCGCCGGTTTACCGGAAATATATTTTAAATATACTTTCAGCCTTCCCTGCTTTTTATCTTCAATAGATTTAAATGTATCGATATACTCTTCTTTCTGCAAGATCTCCAATATGGACTTAATGATCTTGGAGGCCGGCATATCAACGCTCTCCTTCTTTACCATTGAGCCGTTACGAATTATGGTTAAGGCATCTGCAATCGGATCTGTTAGCGCCATCTTCTCTCCTTAAATTACCAGCTAGCTTTCTTTACTCCTGGAATCATCCCCTGCCAAGCCAGCTCCCTAAAGCAGATACGGCAGAGCTGAAATCTGCGCAAATATCCACCTGAACGCCCGCAGATAGGGCAACGATTATAGTTACGCGAAGAAAACTTAGTTTTCCTCTTCCATCTTGCTATCTGTGACTTCTTGGCCATCTTTAATGAGCAGACCCAGCCCTTGCATGCAAGGGCGGGGTAGCTGCTTCGTTAAGTTTGTCTCCAGTGTCTGCGAATTGAACCCCCCACCACTTTTTGACAAAACTTTTAAATAAAATCTACTTCGTTTATTTTGCCACTTCGCGCACATATCTTACTACCACCCCACTCTCCAAAAAAGTGGTGCGGGGTCAAATTCGGCATCGAGCTTACGTTCATTATCATTCCGTAAGTTCGTGCCTCATTTGAAACGGCATGCCGAAAAGCTTCAGCAACTCTCTGGAATATCCCGGTGTTTTAGAGTTTTTAATCACAAAACTTATATCCATACCCTGTGCACGACCGATCTTATCGTATTCGATCTCAGAGAATATACTCTGATCCGCTAAACCAAGCGTATAATTACCCGCCTTATCAAAGGACTTAATAGAGATTCCTCTAAAATCTCTGATCCTGGGCATGGCTATGTTGATCAGACGATCCATAAACTCATACATTATCTTGCTGCGCAGGGTAACCTTACAGCCTACCGGATGGTTCTCTCTTACTTTAAAGTTAGATATCGCCTTTTTTGCTCTTCTGATTATCGGCTTCTGACCCGTAATCAGGCCCAGCTCTACCATGGCCTTATCCAATACCTTAACATCATCCAAGGCTTCCCCTACCCCCATGTTGATTACAATCTTCTCCAGATGCGGAACAGCCAGATTATTCTTGATGGCAAATTTCTTCCTCATCTGGGGGATTATTTCTTTATTATATCTTTCTAATAATCTCGGAGTCGTGGCCATTAAATTACCTCTTTACAGGTTTTACAGATTCTCTCTTTTTGCTTCTTTCCGGCAACTACGAATCCAGAGCGTTTTGGGGCATTGCACTGTTTGCAGATAAGCATCAGATTGCTGATCTGAAGCGGTGCTTCCACTGATACTATCCCGCCCTGTTGATCAGTCTGAGTCCTGCGCTTGTGCTTCTTTAGCATATTTACCCCTTCAACCAGGGCACGGTTCTCTTCGGCAAATACGGCTAATATTTTCCCGCGTTTACCGTTATCTTTACCTTTTGTCACCTGCACTGTATCGCCTTTTCTTATCTTTAGCATATCTATATAACCTCTGGGGCCAGTGAAATTATCTTGGTAAAATTCCTCTCTCTTAACTCTCTTGCCACCGGACCAAATACGCGCGTACCCCTTGGATTCAACTGAGCATCGATAAAAACTATGGCATTACGGTCAAAGCGCAAAATTGAGCCGTCCTCCCGGCGAATCGCCTGGCGCGTACGTACAACTACGGCCTTTGCTACTTCACCCTTCTTGACTGTGGCATCGTGAGAAGCCTCTTTGACGTTGACGTTGATAATGTCGCCTATTACGGCAAAGAAGCAGTTCTTTTTACCTAAGACCGAAATCATTGCCGCTCTTTTGGCTCCGGTATTATCAGCGATATCCAGAATTGATCTTAATTGAATCATAATTTAAGAGTCCTTGATTTGAACATCCGCAAGCGGTGCTTTTTTTACGACTGCGACTACCCTAAAACGCTTGTCCTTTGACATTGGACGAGTCTGTACAATCTTTACTTGATCTCCGAGCTTTGCCGATTCCTTTTCATCGTGGGCTTTATATTTATTATAACGCTTTATAATCCTACCGTATTTATGGTGCTTGGAAAGATGCATAATGCGAACAATTACCGTCTTTTGCATCTTATCACTTACCACTGTACCGATAAATTCCTTGTGTCTACCCATCTTTATTCTCTTTCTTCTTATTTAGGAGAGTCTGAACCCGTGCAATATCCTTCTTAACCAAAGAGAACATATGCGGCTTCTCTACATTGCCGCTATAACGCTGCTGATTCAGCTTAAAAAGCTCCTGCCGCAGCGCTCTCTCCTTCTGCGCTAATTCTTCTATTGTTAGATTACGTAACTCAGCTATCTTCATCCTTTACTCTCTCTTATAATTCTCACGTATAATAATATTGAATTATAAGTGATTACACAGATTTATTTAGATTACACAGATAAAGTCTTAATCGGTGTAATCTTTTCTTTAATAATCTTTTCAATCAGGCATCCTGCTTATCCTTACTAGGGATGCCTACTTATGCGCCCGGGTTATAAACTTAGCCCTGAACGGGAGTTTATAGACCGCCAGCCTAAAACAGTTCTTTGCGTACTCCTCCGGAATGCCGCCTAATTCAAAGAGAACCATCCCTCTCTTAATTACTGCCACCCAATGATCAAGGTCGCCCTTGCCCTTACCCATGCGCACTTCTGCCGGCTTCTTGGTTACTGATTTATCCGGGAATACCCTGATCCAAAGCCTTCCGCCTTTATGGAGCTGCCTGGCCAAAAGCACACGTATAGCCTCGATTTGGTTATTCTTCATCCAGCCGTTCTCAAGCGCTTTTAAGCCAAACTCTCCGAAAGCCAAAGTAGAGCCTGCCACTGCAATACCGCGCCGCGATCCCTTTTGCTGTTTACGATATTTTACTCTTTTTGGCATTAAAGGCATTTTTTAAGTCCCCTCTTTAACTTGCCGATTCCCGCTCTTTACTTCCTGCTGCGGTTTAACTGATACCGCAGGCCTACCCAAAATTTCTCCGCGATAGATCCAGGCCTTAACACCGATTATCCCGTAAGTAGTACGGCTTTCGGCAAAACCATAGTCTATATCTGCCCTTAATGTCTGTAAAGGAATTGACCCTCTCTTAAAAGTCTCAGTACGCGACATTTCAGCTCCGTTTAATCTGCCGGCACAACAGATTTTGATTCCTCCGGCTCCGGCGTTAATTGATTGCTCTATCGCACGTTTAACTGCCCTGCGGAATGCTATTCTGCGCTCAAGCTGCAGAGCCACGTTTTCGGCCACTAACTGCGCATCCAAGAAAGGCTTCTTTACCTCTTCTATATCTATAGAGACCTCCCGCTGCAATAGACTATTTATATCTTCGCGTAAACGCTCAATATCCGCCCCGTGACGGCCGATAATTATCCCCGGCCGGGCAGATAGTATGCGGATACGGATCCGCCGGGTGAGCCTCTCAATAATAATTGTCGAGACGGCCGCCTGCCTAGTCCGCTCTTTAATAAGTTTTCTTACCTGATAATCTTCTTTAATAAAACGCCCGTAATCAGGAGACTTTGCATACCAGCGACTATGCCAGTTGCGGATGTATCCCAATCTTAGCACAAACGGATGGACCTTTTGCCCCATATTATTTATCCTTATTTAGACTTTGTTCTTAATATCCAATTCAATCTTTATATGCGAGGTTCTCTTTTTTATCCCGGCAGCCCTTCCGAAAGCACGCGCCCTATACCTCTTCCATGCCGGTCCGCCGTCACAAACTATTCTAGATATATACAGCTGCTCAGCATTAAAACCTTTGACCTTGGCGTTGGCGATTGCGGATCTGAGTATCTTAATCAGGAATTCTTTAGGCCTTCTATTTATATGAACCAGGATCACCTCGGCTTCTCTGGCGTCCTTATCTCTGATTAGATCACAGACCTGTCTTACCTTGGTCGGTGAGATCCTTACAAATTTTGATGATGCCTGTGCTATCATTTTAATGAGCAGACGACTTTCGGAACGACAGTGACGTAAGTCGTAGGCCGTAAGGCCGTCTGCGAATTAACCCTTGACATTTACCTAAATTTATTTGCTTTAGGAAGATGTCAAGGGTAAGTTCGGACATATAAGTTATGTCGCTTTCGGTCTTCAAATTTATAATATTCAGCTCCATAACTTATGTCCTCACTTATTATGTCTTATCTACCGCCTTTTTGGCCTTTACCCCGCCATGCTTCTTAAAGATCCGCGAAGGGGCAAATTCCCCTAATTTATGACCGACCATATTTTCGGTGACAAAAACCGGAACATGTCTACGGCCGTCATGGACCGCAAAAGTCAATCCCACGAAATCCGGGGCGATAGTCGATCGACGTGACCAGGTCCTGATCGCGATACGGGTCCCGGTGCGCCTTGTCCTCTCGATCTTCTTCAATAATTTTTCGTCTATAAAGGGCCCTTTTTTGATTGAACGCGCCATTTTTACTCTCTCCTCTTTACGATGAATTTATCAGAATAACGGTGCCGACTCCTGGTCCTATATCCTTTAGTAGGCTTCCCCCAAGGTGTAACCGGATGCGGATTACCCTGACCGGCCTTACCCTCTCCGCCGCCGTGGGGATGATCCACCGGATTCATCGCTACACCTCTTACTGTCGGCCGTATCCCTAACCAACGATTTCGCCCGGCCTTTCCTACGCTTACAGCCTCATGCTCCACATTGCTCAACTGTCCGATAGTGGCGCGGCAATCAAGATTAACTAACCTTACCTCTGTCGAGGGCAGCTTTACGTGGGCCCAATTCTCATCCTTAGCCATAATCTGTGCCGAAGAGCCTGCGCTCCTGACAACCTGACCTCCCCGGCCTTTAGCCAATTCGAGATTATGAATCATGGTGCCTGAGGGAATATGTCTGAGAAGTAGAGAGTTTCCCACCTTGATCTCGGTATCCTTCTTAGCAGATGAGACAACCTGATCACCCGGCCCCAATCCCAGCGGTGCCAGGATGTACCTTTTGGTATTATTCGGATATTGCAACAAGGCGATACGTGTAGAACGGTTAGGGTCATATTCAATAGCGATAACCTTTGCCGGCTGATCCAACAGATCACGTTTAAAATCTATGATTCTCAACAGGCGCTTATGTCCGCCGCCCTGATGCCGGACAGTGATTCGGCCGTAGGAATTTCTGCCACCGGACTTCTTAAGCGGACGGGTTAATGATTTTTCCGGGTGATCCTTTGTAATCTCGGAAAAATCTGATCCACTCATCCAGCGCCTTGAAGGTGTAGTCGGTTTGAATTTTTTAAGTCCCATAATTCTTCCTATTCTATCTTTTGACCTGCAGCTAACCTAACATAGGCCTTCTTGGTATCGGGGGTCTTCCCGGGCTGGTGCCTGACACGTTTGATCTTGCCCTTTGCCACGATGGTGTTGACATCCTCCACCTTTACCTTATAAACCTCTTCAACTGCCCGTTTAATCTCTATCTTATTTGCCGCCTTGTCCACCAGGAATAAATATTTACCTTCCGGCTCACCGGCTATGGACTTTTCTGTGCGCAGCACTGATTTTATGATATAGTATGAATCCACTTCTTCTCCTTGAGTCTATTACTTATTGCCCTTTAGCCGCTTTACCAGTTGAGTTAACCCATCTTTGGTAACAATCAGTTTCTGGCTGGCTAAAACTTCATAGGCATTTGCGTCTATGCTCTGATTGAAACTCAAAAAATCTATATTACGCAAGGCTAATTTCAGCTCCCTGGCGGCATCTTTCGGTAAAAGCAACAGACAGGTTATTTTATCTTTCTTGGTAATCTTTAGATTCGCCAGGATCGAAACTACCTGCTTGGTCTTGACAGAAGGCTCCCCCAGTTTATCAAGGACGATAAAGTTATTCTCCTTCAGCTTTACATTAAGAGTTGATTTCAGAGCTAAATTCTTAATCTTCTGAGGCAGATTTATAGTATAGTCTCTCGGGGACGGACCGAAGGTTACTCCGCCGTGCCGCCATAAAGGAGATCGGTTAGATCCTGCCCTGGCTCGCCCTGTCCCTTTCTGCCTCCAGGGTTTAGCTCCTCCTCCGGAGACCTCACCGCGGTCTTTTGTCGAAGCCAACCCCTTCCTCTGATTAGCACGAT
Source organism: Candidatus Omnitrophota bacterium (assembly GCA_016783715.1). Taxonomy (GTDB): domain Bacteria; phylum Omnitrophota; class Gorgyraeia; order Gygaellales; family Profunditerraquicolaceae; genus BS750m-G15. Next base: position 17,688 of record JADHWA010000003.1, read on the forward strand.
AAGCATTGATCGCCTGATAGATAGCGCCGCTGCTGACCTCCCCATCAAATATATGGCGGTCTAAGCTGATCTTCTCAACTTCCTTACCCTGAATATCGTATACTGCTATACTATTTGCTTCCATCTTTGCCCTTACTTGCCTCTTTGACTTTTATAATATTTCTTTTCTTCACAGCACTCCTAACGATGACATAGGAGTTTTCCTTTCCGGGAACCGACCCCTTGACCAACAGCAGGTTATCCTTAGGAAGTACCTTTATAACCCGCAGGTTCTGGCTGGTGACCCTTATTGCCCCCATATGTCCGGGAAGATGATGTCCTTTAAATACTCTACTGGGGCTAGCACTGGCACCTATAGAACCTATGCGCCGATGCGACATTGAACCATGTGACTGTGGCCCGCCGCTCCAGCCCCAGCGCTTCACTCCGCCCTGAAAGCCTTTGCCGATAGAGGTGCCGATTACATCAACAAATTCTCCGGCCTCGAAGATATCAGCCTTAATCTGGTCTCCGACCTTACACTCCTGATCAGGGGCCTTTTGAACCTCCCTGATAATCTTACAAGGGGATATCTTGAGCTTCTTGAAAAACCCTAGAACCGGCTTCTTTAGCTTCTTCTCCTCTATAGGGTCAAACGCTAACTGGATATGCTTATCCCCCACCGTAAGCACAGGGCACGGTCCTGCCTCAATAGCAGTAACCGCAACCATCTTACCGGCTTCGGTAAAGACATGGGTCATCCCGATTTTTTTCCCTAATATACCCTTCATTTTAAATGAGCAGACGATTTATGGAGCACAACCTGCGACATAAATCGTAGCTGCTTCCTTTTTTCTTATCTGTCAGCGTCTGCGAATTTACCCTTGACATCTACTTTAATTAATTTGTTTTAGGTAAATGTCAAGGGTAAGTTCGTACATATGAGTTATGTCACCTCCTATGTCGGCGACATAACTCATGTACTCACTTACTTAATCTCCACATCCACTCCAGCAGGAAGATTGAGTTTCCTTAAGGAATCGATGGTTTTGGATGTGGGCTCGAATATATCAATCAAACGTTTGTGAGTTACCAGATCAAACTGCTCACGGGATTTTTTATCAATTACCGGAGAACGTAACACCGTGTAGACCTCCCGTTTTGACGGCAAAGGAACCGGCCCGGAGATACGCGCACCGGTGCGTTTGACCGTATCTACGATCTCCGTGACCGCTTGATCTAATAAACGATGATCGTGTGCCTTTAATTTTATGCGAATTTTTTGCATATTAATGAGCAGACGATTTATGGAGCGCATCCTGCGACATAAATCGTAGCTGTATCCTTTTTCCTTATCTGTCAGCGTCTGCGAATTAACCCCGCACCTTTTATTTATTCATAAATTTAGGTATTTTTTGAATACCTAAAAAGGTGCGGGGTAAGTTCGGACTTTATAAGTTATGTTTCCGCCTACGGCGGATCCATAACTTATGTCCTCACTTAGGCAATTATCTCTATAACTACACCTGCTCCTACCGTATGGCCGCCTTCGCGGATGGCGAAACGTGATTCTTTCTCCATAGCGATAGGAATGATCAACTCTACATCCAGGAGCACGTTGTCTCCGGGCATTACCATCTCTACACCCTGCGGGAGAGAAGTTGCGCTTCCGGTAACATCTGTAGTCCTGAAGTAAAATTGAGGTCTATAGCCTTTAAAGAACGGAGTATGTCTTCCGCCTTCTTCCTTATTCAAGATATACACCTGAGCCTTGAATTTTGTATGCGGCGTAATCGATTTAGGCGCTGCTGCAACCATACCACGCTCAATCGAATTCTTGTCTACTCCTCGTAAAAGCAACCCAACGTTATCACCTGCCTGACCCTCATCAAGGATCTTGCGGAACATCTCGATTCCGGTAACAACGGTTGAATGCGTCTCAGGCCTTAAACCCACTAGCTCTATGGTGTCGTTTAGTTTTACTTTACCACGCTCGATTCTTCCTGTTCCTACCGTACCTCGTCCTTCGATGCTGAAGACATCTTCTACCGCCATCAAGAAGGGCTTATCCAGGTCTCTGGTAGGCAAAGGAATAAACTCATCGACTGCCTTCATTAACTCAAGGATACACTTGGCATCTTCACTTTTAGCATCAGCTGTTGTCATCGCTTTAGATGCGCTACCTCTGATGATCGGAGTCTTATCTCCCGGATAGCCATATTTGGTCAACAGATCCCTGGTCTCAAGTTCCACCAGATCCAGGAGTTCCTTATCCTCCACTAAATCACATTTGTTCATAAACACGACCATCGCCGGAACGTTAACCTGCCTGGCTAACAAAATATGCTCTCTTGTCTGAGGCATCGGACCGTCGGCCGCAGATACTACAAGAATCGCACCATCCATCTGTGCGGCACCGGTAATCATATTCTTGATATAATCCGCGTGTCCCGGACAGTCAATATGTGCATAATGACGGTTATCTGTTTCGTATTCTACGTGCGCCACCTGAATTGTCAATATCTTGGACGCATCTCTTACTGCACCACCTTTAGCAATTTCAGTATATGACTTAGCAGTCGCCTTGCCCAGTTTACTCAACACGTTTAGGATCGCGGCAGTCAATGTAGTCTTTCCGTGATCGATATGCCCGATGGTACCTATATTTACGTGCGGTTTACTCCTGACAAATTTCTCTTTAGCCATTAGTACACCTCCTATTTTTTTTATCAATGGCGAAAAAAGTATCTTTACTCATTTACGTGCACCTGTTGATGTCAAGCCAGAAATTATCTTTTCAGCTATATGTGAAGGCACTTCAGCGTAAAATGAAGGCTCCATTGTATAGGATGCACGGCCTTGTGTCAAGCTCCTTAAGGCCGTGGCATAGTTAAACACTTCTGCTAAGGGGACATTCGCCCTAATCGTACGTAAATTATTCCTTTGCGCCAACGAAACTATCTTTGCCCTGCGCGAACTCAAGTCTCCAATCACCTGCCCCATATACTCTTCCGGAACAATCACTTCGACATCCATGATCGGCTCAAGCAGTACCGAGCGTGCTGCTCGCAAACCATCATTAAAACCTATCGAGGCTGCCATCTTAAAGGCCAACTCGGAAGAGTCAACCTCGTGATACGAACCGTCCACCAAAACTACCTTAACATCGGTCACAGGATACCCTGCTAATACACCACTCTTTGCTGCCCCAAAAATACCCTGCTTTACCGGTGAGATATATTCGCGGGGTATAGCTCCGCTCTTAATCTTATCTTCAAATGTTATACCGGCCCCGGGAGTATCTTGCGGCTCCATCTCCAGGACTACGTGCCCGTATTGTCCGCGGCCACCGCTCTGAGAAATAAACTTCCCAACACTCTTTACACTCTTGCTAATTGTCTCCCGATAAGCAACCTGAGGAAAACCGACCTGCGCCTCTACATTAAACTCGCGTAAAATCCGGTCAATAATTACCTCCAGATGCAGCTGCCCCATCCCGGCGATCAAGGTCTGTCCTGTTTCCTGATTATAAGTCACCTTGAAAGACGGATCCTCTTCCTCTAATTTATGCAGCGCCAAACCCAGCTTCTCCTGGGCATCTTTACTCTTGGGCTCGATCGCCTGCTGAATAACCGGCTCGGGAAAGTGTATCGCCTCGATAAGAATCGGATTCTCCTTGGTGCAGAGTGTATCCCCGGTCTTAGTCTGTTTTAAACCTACAACTCCGGCGATCTCACCGGTATGTACCTCCTCAATTATCTCCTGCCTATTGGCATGCATCTTTACGATCTTTGTTACTCGCTCCTTCTCTCTATGGGTGGTGTTATAAGCATAAGTCCCTGCCTTAAGGCTGCCAGAGTAGACCCTTACGTAATTAATCTTGCCCACAAATGGATCGGTGGCGACCTTGAAACACAAACCGCAGAAGGGAGCACTATCAGAGGCCTTAATCTCTTCAAACTCTCCGGTTTCCGGATTGGTGCCTTTTATCGCAGCCACATCTACCGGCGCAGGAAGATAATCGCAGACCGCATTTAATAGCAGCTGGACGCCTTTATTTTTAAAAGCAGATCCGCAGAGGATCGGAACAAACTGACAGGCGATTGTGGTTTTGCGTATGGCCTTCTTTAACTGGTCATTGCTAATCTCTTTACCGTGCAGATAATCTTCCATAATCGAATCATCTACCTCGGCTAATTTTTCAATCAATATTGTGCGGCATTTTTCAACCTCCCCGGCAAGTTCAGCCGGTACTTCCTGCTCCTGAATATCCTTACCCAAATCATCCTTATAGATGAATAGTTTCCTCTCGATTATATCGATAATCCCTTTAAAATCGGCTTCCTTGCCATAGGGGATCTGGATCGCCGCCGCATTTGCCGCCAGTCTTCGGTAGATCTGCTCTATCACCATGGAAAGATCGCTTCCGGTACGATCCAGCTTATTTACAAAGGCAACCCTGGGAACATTATACCGGTCGGCTTGACGCCAGACGGTTTCTGATTGCGGCTCAACTCCGCCCACACCACAGAATACCACCACCGCTCCGTCAAGGACTTTAAGCGAACGCTCTACCTCAACCGTAAAATCGACATGACCCGGAGTATCTATGATATTGATCGTATAATCATTCCAGCTACAGGTAGTGGCCGCAGCAGTAATAGTAATCCCCCGCTCCTGCTCCTGCACCATCCAGTCCATAACCGCAGTACCATCATGGACTTCGCCGAGCTTATAGGTCTTGCCGGTATAATAGAGGACACGTTCGGTAGTAGTAGTTTTACCGGCATCAATATGCGCGATAATCCCAATATTCCTAATTTTTTCTAAAGGAATCTTTCTCATAATTAAATTACCATCTAAAATGCGCGTAGGCCTTGTTTGCATCGGCCATTTTGTGAGTATCATCTCTCTTCTTTATCGCAGAACCCTCTCCCTTAAAAGCCGAAACGACCTCATCGGCCAGCTTCTCTTTCATGGTTCTGCCTTTTTTATTCTTTGAGAAGTCGCGAATCCAGCGTAAAGCAATCGACGTCCCTCTCTCCTGCCTTACCTCGATAGGCACCTGATAAGTAGCTCCGCCAACCCGCCTTGGTTTTACCTCTAATCGCGGCCTGACGTTATCAATTGCCTTATAGAAAGCCTTAAGCACGTCCGCTTCATTAAGCTGCTTGGCAACAATGTCTAATGCACCATAAACGATCTCTTCGGCAATAGATTTCTTTCCTTTGAGCATTACCATATTTATGAATTTCGCCACGACCTTGCTATTATATTTCGGGTCTTCTAAAAGCTGTTTATCATGCGCTCTTCTTCTTCTCATATTAAATGAGCACATAACTTACGAACACGTAGTGCGAGTAAGTTATTGTGCGAGTTTAACCCCCCACCACTTTTTGATAAAGTTTTATAAAATTATATCCTGTACTACCGCTCACTTCACAGCTAAATTTTACCGCCCCTCCACTATACAAAAAGTGGTGGGGGGTGAGTTCGGACAAATAAGTTATGTCGCTTCTATGATCTGAATTTAAAATATGCTGCTCCATAACTTATGTCCTCACTTATTTTGGCCTCTTGGCTCCGTATTTTGAACGGGATCTCCTGCGGTTACTTACTCCGGAGGTATCCAGGGTACCTCTTACGATATGGTATCTTACCCCGGGAAGATCCTTTACGCGTCCGCCCCTGACTAAAACTATCGAGTGCTCCTGCAAATTATGCCCTTCTCCGGGAATATAGGCGGTTACTTCGATCCCTGTGGTTAACCTGACTCTGGCAATCTTACGAAGCGCGGAATTCGGCTTCTTAGGAGTCATGGTGCGTACCTGCAAACATACACCGCGCCTCTGAGGACACCCCTTTAATGCAGGCGACTTACTTTTCTTCTTCTTTGAAACCCTTCCCAACCTGATTAATTGGACAATTGTCGGCATTAAACTTTTTCCTTTTCCTTTTCCGTTTCTTTCCCTTTTTCTTTTTTCTCTTTAGAGTCAATAATTTTTTCTACTGCTATATTCCTGTGGACATGGAAACCAGTACCTGCGGGAATCAGATGCCCCACAATCACGTTCTCCTTAAGACCGAATAGTTCATCCGTCTTCCCGGAGGCTGCCGCATCGGTAAGGACCCGGGTGGTCTCCTGGAAGCTTGCCGCAGAGATAAAACTCTCGGTGGTCAAAGAAGCCTTGGTAATCCCCAGCAACAATGGTGTAGCCAGTGCCGGTTTGCCGCCTTTTTTGATTACCCGGGTATTCTCCTTCTGGAATACCCATTTATCCACCTGCTGGGTGGCCAGGAAGTCGGTATCTCCGGAATTCTCTATCCTTACCTTCTTTAACATCTGCCGGATGATTAACTCAATATGCTTATCATTAATCCGTACGCCCTGCAGACGGTATACCTCCTGCACTTCATTGACTAAATATTCCTGCAAAACCTTGTCTCCGCATACTCTTAATATATCCTGCAATACCACCGGCCCGTCAGTCAGCTGCTGTCCGGCAATTACCTTATCCCCCTTATAGACATTCGGATGCTTGCCGTGAGGTATTGTATATTCACACTCCATCCCTGTCGGAGAACGAACGATAATTACCCGCTGCCCCTTCTTGCTCTCGCCGAACTCGACGAAACCGTCGATTTCGCTGACGATCGCAGGTTCCTTCGGACGTCTTGCCTCAAATAGCTCGGCTACCCGAGGAAGTCCTCCGGTAATATCCCTGGTCTTACCGACAACCCGCGGGATCTTCGCTAAGAGCTCGCCGGCAGCTATTTTATCTGCGTCTTTAACCATAATATGGGCATTTACCGGAATCGGATAAATACCCAGAACCTCCTGTTTCTCATCTAAAATCAATACCTGCGGATGATATTCCTGCTTATGCTCAACTACGACTCTTTCAGGTAATTTTGTTACCGGATTCACTTCCTCTCTTACCGTAACCCCTTCCTTTAAATCCTCGTATTTCACGCGACCGCTAACCTCGGTAAGAACCGGGATGGTATAGGGATCCCAGCGCACAAATATTACCCCTTTGTTAACCTCGTTGCCGTCTGCAATATTGATATAGGCACCCTGAAGTATAGGATAACGCTCCAGTTCCCTGCCCTGTTTATCGTTTATGCTGATAAATCCGTTTCTATTTAAGACAATGAACTCCTTGTTCTTTGCGGTTATCCTTAGGGCATGATATTTAGCCAGCCCCTTGTTCTTGGACTTCAAATATGACTGCTCAACTGTTCTTGAGGCCGTACCGCCGATATGGAAAGTTCTCATTGTAAGCTGAGTTCCCGGCTCTCCGATGCTCTGGGCGGCGATTACCCCTACTGCTTCCCCGACTTCAACCGTCCTGCCGGTAGCCAGGTTTCTTCCATAGCACCTGGTGCAGACTCCCCGCTCGGACTCACAGGTAAGCGCACTTCTGATGCGGATCTTTTCAATTCCCAACATCTCAATCCTATCCGCCTTCTCTTCGGAGATATCGCTTCCTGCCTCGACGATTACTTTATCGGTAATGATATCTACTATATTATCCAATGCGGTTCTTCCTACGATACGGTCTTTTAAACTGACCACTTCTTCATCGCCTTCAATGATCGCTGCGACCGTAATCCCGTTTAAGGTACCGCAATTCTCTTCGCTGACGATAACTTCTTGCGCGACATCCACCAACCTGCGGGTCAGGTAACCGGCATCCGCAGTCTTAAGCGCGGTATCCGCCAACCCCTTGCGCGCGCCGTGTGTTGAAATAAAATACTCCAACACCGTCAGCCCCTCCCGGAAGTTTGCAGTAATAGGGCTTTCAATAATCTCTCCCGACGGCTTTGCCATCAGACCTCGCATCCCGGCAAGCTGCCTTATCTGCAGGCGTGATCCTCGTGCTCCGGAATCAGCCATCATAAATATGGGATTAAAGGCCGCCATCTCCTTAAATAATAGATCCGATACCCTATCAGTGGTATGGGTCCAGATAGCGATAACCTTATTTGAGCGCTCGCTGTCGGTAATAACCCCTCGATGATACTGTTCTTCCACTTTGGCTACTTCGCCACGCGCCTCCTTCAAGACATCCTTCTTCTCCTTGGGGATCACCAAGTCATCTATACCAATCGAAATTCCCCCTAAGGTGGCATGGATAAACCCAAGCCTCTTGAGTTCGTCTAAGAGTTTTATGGTTCTGGTGTGGCCAAAGCGCTTGTAGGTTTCAGTAACAATATCTCCGACCTTGGTTTTATTCAGTTCTTGATTGACAAAACCAAAGCCCTCCGGTAATACTTCGTTAAATACTACCCTGCCGCAGGTAGTTGTAATCATCTCTGGCTTATCAGTAAACTTCTTATCTTCAATCTCAAAGGTCGACTTTACCCTTACCCTAATTCTTGCATGCAGATCTATCTGGTTATCGGAATGCGCGGTAATCACTTCATCGGCATTTGCGAATACCTTATCCTCGCCTTTAGCTCCTGGCTTTTCTTTTGAAAGATAGTTGAGTCCTAGAATAATGTCTTGGGTGGGGGTGATAATCGGGCGGCCATCTGCGGGTGAGAAGATATTGTTAATAGAGAGCATCAATATCTTTGCTTCTATCTGGGCTTCCAGAGATAGGGGCACATGTACCGCCATCTGGTCGCCGTCAAAATCCGCATTAAAGGCAGTACAGACCAACGGGTGGATCTTAATTGACTTACCTTCGATCAGGATCGGCTGAAATGCCTGTATACCCAAACGATGCAGCGTAGGCGCACGGTTTAAGAATACCGGATGATCCTGAATCACTTCATCTAATATATCCCACACTTCTATCTTTCCGCGCTCCACCATCCTGCGGGCGCCTTTGATCGTATGGACAAATCCCTTCTCTCTGAGCTTCTTAATGATAAAAGGCTCAAATAACTCCAAGGCCATCTGCTTAGGCAGACCGCATTCATGGAGTTTTAGCTCCGGCCCGACTACGATTACAGAGCGGCCAGAGTAGTCAACGCGTTTTCCTAGGAGATTCTGACGGAACCTTCCCTGCTTCCCCTTAAGCATATCTGAGAGAGACTTCAAGGGACGGTTGTTGGCGCCCAGCACCGGGCGACCATGCCTTCCGTTATCCAAGAGCGCATCCACAGCTTCCTGAAGCATGCGCTTTTCATTGCGGATGATGATCTCCGGGGCGTTGAGCTCAATTAACTTCTTTAATCGATTATTACGGTTAATTACCCGGCGGTATAAGTCATTGAGGTCCGAAGTAGCAAATCTTCCACCGTCTAAAGGAACCAGAGGCCTTAAATCCGGAGGGATCACCGGCAGGATCTCTAAGATCATCCAGTCCGGCTTATTATCTGATTTTTTGAAATCCTCTATCAACTTTAAGGATTTTAGAATCTTGCGGTTATTTGCTGTCTCCTTTGTTTTGTCAAGGTCCTTGCGTAACTTACGGCAATAGGTATCAACGTCAAGTTCCTTTAGGAGATCCTGGACTGCCCCTGCTCCGATCTTTGCCTTAAAGCCGCTGCCGTACTTCTCAATGGCTTCCTGATATTTATCCTCCGTCAGGAGTTCTTTTTTCTTTAAAGGAGTAGTGCCGGGATCCAGGACTACATATTCTTCATAATAGATAACCTTCTCGAGGTTCCTTAAGCCGATATCCAATAAAGCTGCCAGGCGCGAAGGCACGGCTTTAAAAAACCAGATATGAGTGACGGGTGCGGCTAACTCAATATGCCCCATACGCTCACGCCTGACGCATGAACGGTCGATATGGACACCACAGCGGTCACAGGTTATACCTTTGAATTTTATCCCCTTATACTTGCCGCAATTACACTCCCAGTCGCGGACCGGACCGAAGATCTTCTCGCAAAACAGGCCGTCTTTCTCGGGCTTGAGTGTGCGGTAATTGATCGTCTCGGCTTTCTTTACTTCGCCTTTAGACCAGGACTTGATCACCTGCGCAGAGGCAATCTTTATGGAGATACTGTCAAAACTAGTGGTCTCTTCCATATTTAATGAGCGCATAACTTACGATCCGCCGTAGGCGCAAGAGTAAGTTATTGCGCGAATTTAACCCCCCACCACTTTTTGATAAAGTTTTATAAAATTATATCCTGTACTACCACTCACTTCACAGCTAAATTTTACCGCCCCTCCACTATACAAAAAGTGGTGGGGGGTGAGTTCGACCAGATAAGTTATGTCGTTTCTATCATTCTTGAATACAGCTCCATAACTTATGGTCTCACTCATTTTGTCTTCTCCGTTTTAATATCCAGACACAATCCCTGCAACTCTTTCAGTAATACGTTAAAGGACTCCGGTGTACCGTGAACCAGACGCTGCTCTCCTTTTACTATCGCCTCATAGATCCTGGTTCTCCCTGAGACATCGTCACTCTTTACGGTCAGCATCTCTTGTAAGGTAAAGGCAGCCCCATATGCCTCCAGGGCCCAAACCTCCATCTCCCCTAATCTCTGTCCGCCGAACTGAGCTTTGCCGCCTAATGGCTGCTGAGTGACCAACGAATATGGCCCGATAGAGCGGGCATGGATCTTATCATCAACCAGATGAATCAGCTTCATTATATAGATATAGCCTATAGTAACCTCCTGATCAAAAGGTTCTCCGGTGTATCCGTCGTAAAGGCGGATTTTACCGCTGGTAGGCAAATTCGCTTTCTTAAGCATCTCTTTGATCTCCGACTCCTTGGCGCCGTCAAAAACGGGTGAGTCAAATTTCAGCCCCAGAATTTTACCTGCCCAGCCAAGGTGTGTCTCTAAAATCTGCCCCACATTCATACGCGAGGGAACGCCTAATGGATTCAATATAACCTCGACCGGAGTTCCGTCAGGCGTAAAGGGCATATCCTCCTGAGGAATGATTTTGGCCACCACACCTTTATTACCGTGCCTACCTGCCAGTTTATCACCCTCGGATACTTTGCGCTTGGTAGCGATATAAACTACCACCCTCTTTAAGACTCCGGGAGGCAATTCATCGCCCCTGCGAACTTTATCAACCTCCTGCTGCTCCTCTGCCATTAATTCCTGGAGCTGCTCGTCAAAAGAAGATGCCAGAATCTTGGCCTCTTCGTTATCACTGAAATCCATCTTCTGGATTTTCTTTTTATCTATACCTGAGATCTGGCTTAAGCGGTTTACTTTTTCTGTCTCAAGAAACTCTACCTCCTGCTTATAGTAGGCCTTAATCTCTCTTATTTTTGCCAGCTCCTTTGATTTCTCCTCTTTGGTTTTTCTCCCTCTATCCTTACGGGAGAAAACGTGCACCTCTATAACCACCCCTTCGACTCCCGGGGGGGCGGTCAGGGAAGTATCACGGACATCCCCGGCTTTCTCACCGAATATCGCACGCAACAATCTCTCCTCCGGAGATAATTCAGACTCAGTTTTCGGGGTAACCTTACCTACCATAATATCACCCGGCTCAACCTTTGCACCCATACGGATAATCCCGGTCTCATCGAGATTGCGCAATGCTTCCTCGCTGACGTTGGGGATATCACGGGTGATATCCTCATTACCCAGGCGGGTCTCTGTAGCTTCAATATCAAACTCCTCTACGTGTATAGAGGTAAAGGTATCTTCCTTTACCAGCTTATCGCTTAGGATGATCGCATCTTCAAAGTTATACCCCCTCCAGGACATAAAGGCACATAAAACATTCTTGCCTAAAGCGAGTTCCCCATTCCTTGTAGCAGTTCCGTCGGCAATAACCTCGCCTTCGGCCACCCGCTGGCCGATTTTGACGATCGGCCGCTGATTCAGGCAGGTATCTGCGTTTGTGCGCTGGAATTTCTTTAAATGATATATCTTTTTTCCGATGGCGATAGTGGAGACGTCCAGGTTAGTCACCTTGCCTGAGCCTTCGGCTAACACAACACTACCGGAGTCTGCGGCAACCTTAGCCTCCATCGCCGTACCCACAATCGGAGCCTCGGTAATCATCAATGGGACTGCCTGCCTCTGCATATTTGACCCCATTAAGGCACGGTTGGCATCATCATGCTCTAAGAACGGAATCAGAGAGGCGGCCACAGAAACCAACTGCTTCGGAGAAACATCCATATATTGGACCTGCTTGGGCGGAACCTTCGGCAGGAAATCCCCCCGATGTCGGCAGGAAATCTCCTTCTCCGCAAAATAGCCTTCGTTATCTAAAGGAATGTTCGCCTGGGCAATGACCTTATCTTCTTCTATATCTGCAGTTAAATATTCGATCTTTCGTGTTACTCGCCCTTCTTCAACCTTACGATAAGGCGTCTCTATCAGCCCAAGCGGATTTACGCGCGCATAAGTGCTTAAAGATGCAATTAACCCGATATTCGGGCCTTCAGGGGTTTCAATCGGACAGACGCGGCCGTAATGAGAAGGATGGATATCTCTCACCTCGAACCCTGCTCGCTCCCGCGATAGGCCTCCCGGCCCTAATGCACTCAAGCGTCGCTTATGAGTCATCTCTGCCAGTGGATTGACCTGGTCCATAAATTGAGATAACTGGCTGCGGGCAAAGAAATCCCGTATCTGATTAGATAAAAGTTTCGAATTAATCAAATAATGGATATTGAGCGTGTCTAAATCACCCAGGATGCCCAGTCTTTCACGGATAGAGCGCTCAACCCGGCTTAATCCGATCCTAACCTGATTCTGGACCAGTTCTCCTACCGTCTTCACACGACGGTTACCCAGATGATCGATATCATCGATCTTTCCTTCTCCGCTTTTGAGTTTTATCAGATACTCCATTACCTTTATTACGGTGGCCGAATCCAATATCCTCTTCTCTAAGGAGACTTCCATCCCCAGCTTGCGATTAAGGATAAATCTACCGACCTTCTCTAAATCATACCTGGCCGGATCAAAGAACAATCTATAAAATAAGCCTTCTGCTGCTTCCTTGGTTACCGGTTCTACCGGACGCATCTTACGGTAAAAATCTAAATAGGCCTCTTCTTTACTTTTTGTGGGATCTTTCCTGAGTGTATTCTCGATCTCGGGATATTCTGCGCCGAATGCTGTGATGATATCCTGGTCACTGGAAAACCCCAAAATTCTCAATATCTGAGTGGCAGGGAAGTTTCTTCGCCTATCGACATAAGCCAGGATGGTCTCTGTAAGGTCATACTTAAATTCAAGCCAGGCCCCGCGATAAGGGATGATCCGGCCGTGAAATATCCTCTTGCCGGTAGGATGCTCTTCTTCCTCAAAAGAAACACCTGGTGATCTCTGAAGCTGACTTACTACCACCCGCTCGTCTCCGTTAATAATGAAGGTCCCTGTTTCAGTCATCAGGGGGATATCTCCGAAGTAGGCATCCTGCTCCCTAGTCTCGCGCGGAGTAGTTAATCTGAATTTTACTTTTAAGGGTGCCGCATAAGTTACCGAGCGACGCTTAGACTCGGACATATTATACTTAGGCTTGCCAAGAGTATAGCTGATAAACTCCAGCTTGAGAGATCGCTCGTTATTCTCGATTGGAAAAATCTCATCGAATACCTCCTGGAGCCCCTGATTATTTCTACCGGCTTTTGCAGTTACTTCCATCTGCAGAAAGTCGCGGTAAGCATTCAGCTGCACCTCTAAAAAGTCAGGTAGTTCGTAAACTTCTTTGAGTTTTGCAAAGGTTCTACGTTTTGCCATTTTTCCCCGCTTTTATTTAGTACTGGTGAAGTAATTTTTATTACTTTAACTCTACGGTTGCGCCGGCCGCTTCCAATTTTTTCTTCATCTCTTCGGCCTCTTCTTTGGTCACGCCTTCTTTAATAGCCTTGGGAGCTGCATCAACCAACTCTTTGGCTTCCTTTAGACCCAGGCTGGTCATAGTCCTGACTTCTTTAATCACGGAGATCTTGTTTCCTCCGGCACTCGCTAGGACTACGTTGAAGCTGGTTTTCTCTTCCTCTGCGGCTCCGGCAGCTGCACCTGCACCGCCTGCTGGCATAGCCATCATCGGCATATTTGCCTCAACACCAAACTTCTCCTCAAGGGCCTTGACCAAATCAGCCAACTCCAAGACACTCATCTCTTCGATCGATTTAATCAGATCTTCCTTCTTTGCACTAGCCATTTTCACCTCCTGGTATAGTCATCAGGTATAACTATGGATTATACCTGATTACTGTGATTATTTTAGATTACGGAGATTAAATTTTTTAATCGCAGTAATCTCTTTTCCTAATCTATGCAATCAAGGCATCCCCCTATTGCTTCGCTTCCTGGGATGCCTTCTTCTCTCTTATTTTATCTATACAAATCACAAACTTCTTTAAGGTGTTATTCAGCACCATTACAAAACCGGATATCGGTGCATTCAGGGTCATCACCAGCTTTGCGCGCATAACCTCCTTAGAGGGTAGCTTTGCCAACTCCTCTATATCCTTTTGCTCTAAGACCTTATCCTTTAAAAAGCCCCCCTGGAGAATCAACTCTTTGTGCTTCTTAGTAAAGTCATAAAGAACTTTTGAGGCGTCTACGGGTTCATCCTGCACGAAGACAAGCCCGCAAGGCCCCTCGATATTCTTAACCGTGTCTTTGTGTCCTGAAGACTCCAGCGCTCTTCTGGCGACGGAATTCTTTACCACAAAAAGGCTGGCATTTGAACTTTTCAGACTGGTGCGCAGACCGCTCAGATCGGGACTTGCTACTCCGGAATACTTTACAATAAAAAAACAGTTTGAACCCTTTAAGGCAGTCTTGATCCGATTTTCCGCAGTTTCTTTAAATACTATGCCGATTTTTTTCATCTTTTAACTTTTGGCTATGATACTGTCAGTCTCAATCCGGGATTCATGGTTACCGAAATAAACAGGCTCCTGACGAACTTACCCTTAACCGAAGATGGCTTTGCCTCATTTATTGCCTCAATGACCTTTGTGGCATTATCAGATAATTGCTCCGGAGAGAAGGAAACTTTTCCTACGCTCAAATGTATTCCACCTTGCTTATCAACGCGAAACTCAACCTTGCCTTTGCGCACATCCTCAATTGCCTTAGTGATATCATTGGTAACCGTCCCTGTCTTGGGGCTAGGCATCAAACCACGCGGCCCTAGGATCTTACCAAGCTTACTTAATTCCCTCATCATCTCAGGAGTCGATATCGCACAATCAAAATCCAGGAACCCTCCCTGGACCTTTTCAATCAGATCCTCTGCGCCTACATAATCGGCCTGCGCATCCTTAGCCTTGGCTTCATGCTCTCCTTTGCAGAAAACCGCAACCCTTATCTTCTTACCGGTGCCATGCGGCAGGACTACCGTACCGCGGACCATCTGGTCTGACTTCTTAGAATCCACGTTCAGGCTAAAATGCAGGTCTACTGAACTATCAAACTTAGGCGCCTTGAATTTCTTTAAAGTTGCAATCGCCTCTTGCAACTGAAAAATTTTGCTATTATCCGTCTCTTTAACTGATTCTCTATATCTTTTACTTTTTTTCATCTGTCTTATCCGCTGCCTTCTCTGCTGGTTTGGCTGCAGGTTCTGCCTGCGCCTCTTCTTCGGGTTTTGCGGTTATATGGGCATCTGAGAGCTTCTCTACCACCTCTATACCCATGCTTCTGGCGGTCCCCTCGATTGTCTTGATCGCCTGTTGAATATCTGTAGTATTTAGGTCCTTCATCTTCTGCTTGGCGATATCCTCTACCTGCTTACGCTCGACCGCACCTATGATTTCTTTGCCGGCGATACCTGAGGCCTTAGCCAGGTTTGCTGCACGTTTGAGCAATACCGAAGATGGCGGGCTCTTAACTATAAAGGTAAAGGATCTGTCTTCAAATACGGTAATTACTGCCGGCATGATCAATCCTTCTTTGCCCTTGGTCTGCTCATTGAATTGCTTACAAAACTGCATGATATTGACACCATGCTGACCTAATGCCGGGCCTACCGGAGGCGCCGGATTTGCCTGTCCGGCCGGACAATACAATTTTATTTGTGCTGTAATCTTCTTAGCCATATTAAATGAGCCCACAACTTACGGAACGACAGTAAACGTAAGTTGTCTGGGCGAATTTAACCCCCCACCACTTTTCTATAAAGCTTTTTAATTTTATTCTCCGATTTTGCCAAATGCTTCACGATTAATTTTTACCACCCATCCACGATACAAAAAGTGGTGGGGGGTAAGTTCGGTCATATAACTTAGCTTCTCCGCCTGCGGCGGATCGCTAAGTTATGACCTCACTTATATCTTCTCTACTTGCCAGTATTCTAATTCTACGGGAGTTGACCTGCCGAATATAGAAACGCTGACCTTGAGTTTTCCCCTTTCGGGATGTATCTGCTCTATGGTGCCATTAAAGTTTACAAATGGACCCTCGTTTACCCGGACCTGTTCCCCTTCTTCAAAGATGGTCTTCGGACTGGGCTTGGCTTCGGTCTCCTTGGTTCTCTTTAAGATGCTATCGACTTCCGCCTGCGGCAGAGGCATCGGCTTCTTTCCTAAGCCGATAAATCCTGTGATTCCCGGAGTTGTCTTAATCAAAAGATATGCTCTTTCGTCAAGATCCATCTCCACAATAAGATAACCGGGAAAAAATTTCCGCGCAGAGATCTTCTTCTTACCTGAGCGGATTTCGGAAACCTGCTCGGTAGGGATAATTATCTGAGTAATTGCCTCCTGCATCCCCTGGGTTGAGATTCTATTCTCCAACAGGGTCTTGACCTTATCTTCTGCTCCGGTTTGCGTATGAACAACGTACCACTTCTTCATAATAGTTATTTAAATAATCGGCTTAAGACTTGAGATAGGATCAAATCTATGGTTCCGATAAATAACGTCACGATCCCGGTTACCATGATCACAACCACCGTCGCCCCCATCAACTCCTGACGCGTCGACCAGGATACCTTGCTTAACTCCTGTTTAACTTCCCTTAAAAACTTTATCGGTTTAAATAATATTTTCATTATTTTTGTATTTTAGCCGTAACCAACAGGAGCGGCAGGGCTGCGAACCTGTCGTTCGCTTTCGCTCACTCCTCATAGGGAAAACCGTTTGGTTTTCCCTCCATGACGCTCTCCGCCTTCGGCGGATCGCTGTCACCCTTTCCTCCGCAAATTATCAAATATTCTTAAGGGGAAAACAATCTTTTCCCCTTAATAATCCCCTTTTTAGGTTCTCGCCGTAACCAACAGGAGCGGCAGGGCTCGAACCTGTCGTGCCCCTTATTCGGCGGGGTCACTCCTCATAGGGAAAACCCGTTTGGTTTTCCCTTATGACGCCCCTCATCTTTTACGCTGGGCTGTCACCCTTTCCTTCGCATCTTTTCAATTTTCCTTAAGGGGAAAACAATCTTTTCCCCTTAAGAACCCCTTTCGAGGTTCTCCCCGTAACCAACAGGAGCGGCAGGGCTCGAACCTGCAGTCACGGTTTTGGAGACCGTTGGTTTGCCATTAACCGACGCTCCTATTTTTATCGAGCAGATAACTTACGGAGCGATGCGTCGTAAGTTATAACTGCTTCATATCTTATTAGCAGTGTCTGCGAGCTAACCCCGCACCCAGTCTAGTATCTACTACTACTTGTTTGGGTGCGGGGTAAATTCTGACAGAGACTTATGTTCTCCGTCCTCGGCGGATCCATAAGTCTCGTCATCATTTAATTTCTTTATGCGCAGAATGCTTGCGGCAGAACCTACAATATTTGGAGAGTTCCAGTCTGTCCTGATGCAATCGCTTATTTTTGGTTGTAGTATAATTCCTGTTTTTACAAACCGTACATTCTAACGTAATTAATTCCCGCATAACAGTTTTACCGTTTAAATTTACTGCCCCTGTCTAAAAAAAATAAGCTGGAGACGGGGATCGAACCCGTGACCCCGTCCTTACCAAGGACGTGCTCTACCAACTGAGCTACTCCAGCAAGCTAAGGACACGGCCATTCTTTGCATTTTCCGTCGACAAACAAAAAAAACCTAAAAAATTTATAGAATCCCCACCCTCTAAAAATACACTGAATTCTTAGGCAAATTTGCTGTAACCCTAAGATTTTATTGGAGATTTACACAGACTCGTAAGTATATATTAAAATTGCAGATTGTCAAGTTTTTTTTGTGTTTTTATTAAAAAACTCAAAAAAGGCTAAAAAACTGATTAAAAAGATTTAATAAACGACTGCTCTAGATGTGGCCTCTTTTTACCCACCTTCGCAGAAAGCCATGTCCGTAAGGCCGTGGGTGAATGCATAGTGGGTAACCCGCCAAAGACGAAAGTTCTCATGAGCGAAGGCGGATACTGCTTCGGCGGGTTTCGCCGAAGCAAGCGAAGATGCTTTTGGCCGATAGGCCGTAGAGCTTCACTTTTTTAATGAATTGGCGAGATTTGCGAAGTCCTGGAGGGTAAGTCTTTCGGGCCGGATCTTCCTGTCTATATCATACTCCCTAAAAAAGCTCTCTAGCCGGCCATCAGGGACAATTCTACGCAAACTGTTGACCAGGGTCTTCCTCCTCTGATTAAATGCGCTGCGGATAAGTTTAAAGAAGAGCTTCGGATCTTGGGCATCAACTGCCGGGCAGCTGCGAAACACCAGATGCAATAATGATGAATCTACTTTGGGGACAGGATAAAATGACCCCTTCTTTATAGAAAAGAGGATTTTGGCCTGGGCATAATACTGGATGAAACAAGTTAGAGCGCCGTACTCTTTGCTGCCTGCAGGCGAGATCACCCTGCGGGCAAATTCTTTCTGAACCGTAAGAAATACATCCTGAATCAGGCTCCTATATGTCAGGAGGTATTCGATTATCGGAGTTGTAATATAGTAAGGGATATTTCCGGCCACCCTGATCTTAGCCTCACCCTTTCCAAAGAGCTCTCTAAGGTCAACTTTGATTATATCCTTATTGATCAGTTTTACCCGATCCCTAAATTCAGCTAAATTGTTATTAAATGAGTCCTTGAGGTCTTTATCAATCTCTACGGCGTAAACTTTTTTTGTGCGCTCTGCAACCAGGCGGGTCAACTCTCCCTTACCTGAACCGATCTCCAATACTGTGTCCCGGAGAGAGAAATTGCAGGCGGAAACAATTTTGTTTAGAACATTTTTATCGGCAAGAAAATTCTGCCCTAGGCTCTTTTTTGGTTTCTTGTGCATTTTACGGCTAGCTTTATTGCCTCAATCATGGGACGGATATCGGCTGCCGGGTTTCTTTTGGCTGCGATATCAAATGCTACCCCGTGCAGCGGCGTGGTCCTGATAAACTCTAACCCCAGAGTCAGGTTAACCCCGGAATCAGCACCGCTGATTTTTAGCGGAATTAAAGCCTGATCATGAAAGAGCGAGATGACACAGTCAAACTTACCGCCAATTGCCTTAGAGATCGCTGTATCGGCCGGCAACGGCCCCTGGATGGATGGTATCTTTTTCTTGAGTTTAACCACCGCAGGCTGGATGATCCACTCTTCTTCTCTGCCGATCAGTCCGTTGTCAGAGGCATGGGGGTTAAGCGCAGAGATAACTATGCGGGGATTCTCAATTTTAAATAGTCGCCTTAATGAATCAAAAGCTATCTCGGTAGTTTTACAAATCCCGGCGGTTGTTAATCTTGAGGATACAGCATTGAGAGGGATATGGCGGGTAACCAGAGCGCACCTCAGCCGCTTATTCAATAGCATCATCACAGTATCCTTTGCCCTGCAATTTTGGGCAAAATATTCGGTGTGCCCGGAGTAATTATACCCGGCCAGCTTAACCGCTTCTTTTGAGATCGGCGCGGTTACCAGACAGTCGATTCGCTTACCTTTAATTAACTCCAATGCCTTATCTAAATACTCAATTGAAGCCCTGCCGTAATCGGCCGAGACCTTGCCAAATTTAAAACCTCTCCTTGAGACATTATTTAAATCTATGAAATCAAGACTCTTCCCTAAACCAGATTCAGCAACTCTATCGAATACCCGGCGGTCTCCGATGATTACAAAGTCGAATCTCCCCCTTAAGGCAGAAACCGCCCTTGCGGCTATCTCAGGACCTATCCCCGAAGGATCACCCAGGGTTAAACCGATCTTTAAATTAGATAAGGGGCTTTTCACTTAAAGGTCTTAATATAGGAAAGATCTTTGAGTTCCTGGAGCCACACATCCATCTTCTCGCCCATCTCATTATTGACCAGGATCAAGCGTATGTCTTCCTGAACCTCCTCCAGGCTTAATTCCCGCGGAGGGATTAAGCTATCGAGCCTGAAGATATAATATGCGCGATCTATCTTAAATGGTTTCGAAGACTCTCCCGGCTTAAGGTCAAATACTGTCTTCTCGATATCCTCTCTTAGTTCACCGCCCCGATAGACCCTGATCTTATTCATCGAGAGAGAATATCTTTGAGCCAAATCTTCGAGGCCCTCGCCATTCTTTACGGCTCTGGAGACTTTATCTACCAGCCCCCGATCATCTATACGCAGGGTCCTGAACTCCCATTGTTGCGGCTCTTTAAAATCCTGCTTGTGCTGCTGATAGTATGTGGTTACCTCCGAAGGCGTAACGATAATCTTGCCTCGAACATTTTCCTCAATTACCGCATACATCAGCATCTGTTCGGAGATCTTTTCTTCCAGGTCAGCCTGGGTTATTCCCTGACTGGATAAATCATCGCGGAAATCCGCTTCGCTTCGATAATTCCCTTTGATCTGGTTAATCCTGGATTCCAGAACCTCCGGATTAAGTACTATATCGTCCTTCTTAGCCTGCTGCAGGATCAGACGATCTTCTATCAGCTTCCAAAGAAGCTCCGGCTCCATCTGCTCCATCTTATCGTCTAGCTGTTTACCGGTATATTCCTGGGCCATCTGCATGCGCATAAAATTCGAAAAATCTTGGAGGTCACGGCGGGTGATCGCCTCGGAGTTAACGATAACAATGATCTTCTCCTGGGCATAGCAGTTCAGCGCAAAGCATAAAGCGCAAAGCGTAAAACTAAAGCTTAAAACGAAAAGCTTTGCGCTTAAAACTTTTCCCGCCAGAATATTCCATTGCAGGCGGGACCCCGCAATAGATTTATTTTTGTGGCGGGGAACTTTGCGTTTTGCGCTTTGAGTTTTGAACTTATCCATCATTTAATTCAACCTTTTTAAATGTACTGATTGCTTCTCTTAAGAGCCGACAGTAAAGATCAAATCCTACCGCGGCAATAAATCCGTGCTGCTCCTGGCCCAACAGATTACCTGCTCCCCTTATCTCTAAATCCTCCATGGCAATCTTAAAACCTGCCCCCAGATATGAGTGCTCCTTAAGCGCCTCCAGCCTCTTCTGGGCATCACTATCTAAGATCCCATGCTTTGGAATAAAAAAATATGCATAGGCGGACCTGTCAAATCTGCCTACCCGTCCGCGCAACTGATGCAGATCAGACAATCCGAAATGCTGCGCATTATTTACTATAATCGTGTTAACATTCGGTATGTCTATCCCGGACTCAATGATCATCGTAGCGACCAGGATATCGATCGCCCCCTCAAGGAACCCAAGCATTACCTTCTCCAGGGTCTTCGGCGGCATCCTTCCGTGGACAACCCCAATTCTGGTATTTGCCGGCAATAGAGATGCTATTCTTTCTCTAATCCGCGAGATGTCCTCAATGCGATTATGTATAAAAAAGACCTGTCCTTTTCTTTTGAGTTCCTGCCGGCATACCTGAAGGAGCAGGTCTTCATCATATTTTACCACAACCGTCTTAATAGGCAATCTATTTTGGGGAGGCGTATTAATTACCGAGAGATCCTTGGCTCCGGTCAGACTCATATATAATGTCCTAGGAATTGGGGTAGCAGTAAGCGTCAATATATCAGTAGTAAGGCGCACCTTTTTGAGCTTCTCCTTATGTTTTACTCCGAAACGCTGCTCCTCATCGATAATCACAAGCCCTAGGTCCTTAAAACCTATATCGTCAGACAGTAGCCGGTGCGTGCCGATAATTACATCAACACTCCCTCTCTTTAGCTCCTCGACAATCGCTTCCTGCTCGGACTTGGTTTTAAAGCGCGAGAGCATCGCCACGTTTAATGGAAAATCCCGAAGGCGCTGGGTAAAATTTTTGTAGTGCTGCTCAGCCAGAATGGTCGTGGGAACCAAAAAGGCAACCTGCTTATTATCCATTACCGCCTTGAATGCTGCGCGCATAGCTACCTCGGTCTTACCATAGCCTACATCACCGCAGAGCAACCTGTCCATTGGCGCAGATGACTCCATGTCGGCTTTGACCTCCTGGGTGGCTTTGATCTGACCCGGAGTCTCTTTATAGGGAAACCCTGCCTCAAATTGCTCCTGCCAATCTGAATCCTTCGAATATACAAACCCCTTTACCGACAGGCGCATCGCCTGCAGAGTAAGCAGCTCCCAGGCCATCTTCTGAATACCCCTTCTTGCCCTGGTTTTTATCCGCAGCCACTCCTTAGTCCCCAGGCGGGAAAGCTTAGGCCTGCGCACCTGAAAGGCGATATATTTCTGCACCAGATGCATTGACTCCACCGGCACATAGAGCTTCTCCTGGCGGTCATATTCGACAACGATGTGATCCCTGTATTTTTGACCAACCTTGATCTTCTCCAGCCCCAGAAATCTTCCGATGCCGTGCTGATTATGCACCAGGTAGTCGCCGATATTTAAATCCAGGAAATTATCGACGGGGAATTCCTCGGTAAAGCTAGCCTTCTTTGTGGCGCTATGTGTTTTCCTTACCGGCAGGATTATCGCCATCTTATGCTCCCAGAGGCCTTCCTGCGTCAGGGGGTTAAAGCTCTTGATTGAAGAGATTGTATCCAGGTCTAACTTGATTCGTATCGGCAACTCGAAGGCGAAAGGAAAGATATCGATAATCTGGCCTCGGCGGGCAAAATCACCCTCTTCTTTTACACTATCAAACCTTCTGTAGCCAAGTTCACTCAAGGCTACAAAGAAAGGTTCTGTGTCAATATTGGCGCCGGTATAAATTTTGAGGGATTTAAACATTGAAGATTTACTTTGCAGGCCTTCGTGTCCAGGCAAGAACCAAAGGCGAGGCAATGTAAATTGTGGAATAGATGCCGGAGATAAAACCGACAATTAAGGTAAAGGCAAAGTTGCTTAAAACCTCTCCTCCGAATAAGAAAATCGAGATAACCACCAATAACGTTACTACCGTAGTAAGTACCGTACGGCCGAGCGTCTGATTAACACTCAGGTTTATCAGATCATAGAGCTTGAGCTTCCTGTATAGGTGGCTGTTCTCCCTGACACGGTCATAGATAACGATTGTATCGTTAATAGAGTAACCGGCGATAGTTAAAAATGCGGTAATGCTCAAGAGATCCAACTGTCTGCCGGTAATCATCAAGAATGCCAGTGCAATCCCTACATCATGCAGCAGGGCGATTACACCTGCCATGGCAAAGTTAAAGTGCTTGAATCGAAAAGAGACATATGCCAATATCCCGATCAGAGACCAGATCAGGGCCTTGATTGCCTTGTGCTTCAGATGTCTGCCGGCCACCGGACCGACGCGTTCTATTCTCAAGATTTCGATATCCTGATCAGGAAAACGCTCATTCAGCCTATCGGTAATCAGCTCTGTTCTATCCCTTTTAGTCCTGATTAGAACCACGCGGGGATCTTCTCTGAACTGCTGGATACTGGCATCTTCAATCTGCAGTTCATCAAGCAACCGCCGCAGCGAGTCTACCGGGACTGCCGTCTTAAAACTATACTCCTGTAATTGACCGCCGACGAAGTCTATCCCATGAGCCTCGGAGCCTCTCTTGAAGTAAGTAAAAATCCCTATCCCGATAATAACCAGGGAAACCAGATAAAAGAACCTTCTCCTGCGGATAAAATCGATTTTTGTCACTCTGAATAGCCTGATCATCGGCAGGATTTTGAGAATCTTTAAGCTCAATAATAGCTCAAATATCAACCTGGTAACCACAATAGCGGTAAATAAACTGGCAGCCAGACCTATAGTTAATGTCACCGCAAACCCTCTAATCGGACCAGTGCCGAATTGAAAGAGCAGGAATGCCGCAATTAAGGTAGTAAGATTGGAATCTAAGATTGCGCTGAATGCCTTACTATAGCCGTTTGATATTGCCGTGCGCAGATGTTTGCCGGCAGAGAGTTCCTCTTTTATACGTTCATTGATCAGCACATTGGCATCTACCGCCATACCCAAAGCAAGTGCGATACCGGCGATACCGGGAAGTGTCAGTGTTGCCGATATTCCGGGAAAGAGAACCGGAAGTATCCCCAATCCTCCCAGGATAAGTAATAGATTCAGCATAAGCGCGATATCTGCAATCATCCCGGCTATAATATAATAAATCAACATAAAGACCAGGACTAATCCTGCGCCGATAAGCGTGGCTTTGATGCCTTTATTTATCGAATCCTGCCCCAACAAAGGACCAATGGTCCTCTCTTCTTCAATATGCATTGGTGCAGGTAAGGCACCGATCCGCAAGACAATCGCCAGATCCTGCGCCTGTTCCGGGGAAAATCGGCCGCTGATTACAGCTTCTCCTGAAGGTATTGCCTCCCTGATACGGGGAGCTGACTGCACTTTTCCGTCTAAGACGATCGCCAGCCTCTTTCCGACGTTATCTGTGGTAATCTCGGCAAACTCCCTGGCGCCATCGGAATTAAATTCCAGGGCCACGATAGGCTTACTAAGCTGGTCAAAGCGCACGTAGGCATTAGAGAGCGCTCCTCCGGTCAAAGCCGAATCTTCATTTATAAGCAGAGGTTCATCATCCTCATCTGCTCGCAGCAACTCATACCCCGCCGGTACCTCACCGGCCAAGGCCTGCTGCAGCGCTGCCACATCAGGGGAGACAAGTTTAAACTCCAGGAGCGCGGTCTTGCCGATCAATTCGATTGCCCGCTGCCGGTCGGTGATCCCGGGAAGCTGTACGACAATCTCATCCTCCCCCTGCCTCTGTATCGTCGGCTCTCGCACGCCGAAGGCATCGATTCTGTTTCTGATCACCTCCAGCGCCCGATCACAGGCATCAATCCTCTCTTCGGGAGGCAGGTCTGCGGTATCGACCTTTAGCAAAAGATGCATCCCGCCCTTTAGATCAAGTCCTAAATTTATCCTTTTATCCAAAGGAAATGCATAATAAGCAAAAAAACCAACCAGCCCCAGAATAAAGATTAACCTGTAGATTATTTTTCTATTCATCAATACCTTTTATGAAGATTGCACTGATTGTGTTTTCTTTAAATAGGCGATGCAATTCTTATCGATCTCAACTTTTACATTGTCGTCAATACGCAGAGTCAGGGTCTTATCTTTTAAGTTGACGATTGTACCATGAATTCCGCTGGACGTCACTACTTCATCATTCTTATTGAGTTTACCAAGCATAGCCTTGTGATCTTTTTCTTTACGTTTCTGCGGACGAATCAGCAAAAAATAAAAAATAACAAAGATGAAAATAAGCGGAAATAAACTTACTATTGGATTTCCTTGTGCTGTTGGCATCTTTCTCTCCTTTAAATGAGCCTCGCCTTATGCGTGGGGCTAATCCTTCGATTCACTTGGCTCGCTCAGGATGGTGAGCGAGGGCTGTTACGTCTGTCCGAATCGAACCATTTATCCCGAGTGCCGCCATATTGGCCGGACCAGGGATCTTAATTAGTCTTATCCTGTCTTAGCTAACTTCTTCACCAGACTCTTTACTGTTTCTGACGGCTGGGCCCCCTTACTCTTCCAATGATCAAAACGCTCTTTTTTTATACTGGCCTCCCCGGTAATAGGATTATATGTGCCTATCTCTTCGATAAAACTGCTGTCTCTGCCTGCAGTTCTCTCGCAGACACAGATCCGGAAATACGGCTTTTTTTTGGGATTCTTCCCAACTCGCCTTAAACGTATACGAACTGCCATTTCTTGTTCCTCCTTTAATGAGCGCATATTTTACGGAAGCTCCTTTAGGAGCAACGTAAAATATAGCTTCTTTTGTTTACTAATCTATCAGCGTGCGCGAATTAAACCCCCCACCACTTTTTAATCTAACTACCTTGTGTATAAAACCACTTACCACTTTTTCTCCAAAAAGTGGTGGGGGGTCAAGTTCCCCCGCACCCAGTCTAGTATCTACGCTACTTGTTTGGGTGCGGGGTCACTTGACGTATAGCCTCAAACAAGGCCTTTGCCTTATTGACGGTTTCAAGATATTCCTTATTGGGCAGAGAATCCGCCACAATTCCCGCCCCTGCCTGAATATAGGCGACTCCCCCTTTGATCACTATCGTCCTTATGGTAATACAGGTATCCATATTATGAGAGAAACTAAAATAACCCACACAGCCCGCATAGGGGCCACGGCGTAGATTCTCTAACTCATCTATGATCTCCATGGCGCGGATCTTTGGACTGCCGCTGACTGTCCCTGCGGGAAAGCCAGCCCTCAAGACCTCATATACATCTAGATTATCCTGCAACCTCCCTCTGACCTCAGTCACCAGATGCATTACATGGGAGTATTTTTCTACGTTCATAAACTCACTTAGCTTGACAGTCCCGGGCTTACAGACCCGGCCTAAATCATTCCTTCCGAGATCAACCAGCATTATGTGCTCTGCTCTCTCCTTTGAGTCATGCAAGAGCTCCTTCTCAAGCCGCAGATCCTCAGCCTGATTCCGCCCCCGTGGCCGCGTGCCGGCAATCGGCCTGGTCCTAACCACCCCTTCCTCACAACGCACCAGCATCTCAGGAGATGACCCGACTAAATAAAAACCCTTAAACTTCAAGAAATACATATAGGGCGAGGGATTGAGGCTGCGCAGAGCCCGATAGATATCAAAAGGCTCTCCGGTAATTTTCGCAGAGAACCGCTGCGAGAGAACAGTCTGGATAATATCACCTTTTCTTATGAAAACCTTTGCCTTCTTAATAATCTCCTGAAATTCACTCCTTTTAAAGTTAGAGTTGATTCTTATTTTATTCGATTTGCCGCTTTTTTGCTTAACAAGGGTAATCTCTCCTTTAAGCTGAGCCTGGATATCCTTGATCTTCCCAAGGGCCTGCCTATAAAGCCTGCGTTTGGACTTCTGTGATAGGGCCGCCTTCTTTGGCTCCGGGAGGATGACATTTGTGACGATCTTTATAGTATGATTTATATGATCAAAGACCAGAATAGTATCGGTAAGCATAAATACCGAATCAGGCAGCCTTAAATCATCCCGGTTTTTATCGGGGATATCTTCAAAGAACCTGATCAGGTCATAACCGGCAAAACCTACCAGGCCGCCGTAAAACCGAGGAAGCCCCTTTATCGGAACCGCCTTGAACCTCTGCATAATCTTTTTTATCTCCTGCAGCGGGTCGCTCTTGGTTATAAAACGGCGGACACTCTTCCTGCTAAAATCCCTGATCTCGATATTTCTTGCCTTACTGCGTATGACCAACGAAGGATTAGCCCCCAGGAATGAAAATTTGGCGATATTCTCCTGGCCTTCAACCGATTCTAAGAGAAAGGAGTACTCGCCTTTTTTGATCTTTAAAAACGCAGATACCGGTGTATCCAGGTCGGCATTGATCTGGCCGTAGACCGGAATCACATTCCCTTTTTTGGTAAGTTTTAAAAACTCTTCTTCTGATGGATAATAAGAATTTCTCATTACTTGATTAACCTGTAAAAACAGCTGCGATTACCCGTATGACAGGCTACCCCACTCTGGCGCACACTGATAAGCAGCGCATCCATATCGCAGTCGTATCTAACCTGCTTGACAAACTGAAAATTTCCCGAAGTTGCCCCCTTCACCCAATACTGGCGGCGGGATCGCGACCAAAAAACAGTTTTTTTGAGCCTGAGTGTACGCTTCAGGGATTCCTTATTCATATAGGCTAGCATCAATACTTCTTTGCTCTTATAATCCTGGATGACCGCCGGAACCAACCCCTTGCGGTCATACTTTATTAAATTTGCATCGAATTTCTTTGTCTTTTTCATAATCTAACCGGCACTCCTTTATCCTTTAGGTAATCCTTTACCTGTTTAACCGAAAGCTCCTGGTAGTGAAATACCGAAGCAGCCAGAGCTGCATCAGCGCCAGATCTAGCGAAGACCTCATAAAAATGCTCTAGCCTACCTGCTCCTCCGGAGGCAATCACCGGAATCCCTACAGCAGTACTGATTGTCTTTGTCAATTCAAGGTCATAACCGTCTTTTGTGCCGTCATAATCCATGCTGGTCAAGAGGATCTCTCCGGCCCCTAATCCGGCAACCTGCTTCGACCATTCTACGGCATCCAGGTCCACCGGAGTCCTGCCGCCGTTAATATAAACTTTCCAGCCATCTGCCTCTTTTTTGACATCAATAGCAACCACGATACACTGGCTGCCGAACTTAAGGCTAGCCCTGCTTATAAGCTCAGGCAACTTCACTGCCGCAGTATTAATTGAAACTTTATCCGCTCCGGCATTTAAGAGATCCCTGATATCTGAGATATTTCTCACCCCGCCGCCTACGGTAAAAGGCATGTAGATATTCACCGCGATCGCCTCTACCAGACCTATCAGCGTAGATCTGTTTTCGTAGCTGGCGGTGATATCTAAAAATACTAACTCGTCTGCCTTCTGCTGATCATAGATCCTGGCCACCTCTACCGGGTCGCCGGCATCACGCAGACCTAAAAACTTTACACCTTTTACCACCCGGCCCTCTTTAATGTCCAGGCAGGGGATTATACGCTTGGTAAGCATGCTTTTACTTTACGGGCTTCTCTAAAAACACCTGAAGCAGTCCCCAGGTTTCTTTGCCAGCTTTCCCGTCAACCTTCAGATCATTAGCCTTCTGAAAGGCCCGGACAGCCTCTTTGGTTCTTTGGCCCATTTTACCGTCAATCTTCCCCGGGTCAAAGCCGGCACTACTTAAAGCCATCTGAATATCTTTTGTCGATGGCTTAGGACTCTCTAACTTCGGACTCTTCTTTGCTTGCTTCTGATTAAGTTCCCAGATTACATCCTTTAGATCAGATATCTCATCATCTTTAAGCTCGACCTGCGATTCAAGGAGCGAAATCTGATCTCTTAGCCCCTGCACCTGTAAATCGTCACCTTTCTTAGTTGATGTGGCGCAGCCACCAAGAACAAAAACAAACCCGACTAACAACAATAGCACAAAAATTCTTTTTATATACATACTCCCTCTCCTTTCTTAGTTCCGCCGATCTTCAGCGCTGCACTCAATGTAAACTTCCCTTCGTATAAGGCCTTGCCGACAATTACTCCGGTTAGACCCTCTTTCTCCAGAACCTTAAGCCGCCTTAGGTCCTGCAGGCAAGATACCCCCCCTGAGGCGATAACCTTCATGGTGCTTATCTTAAGCAGTTTTTTTAGCTCTCTTATGCTCGGGCCTTTTAAGGTTCCGTCTTTGGAGATATCCGTATAGATAACCTCTCTGAAACCGTTATTCTCCAATGAAGCAGCAAACTCCGAAGTCCTTATCCGCCGGCCGGAACTCTTCCAGCCCTTGGTCATCAATATGTCATTCTTGACATCAATGCTGACAATGACCTTGCCTCTAAATTCTCTGGACACCTTCTCCAGAAACGCCTGATCCTGGATAGCCCTGGTGCCCAAGACTACCCGCCGCACTCCAAACCCTAGAACCTTTCTTATCATCCCAATACTTCTTAGGCCTCCGCCGAACTGTACCGGGATATCAATATTTTGGGCAATCTGCTTTACTATCTTTAAGTTTTTTGGCACCCCTTGAATTGCCCCATTCAGGTCAACCAGGTGAATTAGCCCAGCGCCCTGGCTTACCCAATCCCTGGCAGTCTTTAGAGCATCCCGGGAGTAGACCCTCTGATCTCTCTCTCCCTGGACAAGCCGCACGACCAAGCCATCTCTTAAATCAATAGCAGGAATTATCAGCATAGCTCTACAAAGTTTTTTAAAATCGCCAGACCCTCTTCCTGGCTCTTCTCCGGATGGAACTGAACCCCATAGAGGTTATCTTTGGAAACAACAGCAGCAAATTCAAAACCATATTCGCAGGTGGCCTCAATCGTCTTTTTATCCGCCGGAGCCACATAATAAGAGTGACAGAAATATACACAGGGATCAGCCGCCAGGCCTCTTAAAAGAGGGCAATCTGACTCCCGAGTTGAAGGCTTGGTGATTTTAAGTTGATTCCACCCTATGTGGGGGATTTTTTTAACCTGACGGGGATCAAAACGCCTAACCTCCCCTGCAAACAGGCCTAACCCCTTCTCCTGCCTGGCTTCCTGACTTCTCTCAAAGAGCAGCTGCATCCCCAGACAGATCCCCAAAAGGGTCCTTTTACTGTTTAGTTCCTGCTTCAGGAAAGTATCGAACCCCTTCTTCTTCAACTCCAAGATAGCATCATCAAAAGCGCCTACCCCGGGAAGGACTATCTTATCCCCATCTTTCAACTTTTTAGGGGAGGAAATTACAGAAGTCTCCTGGCCAAAAGACTCCAGGGCCTTCTGTACGCTGTGAATATTCCCCATTCCATAGTCAATAATCGCGATCATTTTAATGAGCAGACGACTTACGGAACGACAGTGACGTAAGTCGTAGGCCGTAAGGCCGTCTACGAATTAACCCCGCCCTTTTGGCAGGGTAGCTTATTTAAATTATATCCCCGCCAAAAGAGCGGGAAAAGTTCGGACATATAAGTTATGTCGTCAAAATTATTAATATATTGTTCCATAACTTATGTCCTCACTTAATCAATCAAACCTTTTGTTGAAGGGATACCTTTACGGCGGGCATCTATCTGCGTGGCCTGGTCAAGAGCCTTGCCAAAAGCCTTAAATACAGGCTCAAGGTTTGTGTGCAGGTCAGTATTGGCGCCTGAGATTTTTATATTTAGGTTCATCCCTAATTTATTAGCAAAGGACTCAAAGAAATGGTTGGCATATTCCAGATTATATCCGAACTCATCTCTATCAATAACTGAACCAACCGGCCTTTCTATCTCTTTAAAGAAAGCTCTGCCGCTTAAGTCAAGAACGACATTAGCTACCACATCCTCCATAGGGAATGAAGCTGACCCGCTGCGCTTAATGCCTAATTTATCTGTTAAGGCATCCTTGAATGCCTCCCCTAAGACAAGCCCGATATCTTCATTTGTATGATGCATATCGACCTTTGCAGTATCCCCCTTGGCCTTCAGCTCTAAATCAAACAACCCGTGAAAAGCAAATAGCTCCAGCATATGGTTCAGGAGCCCGATCGGAGTATCTATCTTAGACTTACCTTCTCCGTCAACAGTTAACTTAACCGTTATATTGGTTTCGGTAGTCTTACGGGATTTCGTAGCAACTCTCTTTTTCATAGTGATTACCCCTTTAATGAGCGCATAACTTAGCGAAGCTAAATTATAGCGTCTATGGTTTTACATGTCGATCAGCGTGCGCTAATTACACCCCCCACCACTTTTTAATAAAAGTCTAAAATAAAATTAACGGTATAACTAACCATTCTTTACTTAAATCCCCCAACCCACTCTTTCTCTAAAAAGTGGTGGGGGGTAAATTCGGACACGGCTTTTTTGCCAATAGCTTACGTCATTTCATTCCGTAAACTATGTCCTCATTTA
>JADHWA010000004.1 GCA_016783715.1 Candidatus Omnitrophota bacterium
CAGTATAAGCATTATATATGCCGGACAGCTCCTGCTTGGGGCGCTAAACTGTGTTTTAGTATTCTTAATAGCGAAAAAATTTTTCGGCAGCGGCGCGGGCTTCATTGCAGGCTTATTATCCGCAACGTATGGAATATTCATCTTTTATGAGGGGTTGCTTATTTACAGTAGCCTATCCATATTTTTGAATTCCTTATGGTTTCTGATCTTCCTGCATATAAAGGATCGCCTAGGTTTGGCGCGGCTATTCTGGTTAGGGATTTTTTTAGGAGTCTGTACCGTAACTCAGGCCAACATCATCCTCTTGGGGTTTATGTGCGTATTCTGGGTTATATATAAGGAAAAGATGCGGCCTGGCGTGGCATTAAAGAATTTGTCCTTTTTTTTTGCTGCGGTAGCCTGCATCCTTGCTGTCGTGGCATCGAGGAATTATCTGGTTGAGAGAAGGTTTACTTTGCTTACAGGTAATACAGGATTGAATTTTTTTGTCGGGAATAATCCCCAGGCAGGCGGACTTTTTTTGGTTCCGGAATTTCTTACCCCGACAGCAAAGGGGATGCTGGATGAGTCGGCGAGCATCGTTAGGTTGGAGGCCGGGCCTCAGGTAAAGACTAAAGAGATCTCTGAGTTTTGGTTTGAGAAGACCGTAGATTTTATTAAAGATAACCCCATTGTCTTTACAAAACTAACACTTAAAAAACTCTTATATCTGGCCAGCCCTAATGAATTTATTTTTGAGAGTGAATGGGGGTATCTGCGCGATTCGGTCGGGATCCTTAAATTTTTATTCACGGATTTAACGCTGATCATGCCATTTGCCTTTCTGGGATTTTTTGTTAATCTAAAAAGATGGAGGTCAACGATATACCTGTATTTAGGAATAGTTTCTTTCTCATTAAGTATTTTGCTCTTTTTCATGCAGACGAAGTTCCGCCTTGTGCTAGTGCCTTTTTTGATTATCTTTGCCTCCTCAGGTATATATTTTCTCTGGGGTAAAATAATTAGGGAAAAAACGCTGGCGCGCAAGTTTCTATTTATAGCAATAGCAATATCTCTGTTTCTTTTATCTCTCTGGTGGAGGAGTACTGTTGTCAAGAGTGTGCGTATCGGGTATGGGGTCTCTTCTTCGGACTATTATTTAACCCAAGCAAGAATCTGTAAGAGGAACGGTGATTATAAAGGGGCGCTTGAACAGTTAAAGCTTGCTCAGCTAAGCAGTCCGGATAATCCCATATTGGCCTATGCTTTTGGGGATGTTTATCTAAATATGGGGGATTACCATGCGGCAGAAGAGATTTTTCTTAAGGATATAAAAGGCAGGCCCTTGAATATCAATGCTTACTATCAGCTTGGCCGGACCTATAATCTGCAGGAGGATTTTAAGGGTGCCGAGGAATTATTGAAGCGGGCCTTGAATATGGCCCCTAATGATCCCTGGCTGCATAGTCAGTTAGGCATGGCTTATAAGGGGCAAGAGAGAGATGATTGGGCCATCCTGGAATTTAATAAGGCTTTAGATAATTTGAGCCCAGCTTATAAGCAGGAAAGGGCTGAGATTGAGTCTGAGATTAGGAGCTTGCAGAGATGAAGGGGGAGGTTATATTTATAGTCGGTCCGACTGCAACTGGCAAGAGCGAGGTTGCAGTTGAGTTGGCGAAACTGATTAATGCTGAGGTAATTTCTTGTGATTCAATGCAGATTTATAAGGGGATGGATATAATAGCATCTTATCCGCCGGCTAAACTGCGGAGAAAGATTCCGCATCACCTGGTTAGTGTAGTTTCGCCTCAAAGAGAATTTAATGTTAATCAGTACCGCAGGAGGGCGCTCGGTCTCCTGCGCCGGATAATAAAGAATGGGAAGCCGGTAATATTTGTCGGCGGGACAGGGCTGTATATGTCAGTAATGATTGATGGAATCTTTAAAGGAGGGAAAGAGGATAAGCGGCTGCGCAGCAGGCTTTATCGGCTGGCTGAAAAAAAAGGCGTATCGTATATTTACAAAAAGCTGGTGAAAGTTGATCCGGATGCTGCCAAAAGGATACATCCGCACGACAGAAAGAGGATTGTACGGGCCCTTGAGGTCTATCAGGGTACAGGTAAGCCAATTTCTGTATTGCAAAGACAGAGGCGGGGGCTTGCCGATGATTATGATATTAAGAGTTTCTATCTTGATCTAAACCGCCAAGAGCTCTATCGTAGAATAGATAGCCGTCTGCAAGGTATGTTTGAGGACGGGTTGATTAAAGAGGTTAAGAGGCTTCTGGAGACTAGATTGAGCAGAACTGCCAGCTGTGCCATCGGTATAAAGGAGCTCAGCGAATATTTAGGCGACAGGATGGGTTTGACGGATAGTAAAGCCTTAATCAGCCGCAATACGCGCAACTACGCCAAAAGGCAGATCAGCTGGTTCCGCAGGGACAAACGGATACAATGGATAAAAGTCAAAAAAATTGACTCACCAAAGGAGATAGCGATAAGAATATGTCAAATGATTCCCGGGCTTACGGAGCGAAAGCGAACGAAAGCCCGCAGGAAGAATTTGACCCAGCACTAATTTTTTTAAAATTAGTGCTGGATTTAATTCGCGTACGCTTATAAACTACTAAACAAGGGACGCTATATTTTACGGAAGCACATTTAAGAGCTTATCGTAAAATATACGCTTATTAAATATGGAAAGAACTTTATTAGTTACGATTAAGTTTCATTCAGAGAAGTCGCCATGGAAGCTGGAAGATA
Source organism: Candidatus Omnitrophota bacterium (assembly GCA_016783715.1). GTDB lineage: Bacteria > Omnitrophota > Gorgyraeia > Gygaellales > Profunditerraquicolaceae > BS750m-G15. The sequence goes on from JADHWA010000004.1 coordinate 2,742, forward strand.
GCGGGGAAGAATTAGAGGAGCTGGTCAGTGCCTGCGGTGCCGAGATCATAGATAATATCTCCTGTGTCAGGGAGAGGCCGACAGCGAATTTTTTTATTGGCAAGGGTAAGGTCGAAGAGATTGCCATGCTCTGTGCGCAGGAGGAGATTGATACTGTTGTTTTTTCGCATGATCTCTCCGGGACGCAGCAGCGCAACTTAGAAGATATTATCGGCAAAAAGACTATTGACCGCACACAGCTGATCTTGGATATATTCTCTCGCCATGCCAGGAGCCCTGAGGGCAAAATGCAGGTTGAGCTGGCGCAGTTGCAGTATCTGTTGCCGAGATTAATCGGTGCGGGGGTTATCCTTTCGCGTACTGGAGGCGGAATCGGCACAAGCGGACCCGGAGAGCAGAAGCTTGAAGTCGACCGCCGTAGAATCCGCAAACGCCTCGACAAGCTAAAGAATGACATCAGGCACTTATCTTTACACCGCAAGACCACCAGAAAGCGCAGGAAAGATAATTCCATGCCGGTTGTAGCATTAGTCGGCTATACCAATGCCGGTAAATCTACCTTGATCAATACCTTAACCGGCGCTCTGCAAGTTGTTTCTAATAGCCTCTTTACGACATTGGATCCGCTGTATAAGAGCCTGCAGTTACCTAACGGAGAAAATATAGTGATCTCTGACACAGTCGGTTTCCTGCATAATCTTCCGCATCATCTGATAGAGGCTTTTAAAGCAACCCTTGAGGAAGTAATCGAGGCAGATCTGATTATTCATGTTTTAGATGTCAGCCATCCACGCGTCTATCAGCATAATCAGGCAGTAATGGATGTGCTAAAGGAGATGGAGATTAAAGATAAGCCGCTGATTATAGCGTTGAATAAGATAGATCTTGTGGATGATCTGAGCTGGCTGGAGCATACAAAGAATGATTTTTCCAGCTCGGTGTTAATCTCGGCTAAGTTCAGGAAGAATCTTGATCTTTTATTGAATCTGATACAGAATAATTTCTCGGGACGTATGGTTTCATGCGATTTGCTTCTTCCTCATTCGCGGATGGGGATGATCGATCTATTTTATCGCGAGGGCCGAGTGGAAAAAATCGATTATCTCCAGGAGGGGATAAGGGTGGAGGTAAGCCTCCCCAGGCCGCTCTATGATAAAGTAGTAGGTAGTAGTGATATAAAGGAGTTAAAGAAGGGGAATCGTACAACGAAGCCGTTGCCTTAAGTCTCTATAATTAAAGGTGTTATAGATATCAGTTAGATAACATAATTATATTTGTCAATAATAATTGACAAATTAATCATATTATGTTATATTCTAATCAAGGAAGCAAAGGAGAAGCAATGCCCTTGTTTGATATATATATAAGTCCGGATGAACCGGTGTATATAATCAGTGTTGTGAGTAGACTAGTTGATATACCGGTTTGGACCCTGAGGCAGCTGGATAAAAAGGGAGTGGTTTCTCCAAAGAGGCTAGGTAAGAAGAACAGGCTTTATTCTTTAAAGGATGTACGGCGGCTGGAGTATATACATTATCTAATGGAGGAGAAGCGCGTAAATATTCATGGGATAAAGATAATTATTGAAAAAGAGGTAAAGTAAAATTTTTTAACTTGTAGTTAGCACTCTTACCTTTAGAGTGCTAAAAGCTAAAGGATTATATCCTTCGCAGCTTGAATGGTTGCATTGTCTTCTTGGGATTAACTCACAGTCAAAGAAAGCAGGGGGTAAATCAATGAGATTAGATAAATTTACTACAAAACTTCAAGAAGCTCTGCAGGCTGCCATAGGCTTTGCTACAGAGTCAGGCCATCAGCAGGTGGAACCTGAGCACCTTATCTATGCCTGTATGCGTCAGAAGGACGGGATAATGCCGGCAGTTTTAGATAAATTAGGTATAAAGGCACCTAGGCTGATCAGTATTATTGAAGAGGACCTCAAAAATAGATCATCAGTTTCAGGTGCAAATATACAGGTTTATTTTTCAGCGCGGATGAATAGGCTGATTGTAGGTGCACAGAAGCAAGCCCAGGCCTTAAAGGATGAATATCTTTCGGTTGAACATATACTGTTGGCGCTCCTGGATGACCAGGATTCCGCTCTGAATCGAGAATTTAAGAGTGCAGGAGTAAATAAGGAAACTGTATTATCTGCCCTTAGTCAGATCCGCGGAAGCCACAGGATAACTGATGAAAACCCGGAAGATAAATTCAATGCCTTAGAGAAATATGGGCAGGATATTACCAAGTCTGCACAGAAGGGTTTGCTTGATCCGGTAATCGGCCGTGACAGAGAGATTCGCAGGTTGATGCAAGTTCTATCAAGGCGCACTAAAAATAATCCGGTATTAATCGGTGAAGCCGGGGTGGGTAAGACAGCTATCGTGGAAGGCCTGGCGCAGAGAATTACTTCAGGCGATGTTCCGGAGGGGTTAAAGAATAAGAGGATAGTTGCGCTTGATATGGGGAGTCTTGTTGCTGGCACTAAATTCCGCGGAGAGTTTGAGAACAGGCTTAAGGCACTCCTAAAAGAGATACAGAGTAAGAATGGTCAGGTGATCCTTTTTATAGATGAGCTGCATACTATTGTCGGCGCGGGTGCTGCCGAAGGGGCAATTGATGCATCGAATATGCTAAAGCCGATGCTGGCGCGCGGAGAGCTGCGCTGTATCGGTGCAACAACCCTTGATGAGTACCGCAAACACATAGAGAAGGACAGTGCTTTAGAGCGGAGGTTCCAGACTATTTTGGTTCAGGAACCAACGGTCGATGATACTATAGCGATCCTAAGAGGGCTAAAGGAGAAGTATGAGATCCACCACGGTGTCCGAATCAAGGACGCGGCACTGATCCAGGCAGCCACACTCTCGGCCCGCTATATCAGCGACAGGCGTCTGCCGGATAAGGCGGTAGATTTAGTAGATGAGGCAGCATCGCGGCTGAGGATTGAGATCGACAGCATGCCTGCTGAAGTGGATATGGTCCAGCGCAGGATTATACAGCTTGAAATCCAAAGGCAGGCGCTAAAGAAAGATAAAGATAAGACATCGCAGGAGCGGCTTAGGAAGATCGAAGCAGACTTAGAAGGGCTAAAGAAGGATCTAGAGGGGAAGAAGCAGCAGTGGGAGAGAGAGAAGTCAATAATCCTTAAAATTAATAAGGCCAAAGAAAGAGAAGAGGCCCTAAAGAATCAGGCCCACGCAGCAGAGAAATCCGGTGATTTAGGAAAGGTTGCAGAGATTAAATATGGGGGGCTGATTGAGATAGATAAACAGATAAAGGGGTATCAGGAACAGCTAAATAAGATGCAAAAAAAATCCCCGATGTTGCGACAGGAGATCGACCAGGAGGATATCGCAGGGGTAGTTTCAGAGTGGACAGGGATACCGTTAACCAAATTAATGGAGGCGGATACCGAGAAATTAATAAAGATGGAGGAGCGCCTAAAAATTAAAGTTGTAGGGCAGGATGAAGCGATTGAGGTAATCTCCAGTTGTATCCGCAGGTCACGCTCGGGCCTGGGAGATGATTTGAGGCCGATGGGTTCATTCATATTCCTGGGACCTACCGGGGTGGGTAAGACTAAACTGGCCAAGACGCTGGCATGGTTTTTATTTGATGATCAGGAAGCGGTTGTAAGGATCGATATGTCAGAGTATATGGAGAAGTTCAGCGTCTCCCGGCTTATCGGGGCGCCCCCTGGATATGTCGGATATGAACAGGGCGGCCAGCTAACTGAAAAAATAAGGCGCCGGCCATATTCGGTAATCCTGCTTGATGAGATCGAAAAGGCCCACCCTGATGTCTTTAATATACTGCTACAGATTTTTGATGAAGGCAGGCTCACTGACGGGCAGGGAAGAACAGTTAATTTTAAAAATACCCTGATTATCATGACCTCAAATATCGGGGCTGAGATCATTCAGCAGCATGGCGCGATAGGATTCAGATCCAGCAGGAAGGACGCCGAATTCCAAGAGGTTAGAAAACGGCTTCTAGGTGAAGTAAAGAAGCATTTCCGCCCGGAATTCTTAAATCGACTGGATGATATTATCGTATTCAATCCCCTGTCTAAGACAGAGCTTAACCGGATTCTAGATATTGAATTAGAGCCGCTAAACCATAAGCTGCTTGAAGCCGGGGTCAGGATGGAGATTACCAAGAACCTAAAGAGCTATCTGGTAGAGCAGGGGTTCGACCAGGTTTTCGGCGCCCGGCCTCTGAAGCGGACGATTCAGAAGAAACTGCAGGATCCGCTGGCACTAAAATTGCTGGATGGTTCGCTTAAGCCGGGGAGCAGAGTTACAGCGGATATCGATCAGAACGAACACGTTGTAATTGAATAACTTGCTGCTCTGCTTTAGGGGCTATGGATAGAAAAGCAGAAGTTGACAAAGAAAGAAATTATGTTAAAATTAACATTCTAGCATTCTACGGGTTAGAGCGCTAATTAGGCATCCAAAGGGAATAAAAATAGAGGATGCCTGATTTCAAAGATTATCCCGCACCACACTAAAAATACATATAGCGGGATCCCGTAAGGCGGGAAAAGACTAGATTACAGAAATCAATGTTTTAATCGCTGTAATCTAAAATTAATCACAGTAATCAGGTATAATTTTTTAGATTATGCCTAATGATTATACCAGGAGCCGGATATGGTAAGGAATGTCGATCGTCAGTCAAGAAAAAGGGCAGTATTAGCGGCAACCATAAATAACTATATTAAAGAGGCGCAACCGGTTGCCTCAGACAACATTGCTGATGATTTTGACCTATCTTCTGCAACGATCAGGAATATCTTCAGCGACCTTGAGGAGTCAGGATACCTTACCCACCCATATACATCCGGTGGGCGGGTGCCTACCAGCAAAGGTTACCGATACTACGTTGACTTTTTGCTTTCTCAGATGGATCTATTAAGTAGCGAGAAGGAGCGCATTGTTCGAGAGTATAAAAGGCAGATTGAGAAGCTGGAGGATGTTTTAGAGAGAACCTCTGAGATAATCTCTGTGATTACGCATTACGCGGGGATCGTCTCTTTCTTGGAGCGTCAGGAGAAGTTCTTCTACAATGGGATTAGTTGTATATTAGAGCAGCCGGAATTCCAGGATTTGGAGAAGATGCGGCTGATTATGAAAATAATCGAAGAAAAGGAGCGGCTGATGGAGATCATAAACCGTGACTTTTCCGGCAAGAGCAGGGCATATATCGGCGAAGAATTAGAGTGTCCTGAGATGAATAATTGCACACTAATTGTTTCAAGCTATAGATTAAAAGATAAACCATCAGGCAGGCTTGCGGTGCTGGGACCGATACGCATGGAGTATGACCGCACAATTTCAAGCCTGGAGTACATCTCTGATATACTGACCGACGAATTGGAGCGTTTTTAGACATCCCATAATGACAAAAAGGAGGATGTCTGATTACAGAGATTATCCCGCACGAAAATTAGAATATATAGTGGGGGTCCTTAACTAGAAAAATAGATTACAGAGATTAATGGTTTAATCGCTGTAATCGTAATTAATCACAGTAATCAGGTATAATCCATAGAGTAGACGGAGGATTATACCAGGAGTTTCCGATGGAAGACAAAGATCATAAAGATAGCACAGAGGCCAAAGAAGAAGCAAAGATTACAGGCGAGGCGACAGTCCAATTGAAGGAAGAAGAGTATCTGCAGCTAAAGCAAGATGCCCAGAAGGCTGCCGAGTACTGGGACAGATTATTACGGCTTCAGGCAGATACTGATAATGTTAGGAAACGCATAGACAAAGAGAAGACTGATTTTGTCCGCTTTGCCAACGAAGGAATTATCATTGAATTATTAAATATTCTAGATGACCTGGAGCGCACAATCGAGCTTGCCCAGAGCAAGCACCAGGATCTCCAGGCTTTCTTAAAGGGTGTCGAGATGATCCTGGCTCATTTTTACGGATTGCTAAAGGACTATGGTGTCAAGTCGATTGATTCAGAGGGTAAGTTATTTGACCCGCATTTTCATGAAGCGCTGATGCAGGTTGAGGATAAAGACAGCCCGGAGCATACAGTAGTAGAAGAGTTGCAGAAAGGCTATCTGTTGAATGAGAGAGTTATTCGTACGGCAAAGGTAAAGGTTTCTAAAAAAGAACAACCAGATAAATAAAATCAGGAGGTGTAGAAATGGCAAAGATAATAGGAATTGACTTAGGAACATCAAACTCTGCTGCTGCAGTAATGGAAGGTAGCAGGCCTGTAATTATTCCATCCGCAGAGGGGGCGGGTGTATCCAGCGGTAAGGCGTTTCCTTCATTTGTTGCCTTCACTAAGGATAACCAGCGCTTAGTCGGTGAACCGGCAAGACGCCAGGCAGCAATTAATCCGGAAGGAACAATCCATGTGGCCAAACGAAAGATGGGCACTGACTTTAAGTTTAAGGTGCCTGGCGGTGAATATACACCTCAGCAGATCTCAGCATTTATATTGCAGAAGATAAAACAGGATGCCGAGAGCTATCTAGGCGATAAGGTGGAAGAGGTAGTTATTACCTGTCCTGCCTATTTTGACGATAATCAGCGTACTGCAACTAAGGATGCCGGTGAGATCGCCGGGTTAAAGGTGTTGCGAATAATTAACGAGCCGACAGCTGCCTGTCTTGCTTATGGATTAGAGAAATCTCAGAAAGAGCAGAAGATCATGGTATTTGATTTCGGCGGCGGCACCCTTGATGTAACGGTTATGGAGATGGCCCAAGGGGTCTTTGAGGTTAAGTCGACTTCCGGAGATACGCATTTAGGCGGTACTGACATGGACAATACCATGATTAATTATATAGCAGAGCAATTCAAGCGCGACAACGGTATTGACCTGCGTAATGATAAGATGGCGATGCAGAGGTTGCGCGAGGCGGCCGAGAAAGCCAAAGTGGAGCTTTCTTCGACGCTTGCCACCGATTTAAACCTGCCCTTTATTTCCGCTGATTCTTCAGGACCAAAGCACCTGACTATGCCTATTAGCCGGGCAAAATTAGAGGATCTTGTCGGTCCGATTATCGATAAATGTCGACACCCCCTGGAGCAGGCGATAGAAGATGCCAAGTTAAAACCATCGGATATCGACAGGATAATTATGGTTGGCGGCCCTACCCGCATGCCGATAGTCCAGAAGTTTGTCGAAGATTTTGTTGGCAAGAAGATTGAGCGCGGCGTCGACCCTATGGAGTGCGTTGCTTTGGGTGCGGCGATCCAGGCAGCAATTATTAAAGGGGATGTCAAGGACGTCTTACTGTTGGATGTGACTCCGCTATCCCTAGGCTTAGAAACCTTAGGCAGTGTCAACACCAGACTGATTGAGAGAAATACCACTATTCCCACGAAGAAATCACAGATTTTCTCTACTGCGGCCGATAATCAGACAGCGGTGACTATCAGGGTGTTGCAGGGTGAGCGCCAGATGGCAAATGATAATGTAGAGTTGGGAAGGTTTGATCTAGTAGGGATCCCGCCGGCGCCCCGGGGGGTCCCGCAGGTTGAGGTAGCATTTGATATTGATGCTGACGGCATCGTGCATGTTTCGGCAAAGGACTTAGGTACGGGCAAAGAGCAGTCCATCAGGATAACCGCACCTAAGAAACTCTCTAAAGAAGAGATCGAAAAGATGGTTAAGGACGCTGAAAAATTCGCCAGCGATGATGTTAAGAAGAAGGAAGAGGTCGAAGCGATCAATCAGGCTGACAGCCTGGTCTATGCGACTGAGAAGTCCCTTAAGGACTTTGGGGATAAGGTCAGTCAGGCTGAGCGCACAGAGATCGAATCCAGAGCCAATGATTTAAAGACCGCGATCAAGGATAAGAATCTGGAGAGGGTCAAGAAAGGGATGGAGGAGCTTACCAAGGCGTCACATAAACTGGCTGAGGAGGTCTATAAGCAGACAACTGCCAAGCAACAGCAGCAGTCAGCCGCTCAAGGCACGGGCGCCACGCAGCAGGAGGCTCCGCAGGAAGAGCAGCCCAAAGAGAAGAAGGGCGAAGAGGTTATTGACGCAGAGTTTAAAGAGGAAGATGATAAGAAATAATGTCTACAAAGCGCGATTATTACGAGATACTTGGCATAAAGAAAAGCGCAAGTCTCGATGAGATTAAAAAAACCTACCGGACGCTGGCTCTTCGCCATCATCCGGACAGGGTTGTCCATGAGCAGAAGAAGGAAGCAGAGGAGAAGTTTAAGGAGATCTCCGAGGCTTATGCGGTTCTTTCCGACTCTAAGAAGCGCGCTCTCTATGACCAGTATGGACACGCCGGGATCGATCAGAAGTACGCCTATGAAGATATCTTTAAAGGTGCGGATTTTGGCAGTGTCTTTCAGGGTATGGGAGATTTCGGCCTCGGCGGAGGGCTCTTTGATGAAATATTCGGTGATTTAGGATTCGACATCTCTGGCACACGTACAAGACGTGGGACGCGCAGCCGCCGCGGAAGAGATCTGCAGATTGCCGCAGAGATTACCCTGGAAGAAGCAGCTTCCGGGACAGAGAATACAATTACCCTGCCGCGCTATGAAGTATGTGAGGTTTGTGGCGGCAGCGGTGCTAAGCCCGGGACTAAGAAGAGCACCTGTTCGGCTTGCCGGGGTAGCGGCCGTAATGTAGTATCGAATGGTTTCTTTCAGGTTGCCCAGACCTGCACGCAGTGTCACGGAGAGGGATCGGTTATTCAGACACCTTGCACGCAGTGCCGTGGGCAGGGGCGATCTAAGGTCACCCGTAAAATAAAAGTAAAGATTCCTCCCGGAGTTGATACAGGTTCAAACCTGCGCGTGCGCGGTGAGGGGGAAGCAGGGTCCTCCGGCAGAGGAGATCTTTATGTTGTAATTCAGATACATCCTCACCCGGTCTTTCAGAGGCACGGGGTTGACATACTTACCGAGATCACCATAAGTCTGAGTGCGGCGGTATTGGGCGCAGAGGTCTCTGTCCCGACATTGGCCGGGAAGGTTAGTATGACGATACCAGCAGGTACTCAGGCCGGAAAAGTTTTTCGCCTAAAGAATAAGGGGATACCTAGTTTGCATACAAGAGGCGCCGGCGATGAATTAATTAAGGTAAACGTAGAGATTCCTACGCGCCTGAGTTCAGAGCAGAGGAAAATTTTTGAGGAATTCGCCCGGGTTTCAGGAGGCCCCACAGATAAAAGTAGTTTTACTGAGAAGATAAAAAAGGCATTTATCTAGCGTAAAGTTCTCCCGCGCCAAAATTAAAATAATCCGGCGGGATCCCGCTAAGCGGGAAAAGTGTAAAGCGCAAAGTTTAAGCGTAAAGTGTAAAGCCTTAAAAAAACTTTGAGTTTTAAACTTTGGTTTTGCGCTTTGCGATTTGAGCTTTGAACTAAAGATTATTTAAGGAGGGTAGAATTACATGCCGACATATGAATATGAATGCAGCAGCTGCGGGTATAGTTTTGAAAGGTTTCAGAAGATAACTGATCAACCGTTGGAGATTTGTCCGAAGTGTTCGAAGGCGGTCAGACGCCTGATCTCAGGCGGCTCAGGGATTATCTTTAAGGGATCGGGATTCTACGCCACTGATTACCGTAAAACACCTAAGCCCCAGGCACCCAAGGTATGTCCAAAAGCTAAAGAAGGCTGCAATGGCTGTCAGGCAGAGAATAAATAGTATGCGTCTTCTAAAGTTATGGCTGCCGGTTGTGGTCTGTTGTTCTACTATCCTTTATTTTTCTATATTACCCGGCGATAGGATTCGCTGTTTTTTTCCTTATCAGGATCTGGTATTTCATTTTTTTGTTTACGCTATTCTCGGTTATTTCTTTATTAGGGCTGCTGAGGGCAGCTTAAGCGGTTTATCGCAGAAGAGACTGGTATTGATCAGTGTGCTTTTTTGTTTTTTTTACGGTGGAGGCCTTGAATTTTATCAGTTATACGTACCGGGCCGTAATTTCAGCGGACTAGATATGTTAATTAATGCAGCAGGAGCCTGTTTAGGGAGTTTAACATACCGATGAAACTAATAATGCCTTTTCGGGCAGTTGTTTTTAATCAGGAAAAGATAGGTGATCTCTCTAAAGTGGTCTGCCCGCCGTACGATGTAATCACGCCTTCGAAGCGAAAACACTATCACAAAATCAATCCCCATAACTTCATCCGTATACTTTTAGGCAATGATGTTGCCGGAGAGGATAAGTATAAGCGTTCAGCCCAGCACTTTAAAGAGTGGCTGCAGAGCGGAGTATTTGTCCAGGATCAGAAGCCTTGCATTTATTTTTACCTGCAGCAGTTTAGTATCCGTGGCGAGAAGAGGAGCCGGATGGGGTTTATTGCGCTTCTGCGGCTGGATGATGGTAAGGCGCGCGTTTTCGGCCATGAGCATACGCGCAGCGAACCAAAAGTAGACCGGCTGAGGTTATTGAGGAAGGTAAAGGCAAACCTTAGCCCGATCTTTGCGATATTCCCGGATAAACACCGGATTATCCGCAGAGTCTACGAACTCTATATCAGGGGTAAAGAGCCCTTTATAGATATCGCTGACTCAGATAACATCCTACATCAGCTCTGGAGGATAGATTCCCCTGAGGTCACAGAGCAGATCCAGAAGAGGATGGATGGCGAGAATATCTTTATCGCAGACGGTCACCACCGTTATGAGGTCGCCTGTATCTACCGCGAGCAGATGAGAAAAAAGATGCATAATTTCACCGGGCGTGAGGCCTTTAATTTTATTCCAACATATTTTACTAATCCCCAGACTCCGGACCTTACGATCATGCCGGTGCATCGGCTGATTTATACAAAAAGAGGCTTTGATTTTGGCAGGTTCCGGCGGGAACTCGGAAGTTTCTTTGAGGTTGAAGAGGTTAAGGACAAAATTAAGTTTTTCTTTATGCTGGAGAAAGCCGGCAACACAGAGAATGTATTGGGGATGTACGCTGATGGCAGGTTTTCTCTTTTAAGGTTGAAAAATGTTTTGATTTTAGATAGACTTATTGCTGATAAACCAAAGGCTTACCGCTTTTTAAGCGTAAGTATCTTTAATTATCTGGTGCTTAAAAAGATTTTGGGTATGGATATCGAGGATAAAAAGAGGATTTTGTTCAGCCCTAATGCCTCAGAGTTAATCGAACAGGCCCGGGGGCGCCCGGATGCAATGGTATTTATGTTAAATCCGGTTAAGATGGAGCAGATCATGTCTGTCGCAGTCGAAGGGGAGAGGATGCCTTCGAAGTCGACCTATTTTTACCCGAAAGTACTTTCCGGACTGGTGATAAATAAGCTTTAACGATGTCACCCCCACACCAATTCTGGTATAGACTTGATATTTTCGAATTGGTGTGGGGGTAAATTCGCGCACGCTTACAGATAAGGATACAAGGGACGCTATAACTTAGCAAAGCTAAGTTATGCGCTCATTTAATATGGCACTCTTCGGTAAACCTAAATATACAATCGTCAGGCTTAAAAAGAAAGAGATTCCCGACGGCCTCTGGACAAAATGCGATGAGTGTTCCGAGGTCCTCTTTAACAAGAAGCTCGATGAGACTCTGAAAGTCTGTCCGAAGTGCAACTATCATTTTGTGCTGGGGGCAGGCAAGAGGATTGAATTGCTTGTTGATAAGGATACATTTTCCGAATATGACCAGGAGTTAACCTCTGTGGATCCTCTTGATTTTAAGGGGCCAAAGACATATAAAGAGAAGATTAAGCAGGATCAGGCTGTAACCGGCTTAAAGGCAGCTGCGATTACAGGAGAGGGTGACATTTTTGGGCAAAGAATAGTGATTGGCGCTACTGACTCCCGTTTTATTATGGGATCTATGGGGTCGGTGGTCGGAGAGAAGCTTACCCGTGCAATCGAGTCGGCAACCAGAAACAATCTTCCTTTGATCATAGTCTCAGGTTCCGGCGGAGGTGCTAGGATGTATGAAGGGATGTTTAGTTTGATGCAGATGGCTAAAACTTCAGCGGCACTGGCCCGTCATCACCAGAAAAAATTACTTTATATATCAGTTTTGACTAACCCTACTATGGCAGGGATAATGGCTTCTTTCGCCGGCCTGGGGGATATAACCGTCGCCGAACCAAAGGCATTAATTGGTTTTACCGGACCGCGCGTAATCGAGCAGACAATCAGGCAAAAGTTACCTCCGGGGTTTCAGCGGTCTGAGTTTCTCCTGGAGCACGGTATGGTTGATCTGATAGTTCAGCGCAAGGAGCTCAAAGAGTCATTAGCCAGAATAGTCGACTATTTGAGCAAATGAGATTCTGTGTTGACAAAAGACCAGGAATCATTTAGAATTTAAGTTTAAAAACACCCGCCTCTTGAGCTCACCTTACATAAGCGGGGGTGGATAACATGAGGATAAGATGGCAAAGGTGAATTTGAATAAGGTATCAAAGAGCTACGTCTCTGGTAATAGGGTTGTAGATGAGATCAATCTTGGTATCAAGGATAAAGAATTCATGGTTTTAGTCGGTCCCTCCGGATGTGGTAAGTCAACCACCTTGCGGATGATTGCAGGCCTTGAGGATATAACCGAAGGGCAGATTTTTATAGATGACAATCTGGTTAATGAAGTTCCCGCCAAAGATCGCGATATTGCTATGGTCTTTCAGAATTATGCGCTCTACCCCCATATGACCGTTTTTGAAAATATGGCATTCGGCCTGAAGCTGCGCCGCTATCCTAAGAGCGAGATTGCTCAGCGCGTCAGCGAGGCCGCTGATATCTTAGGGATTAAGAAGATGTTCAACCGTAAACCGCGCGCACTCTCAGGCGGAGAGAGGCAGCGGGTAGCATTGGGTAGGGCGATCGTCAGAAAACCGAAGGTCTTTCTTTTTGACGAGCCGCTTAGTAACCTGGATGCCAAATTAAGGGTTCAGATGCGCACAGAGATTCATAAATTGCATCTGAGGCTAAAGACCACCATAATCTATGTTACTCACGATCAGACCGAGGCGATGACTATGGGGGATCGCATCGCAGTGATGAAAGACGGGATCCTGCAGCAGGTCGATGATCCGATTAAGATTTACGATAATCCAAAAAATAAATTTGTCTCAGGATTTATCGGTTCTCCTCCGATGAATTTCATGAATGGACGAATTATCAAAAAAGACGGTAAGTTTTATTTTGACGAAGGGAAAGTCAGAGTAAAATTAGTAGACGATATGAATCAAGCGATCTCTGCATATGCCGACAAGGAGATAATCTTCGGGATACGCTCCGAAGATATTTATGATAAACTCTTTGTCTCGGAAGCTCCGGCAGAAAACGTGATCAGAGCAAATTGCGAAGTGGTAGAGCCGATGGGTTCAGAAGTCTACCTTTATTTAAATACGGGAAACCACACATTCATAGCCCGTGTGGGAGCTCATGACCGGCCAGAGGTTAATCAGGATATGGATCTGGTCTTTGACATGAGCAAGGTGCACTTTTTTGATAAGGATACTGAAGAAACCATTATTTAAAAGCCATTTCAAAGGCGGCCTGCTGTTTAGATATACTAATCCAGCCTCTTCGCTTGCGCCTGTTACCTGCATAGTCTCGATAGTAGCCCTGCCGATAATCTTTAGACTCTTTAACTCCCCTCTCTCTGGAAAACTGCTTTTTCTTTACTACCTGTTAAATACGCTGTTGGTAATTTTTTTGTTTAAGTCCTATTCCAATAACAAGTACCGCCTGGAACTGCAGAAACAAAAATTCCAGGAGGAGTGGAATATTATCAGCGAGCAGGGGACAAAAGATTTAAAGAACCAGCGCGTCTTTAATGAAAGAATCGACCGATTTGCCTTGCTTAAGGATATTATCGAGGATGTAGCCGGAGACCTAAGATTAGAATCAGTGGTTAAGACGATCCTGGACACTGCCTTTACATCTATAGGAAAAAAAAGGGGGAATTGCCTCTTATATCTGATCGACAGCCAGACCCAGCGATTGGTAGTTTTTGGCAGCAGGAAGCAGGATAAGAACCTGATCATAAAGACTAAGGAGGGGGATGTCTTTGATTCCTGGGTACAGAGACACACCAGTCCCTTGTTAATTGAAGATAGCAGGCGTGATTTCCGTTTTGATCCCGAAAGGATCGCCGGCAGGAAATCAAGGGTTATCTCTTCATTGATTAGCGCGCCCTTTAAAACCGAACACAGGTTGCTGGGGATCTTGAGACTGGAGAGCCCAGAGACCGGCGCCTACTCACAGGAGGACCTGCGTTTCCTGATGACAGTCTGTGATTTGGGAGCCATAGCATTGGAGAACGCCCGATTATTTGAGAAGACGCAGGAGCTGGCGATTCACGACGGATTGACCGGCCTCTTTACCAAGGCGCATTTCTTAGAGCATTTTGAGGTAGAGTACAATAGGGCGTTTAGGGAGAAAGGGGAGTTGTCGCTTTTGATGATGGATATCGATTTCTTCAAGATATATAACGATAAATACGGCCACCGCGTAGGCGATATAGTCCTGAAGAAGATAGGGAAACTTGCAACCGAATTCTTTAAGTCCTGTGATGCCACAGTAGGAAGATTTGGCGGTGAGGAATTCTGCATTGCATTGGCCAACATCACACAGGATAAAGCGCATAGTTTAGCAGTTGATTTTTGCAAAAAGGTCAAAGAGAATAAAGTTGTATTACGTAGGGAAGACACCGGGGTGACGGTTTCGATCGGGTTGGCAAGTTTAACGAAAAAAGTTTCGGATGCCCAGGAGTTAGTCTTTGCTGCCGACCAGGCATTGCTGGCGGCAAAAAGAAGTGGTAAGAACCGGGTGGTAAGGCACCTTAATTAGGCCTATGAACCTGACGCATGTATTTATTTTATTATTGTCCAGCGCGCTGATTAATTGCTGTCTGTATAAGATTTTAAGCGGTCGGCTCTCTATTGCTAAAGGTGATCTGGGCAATTTCCAGGGGCGCTGCGGCGATCTGCAGGCCAGGAATCAGGAGCTCAGAGATAGGAATTCATATCTGGAGAAAGAGGCAAATCAGACTATGCAAATATTCGATATCACAAAAGACATCTGTAAGTTTTTGGATCAGGATGCGCTGTTTAATTATTTTAAGAATCAGGTAGGAAATTATTTAACCGCAGTCGATCTTGGTTTCATTGAAGGCGAGAATCTCCCGGATGATTATAAGAGCTTTGTGCGAGTGCCTTTAGAGATTGACAATAGAGTAATCGGGTATCTAGTGGCTCGCCAGATTGCCCAGGATGACTGGGATAAATTTTTTATCCTTTCCCGGGAGTTCATTATGGGGCTTAAGCGGATACTTCTATATAAGGCGGTCCAGGCCCTGGCGATCACCGATTCGCTGACCGGGATTTCAGGAAGGCACCATTTCTTAGAGCGGGCAGAAGAGGAGGTCCAGCGCAGCAATAAATTTAAATCTGTTTTCTCCCTGTTGATCGTGGATGTGGATGATTTTAAAAGCTATAATGATAAATACGGGCACCTTGTAGGAGACGCTATTTTAAAACAGATATCGCAGATGGTGAAGGTTAACCTGCGCCAGATCGACCTGGTATGCAGATATGGCGGGGACGAATTTCTGGCAGTCTTGAGTGAGACAGCATCTAGCGGGGCAGAGACCGTTGCAGAGCGTATCCGTAAAACCATAGAGAGCACTAAGATCAAAGCCTACGATGAATTCCTGGACGTAACCGTAAGCATCGGGGTCTCGGTTTTCCCGAAAGATTCCCGTCTCTTAAGCCGGCTGATTGAGCGGGCGGACCAGGCTCTATATCAGGCCAAGACAGCCGGGAGAAATAAAGTCAAGATTTACTGCTAATCTCTGTTACCCATTGCAAATCCTAACCTTTTATTCCTAAAAACAGACTCAGGATGCCAATTTATTGCTTGCAAAGTAAAATACTTTAAGATAAAATACCTCGATATGTCAAATAAATTTATTATTGCCATAGACTTAGGGGGAACAAATTTAAAAATTGCACTGCTTAATTCCAGGTATAAAATTATTGCCAAAGAGCTGCTTTCTACGAAAAAATTTACCAAGAGCACCTTAATTCAGGCAATCATTAAATCAGTAAATAAAATTTTGGAGGAGCACGGGATTGCGCGAAAGAGTTTATTAGGTGTGGGCCTGGGGGTGCCGGGGCCGATAAATTTTAAAAAAGGTATTATATATTTCATGCCGAATATCTCCGGATGGCACAATGTGCCACTGCGGGCGATCCTTCGAAAGAGGTTGGCTTTGGCGGTCTTCCTGGATAATGATGCTAACCTGATGTCTTTGGCTGAGTATCGGCTTGGTGCCGCTAAGGGGGCAGAGAATGCGGTCTGTCTGACATTAGGAACCGGTGTAGGCGGCGGGGTTATAATTAATAGGCAGCTGTATAGAGGCAGTGGTTCAGTTGCCGGTGAGATCGGTCATATACCGGTTAACCTAACCGGACCGCGCTGTAACTGCGGGGGCAGAGCCTGCTTAGAGGCGTATATCGGGAATTCCAAGATTGAAAAAGTTGCAGAGAGGATATTTAAAGAGAAGATAAATTTAGCGCAGCTGAGTGCTTTAGCCAGAAAAAATAATCGCAAAGCCATAAAGGTCTGGGATGAGGTAGGTAGTATTTTAGGCTCAGCACTGGTGGGGGTAATTAATCTTTTGAATCCTGATTGCATCGTTATCGGCGGCGGTGTTGCCGGCGCAGGGAGAGTGTTGTTTAATAAGATCAGGGAAATTATCCGGGGACAGGCGATGCCGATTCACAGGAGAGCTGTTAAGGTTCACAGGGCGAAATTAGGTGCCGATGCAGGGCTTATCGGTGCTGCGCTTCTGGTAGATGAGAATGCAGGATAAACAAAGGGTCAAGAGATTTGAAGATATTTATCGATACCGCCAATATTGAAGAGATCAAGGAGGCCGTTTCTATCGGCATTATCGATGGAGTAACTACAAATCCTACTCTAATCTCACGCGAAAAATCCCGCCCGGAAGATTTATTTAAGCAGATCTGTTCGATAGTGCCGGGCCCGGTGAGTGCTGAAGTTATCAGTCTCCAGGCTGATGGGATGGTTGGTGAGGCGCGCCGGCTTTCAGAGATCGCAAAGAATATTGTAGTAAAGATACCTCTGGTTGAAGACGGGCTTAAGGCAGCCAGGATCCTCTCGCAGGAGGGGATAAGGACAAATCTCACGCTCTGCTTCTCGGCGAATCAGGCCCTCTTAGCCGCTAAGTGCGGCGCAAGCTTTATATCCCCGTTTATCGGGAGGCTTGATGATATATCCCTGAATGGGATGGAGCTGATCAGAGATATAAAAACAATCTATAACAATTACGGATTCAAGACCGAGATCATTGTGGCCTCTATCCGTAATCCTCTGCATGTATTGGATGCAGCAAGAATCGGAGCAGATATCGCAACAATTCCTTTTAAAGTTTGCCAACAGCTAATAAAGCATCCGCTTACGGATATCGGAATAAAGAAGTTTTTGGAAGACTATAGATCAATCCCACAAAATAAATAATGGTTCAAAAATTTATCCGCAACTCTTGTCTCTGTTTAGTAATCATCTTATTACTCACGGCCCCTGCCTTTTCAGAGGGGCTTTTTGATTTTTCAGATGACACGCAGAAAGAGGAGGAGGAAGAAGAAGATCTCCAGCCTCAGCCGATAATCATCAACGGCGATACAGTCGAATATTCCCCGGACAGTAAGGAGTTTAGCGCCACAGGCAAGGTAGTGGTGGTGTTTAAGGGGACCAGGCTCTCCTGCCGTAAATTAGTCTTGAATTCGGTCACCAAGGAGTGCCAGGCAGAGGGGGATGTCCGGCTCCAGGATGGCAGCGGTATCATCGAAGGAGAAAAACTGGAATATAATTTTGAGAGTAAGAGAGGGATTATATATGATGCCGCCTTTCGCTCTAATCCCTACTTTGGCCGCTCGGAGAAAATGATCAAGGAGAGCGATAGAGAGTTTATCTCCAAGTGGGGATACCTGACTACCTGCGATTTAAATAAACCGCACTGGCGGATGAAGTCCAAAAAGATAAATTTCTTCCCGGGTGATAAGGTCCAGATCAGGGATAATGTGGTCTTCCTGGGTGCGACCCCGGTTATGTATATGCCGTATTATAACCACAGCCTTAAAGATCCGATGATGCAGGTACAGATGCTCCCCGGTTCGGATAAAATTTGGGGGCCATATCTGTTAACCGCATGGCGTTATAACATCACCGAAGATATAAAAGGAAGGATATACCTGGATTACCGTGCAAATTACGGGATAGCTGAAGGGTTCGCTACAAATTATGACGATGAGGTATACGGAGACGGAGACTTTAAGCTCTACTATACACAGGAGAGGGATAAATCCGGGGAATTAGGCGAGGAGGGGACGGTTCCTAATGTCTTTGAGAGGTATTTTATACGCTGGCGGCACAAATTGGATTTATATGAGGATAAAGCCAACATAATCGCCGAGTATTTTAAAATAAATGATTCCAAACGAGCTGTAATCGGCAGCCAATATAATATTCTGAAGGACTATTTTCCGCTTGAGTATGAGAAGAATCAGACGCCCCTATCGTATGTCTCTGTGCACCGCTCTTTCGCCTATTCCAGCGTAGACCTTTTATTTCAGAAGCGGGTAAACCCCTGGTATAGTCAGACTGAGCTGCTTCCAGAGTTGAAAATCAGCCTTCCCAGCATGAATCTCGGAAATACCCGTATTTACTTTGCGAATGATTCTTCTTATGCAGGCTCAAAGCAGATGAATGCGGCTCCGGCTGAGAATGATGATCGCCTCCAACATTCATTCTCAACATCAAATCAGTTTTCTTATACCCAAAAACTGGCTTTTATCACCTTTAACCCTTCGGTTACTGCTGGTCAAAGCTTTACTGATATAGGCACATATGGGGCGACTATCAACAATACCTTCTCCGGAGGGGCAAGCGCCAGCACCAAGTTCTACCGGATATTCGACGTAAAGACAGACTTTTTAAACCTGGATATCACTGCCCTGAGACATATTATTACTCCCAGCATAGATTACGGTTACAGTAACAGCACCAATTCCAAGGTAAGCAATATGCGAATCGGCGGTGAGGATGCAACCAGAAGCTCCAGTGTATCCTTCGGGATTGAGAATAAGCTGCAGACCAAGCGGGCCGGGGCAACCGCTGACCTGCTTGACTTCCGGGTGAATAACTCATATACTTTTAAGACCGAAGGCCAGGCCGGCCAGCTCTCTGATTTTGAGTTTAACCTTGAACTTTATCCCTACCCCTGGCTGAGCCTGATCAGCGACGCAAAGTATGACGTTAAAAAGGGGTATATTTCGGAAGTTGATTATGACCTTAATTTTAATTTCGGAGAAGATCGAACATTCGGGTTCGGACAGCGCTATAAGTATAAGGGGAGCAATGATATCACTTATCAGCTGAACTGGCGGCTTAATCCGAAGTGGAAGGTTCGCTTCTACCACCGCATCGACAACAGCAGTATTCCCGGAACAAAGACCGGTTTAAGGGAGCAGGATTATTCGATAACCCGCGATCTGCATTGCTGGAGCGTGGGGTTCCATTACAACGTTACAACCGGAAAGGGTAATAATATCTGGGCGATCTGTACCTTAAAGGCATTCCCTGAGATGGAGTTCGACTTTGACCGAAGGTATAATGAGCCTAAGCCGGGTTCTCAGTCAGAGCGTAATATGTAGACATCTTATAATGGGAAACAATAAGATGTCTTGATTACAAAGATTTTCCCGCACCAAACTAAAAAAACATATACCGGGATTCCACTGGGGCGGGAAAAGAACAAATTACAGTGATTCAGGTATAATCTATGACTATACCTCTAGGATTATACCAGGAAGGATAAGATGAATATAGCAATTATAGGATCGGGCTATGTAGGGTTAGTCAGCGGGGCATGTTTCGCCGAGCTTGGTAACCGGGTGATCTGTGTGGATAATGACGCAAAGAAGATCACAGCGCTCAAAAAAGGAGTAATTCCCATTTATGAGCCGGGTCTTCGAGAATTGATCACAATTAACATGAAGAAAAAGCGCCTGAAGTTTACTACCAGTATAAAAGAGGCGGTCTCCTCTTCGCAGATTATCTTTATCGCCGTTGGCACCCCATCTAAAGCGGGGGGGGAAGCGGATCTAACCGGAATTGAAAATGTAGCCAGAAATATCGCAAAGAATATCTTTGGTTACCGGCTGATCGTAGAAAAATCCACCGTACCGGTTGAGACCGGAGAATGGGTGAAGCATACCATTGCCACTTATAAGAAGAATAAGGCCAAATTTGACGTGGCCTCAAATCCGGAATTCCTGAGGGAGGGCCAGGCAATCAATGATTTTATGCACCCGGATCGGATAGTAATCGGGGTTGAATCAAAGAAGGCAAAAGAGTTACTGATTGGATTGTATGGTCCCCTAAATGCTCCGATTGTAGTTACTGATATAAAATCCGCAGAGTTGATAAAACATGCCTCGAATTCATTCCTGGCAGCCAAGATCTCGTTCATAAACGCGCTCTCGGTCATCTGTGAGAAGACCGGTGCGGATGTGATTCAGGTGGCCAGGGGTATGGGCCTTGATAAGAGGATCGGCCAGTCTTTCCTTAAAGCCGGCATAGGTTATGGGGGTTCATGCTTCCCAAAGGATGTTGATGCCTTTATTACCATATCCGAGCGCATAGGCTATAGCTTTGAAATGCTCAAGGCAGTAAAAAAGATAAATCAGCAGCAGCAGGAGTACTTCCTGAATAAAATCAAGAACCTGTTATGGATTATAAAGGATAAAAGGATCGCGGTGCTGGGATTGTCGTTTAAACCGAATACAGATGATATACGCAATGCCCCGGCAATTGAGATCGTTAAGGCACTGCAGGAAGAGGGTGCTGTGATCAGGGCCTACGATCCCCAGGCGATGGAGAGGGCAAAGAAGGTGTTAAAAGGGGTAAATTTTTGCGCTGATCCCTATCTTGCCTGCAAGGGGAGTGATTGCCTATTGTTGATGACCGAGTGGGATGAATTTAAAGAGTTGGATTTTTCTAAGATCAGAAAATTAATGCACAGGCCGCTTTTGGTCGATGGCCGCAATATCTATAAAGCAGACCAGTTAAAAAAGGCCGGATTTAAATATAGCGCAATCGGAACTGGAGGCTCAGGGAAATGAAAAGAGGAATTTCTGTGATAAAGCAGAAGATCAAAGATAAGCAGATTAAGGTTGCGGTGGTAGGGTTAGGCTATGTGGGGTTGCCCTTAGCGCTTGAGTTTGCAAAGCGAGGGCTCTCAGTGATAGGTATTGAGATTGATAAACATAGGGTAAATCAGTTAAGGAAAAGGACTTCTTATATCACTGATGTAACCTCCCAGGAGCTTAAGGCGGTCTGCGCAAAACATGATTTTGTGGTGCTCACAGATTATAAGGGGATAGAGAAGGCAGACGCGGTGATTATCTGTGTGCCGACCCCTTTAAAGAGGAAATATCATCCGGATATCTCCTATATAAAAAAGGCGGTAAGAGGTATTTCGCGCCATATAAATAAGGGTACCCTGGTAGTGTTAGAGAGTACTACCTATCCGGGGACGACCGAGGAAGTAATACTTCCTTTGCTGGAGCATAAGGGTTTCAAACATAACCGGGATTTTTATCTCTGCTTCTCCCCGGAGAGGATCGATCCCGGTAATCTCGATTATCCGGTGCATAAGATACCTAAGGTGGTCGGAGGCCTTACGCCCGAAGCTACGCAGCTGGGCGTCTTACTTTATAAAAATATTATTGAGAAGGTCGTGCCGGTCTCATCAGCCAGAGTAGCCGAGGTGGTAAAACTCCTGGAGAATACCTTCCGCCTGGTTAATATCGGCCTGATCGATGAATTGGCGATGATGGCTCACAAGATGAAGGTAGATATCTGGGAGGTAATCAGTGCAGCCTCGACAAAGCCATTTGGCTTTATGCCTTTTTTACCCGGACCGGGGGTCGGCGGCCACTGTATCCCCAAGGATCCTTTGTATCTTTACTGGAAAGCAAGGCATCACGGTTTTAAGTCAAGGTTCATAAAATTGGCATCGGGTATAGTTTCCTCTATGCCTGAGTATGTAGTCGATCGGATGCAGGAGGAGTTAAAGCATAGGGGTATCGTGCCTGATAAAGCAAAGATACTCCTGATGGGGGTAACATATAAGAAGGATGTACTGGACTTACGCAAATCGCCGGCACTGGATATAATTGAGATTCTGGCTAGGCATAAGGTTGCTGTCTCCTATTATGATCCGCTTGTTCCGTATCTGTCGATCAATCAGATCGACCTTAAGTCGATCAAGCTGAGTGCCCGGGTATTAAGGCAATTCGACTGCATACTGATTTGCGCTGCTCACACAAGTGTCAATTATTCCTTTATTCTGAAGAACTCACAGATGATATTTGATACCCGCAATGTATATAAACGGAGCAGGGACGCAAAGATCTACAGATTATAGAGAGCTAATATGAAAAAGATTAAAGTTCTGGTTACCGGGGGTGCCGGTTTTATCGGCTCGCATATTGTCGAGAAGCTGCTAATCACCGGTTATAGAGTCTCTGTTCTGGATAATTTCTCAAGCGGCAGCATCAGAAATCTAAAGAAGGCCAGAAGTAGTATTAAATTGATCCGCGGAGATATCCGTTCATCAAAAACATGCCTGCACAGCACCAGAGGAGTTGATTGCCTGCTGCACCAGGCGGCATTACGCAGTGTTCCAAAATCCATGTTGAACCCGCGTGAGTATAACCAGGTAAATATTCAGGGTACCTTGAATTTACTTGAAGCCGCGCGTATTAACAGGGTTAAGTCATTTGTCTTTGCATCTTCGAGCTCGGTCTACGGAGAGGTAAAAACATTTCCCGAGAAGGAGAGCTTCAAACCTGGCCCGATATCTCCCTATGCACTCACCAAGCTCTCCGGCGAGCACTACTGCCGGATGTTCAGTATCCACTATGGCCTGCCTACGGTCAGCCTGCGTTATTTTAATGTCTTCGGGCCGCGCCAGAGCCTGGACGACGAGTATTCAGTAGTGATCCCCAAGTTTATAACCTGCATGCTCGCCAATAAACGTCCGCCGATTTACGGCAGCGGTAAACAGTCAAGGGACTTTACCTATGTGGCAAATGTTGTTGAAGCAAATCTCCTGGCGATGCGCAGGACCAATGCGACGGGTGAGGTTTTTAACGTTGCCGGGGGAAAGGATTATACTATTCTGAAGTTAGCGGATATTCTAAACAGCTTGATCGGTAAGGATCTTGCGCCTAAGTTTTTACCTAAGCGCTCCGGGGATGTTTTCAGAACCCGCGCAGATTTAGCTAGTATAAGGAAAAAACTAAAGTTCAGGCCAAAGACTGATTTTATTACGGGGCTTAAGCTTACCGTAGAGAGTTTTAGAGGTAGGAAATGAGAAGAAAGAACGTACTGATTACCGGAGGGGCGGGGTTTATCGGTTCGCATCTCTGTGAACGTTTAATCCATGAGGGGTTCAGAGTAATCTGCATGGATAACTTTATTACCAGTAACATTAAGAATATCGGGCATCTGCGTCGCGAAAAAAAATTCGAATTTATCAAGCACGATGTCTCTAAATTTATTAACCTGGCCGGAAGATTAGATTATGTCCTGCATTTTGCCTCTTTGGCTTCTCCGGAGGACTATCTACGGTATCCGATCCAGACATTAAAGGTAGGGTCTTTAGGTACGCATAATACCCTGGGGTTGGCCAAGGCGAAGAAGGCCAGGTTTCTGCTTGCTTCAACATCCGAGGTTTACGGAGACCCGCTAGTGCATCCGCAACCGGAATCCTATTGGGGACATGTGAATTGCGTAGGGGTGCGCGGTTGCTATGATGAATCTAAGCGTTTTGCTGAGGCTATGACCATGGCTTACAGTAGGACCCATAAAGTAGATACCAGAATCGTCAGGATCTTTAATAGCATTCTTGCCGATCAGATGACAATCGTATTTAATGATAATGATATCCACCTGGAAGAAATAGAAAAATATGTAGATAGGCTTGGTCATGATGCTCAAGATAAACGGATCTTGGTGCCATCTTTTGATCCAGAAACTTTACGGGTCGGACTTAAAGAAGTCAGCGCTCTTATTAAGCATCCTTATAAAGGTGATGCCTATGAACTCAGTTTAGCCTATGGCAGGAAAGTAAAAGTCACGGGTGATCACAGCGTATTTAAACGAGACAAAAATGGCCAACCAACTGCTATCCCTGTCCGTAACTTAAAGATAGGAGATCATGTTGCCATCCCAGCAAAATTACCGGTAGTAGAAAAAGATATCGGGCATATTAATATTGTCCAGGAAATAGCTAAGATATGTCCTAGGTCTGAATTATGGGGGTATGCCGTATATTTTAAAAAATTAAAGCCATTGATTAAAGAACGCAAGAAGGATATTTACCAGATACTCAAAAGAAGCAATCATTATAATGCGCAGAGGTTTAATAATGGCATCTTCTGCGCTTTTAACAAATATCGTCAGAATTCATTTCTTCCGCTTTATGTCCTCAGTAAATTGGGAGTGAATGCCCCTGAGGATGCAAAAATCAGAATTTTTTCCGGAGGAGCACATATATTCACCACTAACAAAATAAAAATTTCAAATGATATACTTTGGCTTTTAGGTTTTTATATTGCCGAGGGAAGTGCTAATTACCTAAAGGGTAAAAATTATTACATTACTTTTTCTTCAGATGTACATTTGTTGAAAAAGGCAAAGGTAATTTTGGAAGATAATTTTGGAACTCATGTAATATACGTGCCACCTAAGGAATGCGAAAAGCCGCCTTCTATAGTTGTCCATTCAAAAGTTTTATATTTTATCTTCGATAAAATATTTAAGATTATAAAAGTCCCTTCACAAAAAAAAGAGATGCCTGGCTGGATAATGCAATTACCGTTATCGAAACTTAAATATGTGTTGGAAGGGTTTAAAGATGGGGATGGAACTCATAGCGGTAAAAAGATGAATAATGAGCTATGTTTTGATACCGTAAGTAAAAAATTGTCATTGCAACTTACTATGATCTGTTTACGTTTTGGTATAGTTTCTTCTTTGGGGAGATACGCTACGACATTCAAAAAGAAATACGGTAGTAAGCATTTTCCATTTTATAGAGTTACTATTTGTAACATATCTAATTTTAATATTTTGCAGTGGGATGCTAAAGGAGTAAAACAGAACTTATCTGCTTCGAGGAGCGGAGATTTGGTTTGGGCCTGGATTAAGGAGATTAAAAAATGTAAAGCATCGCCATACGTATACGATTTTTCTGTACCAGGAACAGAGAACTTTATCGCGGGAGATGGAGTATTTTGTCATAACACTTACGGCCCGCGGATGAGGATGAGGGATGGCAGGGTAGTGACTAATTTTATATATCAGGCGCTGCACTCTAAGCCAATTACAGTCTATGGGCGTGGTAGGCAGACCAGAAGTTTCTGCTATATTGATGATTTAGTAGAGGGGTTGTTTAAGTTAATGAAAAGCCGGCTCAGGGATCCGGTAAATCTGGGGAATCCGAGAGAGTTTTCGATTATGGAGTTAGCCAGATTAGTTGTGAAGCTGACTGGTACCAGGAGCCGGATAGTCTACAGGTTGCTCCCCCAGGATGACCCTAAGCAGCGCCAGCCGGATATCGGGAGGGCTCAGAGACTGCTTAAGTGGAAGCCAAAAATTCCTCTTGAGAAGGGTTTGCGCTTAACTATTCAGTGGTTAAAAAGAAATAAGCAGGGGAGGGATTGATGCTTCGGCAGTTCCCAACGATTTATAGGGGCCGCTGTGCATCAATACCTCGGTATTGATTTCCTGTATTTCTATGCTATACTTCTACTTAGAAGGGCAGTGAGCAGCTAGAAGAGTAGGTAGTACGACTCAAAACACCGTTTTTATAGCCAATTTTTTTAAGGATTTTCAACCTATTCTTCATGCCAAGCGGCGCGGGGAATAGGTTTTTCTTGACATAAGGGGAGGGAGGTGATATAAGAGTAGTTAGGTATTATATAGGGTAGACAATGCAGATTCTGGTATTCTGACCTCTAAAGAAATAAAGATACGAGAAATCATAATCAGGTAGCAGAAAGTATCGAGGAAGAAACCAGATATGCGCAGGTTCGTCAATCATGCCCTGGGAAGGAGGCTTCATAGCTATGAAGAATAAAGGTTTTACGTTAGTAGAAATCATGATTGTAGTTGCGATTATCGCGTTGTTGGCAGCCATCGCAATTCCTAACTTATTGCGTGCAAGGTTAAATGCCAATGAATCAGCTGGGATTTCATCTTTGAGGACGGTTTCTGCAGCAGCGATCAGCTTCAGGACAGTAAATACTGCATATCCGGTAGCCCTGACCAATTTAGGGGCGGCAACTCCTGCATACATTGATACAATCCTGGGTTGCGCAGTTCAGCCCTGCGGTAAGCAGGGGTACAGCTTTGCTTTAACCGGTGGTACCAATACATTCACCGCCACAGCAAGGCCGCAGACATTCCAGACAACCGGTGTCAGGAGCTTCTTTGTTGATGAATCAGGTGTTATCCGCTGGACAAATCTGGATGCTGCAGCAACAGTAGCAAGTACACCGCTGGATTAGTTATCATCGGGTTTAGTTTTACTCTGTAAAAGCGGGGAAGGAAGCTTCCCCGCTTTTTTTGATATCGATAAGGTTAATTCAAATGCAAATCAGAAGGCATATAAAGGAAATTCTCTTAATCTCTCTTCTTGGGCTGTTGATATATTTTAATTCACTACAGTCCGGCTTTATCTGGGATGACTACTCTTTAGTCGTAGATAACCCACTGATCAGAGATATCCATAAGGCGGCCAGGGTATTCGGCAGCCGTCTCTCCGTCCATGGAGATATCTTCTACCGTCCTACGCAAAATCTCTCCTATATGCTGGATTTTCTTCTTTTTAAGTTTGACCCGCGCGGATATCACCTGACCAATATACTGTTGCACATTATCGTAGGCATCCTGTTTTTTCACCTCTCTAACCTGCTGGGTAAAAATAGAAGGGTCTCTCTCTGTGCGGCGCTTTTGTACTTGGCATCACCCTTATGGGTAGAGAGCGTTACTTATATCTCAGGAAGAGCCGATATCTTAATGAGTCTCTTTATCCTGATGTCTTTTATCTTCTTTATTAAGAAGCGGATACTCCTGTGTATCATCTGTTACATATTTGCGCTCTTCTCCAAGGAGGCGAGTTTAGTTTATCCGCTTATTATTTTATCTTATCTGTTAGTGTGGAGAAAGCCCGATAAGAAGTACATTACCTTAGCAGTTCTTCTCTGTGCTATAACTCTTATATACGGGGTAACTATGTTGGTTACATCCTGGGGGGTAACCGCATTCAGATCTGAGAGTTTTCCCCTATCGACCCGGCTACTATTTCTCCCCTGTGCCATCGGAAAATACCTGGCTTTGATATTTTTTCCCGCCAATCTGCATATGTCATATACAGTGAGGCTGCCTCACTCTCTCCTGGAGCCGCAAGTTCTGCTTTCAGTTTCGCTGGTTGGTCTGCTTGCGCTAGCCTTCTTTTATTATCTAAAGAAGGACAAATTTATCGCTTTTTTTCTCCTGTGGTTTTTTATCTTTTTTATTCCTCATTCGGGGATATTTCCGATCAATGCATTCTTTGCCGATCATTTTATATATCTGGCGGCGTTCGGGATCTTTGCGGTTTTCTTGAGCCTGCTGGATAAACTCAAAATTAGATGGCTATTTTTGAGTATCTTTATGATTTATCTAAGTTATTTTAGCATTGCTACCGCCAGATACAATTCTGTCTGGGGGGAACCTGCGCGCTTCTATCAGAGGATAATTAGATTGTCAGAGAATAGTTTCGCTGCATATAATAATTTAGGCGTTCTCTATATGGATCAGGGGAGATTAACTGACGCCAGGAGACTATTTGAGCGCTCAATCGAGATCAAACCGGACTTCGTTGATGCCAGGATAAATTTGGCTCGGGGCTATTATTTACAGGGCGACTTAAAGAGAGCTACCGGGTTGATCCGGGGGGTAATCCAGGAGGATCCGGATAACGCATATGCCTGGAATTATCTAGGGACATTTTCTCTAAAACAGGGTGATAGAGATATGGCAGAGGATTCCTATATCAGGGCCTGTCGGCTTGCACCGATGCAGGGCGGCTTGCTGCTTGATCTCTATACCTTATATAGTTTGGATAATAGGAGCCAGGAGGCCGCCGAGATCAAAGAGAAGATTGCTTCAATTGATAAATATGCCCTGGCAGAGCTTTATATAAGGGATAGCCGGTATCTTCTAACAATTGCTGATTTAGTCGGTTCCTTAAGCTCCGTCGATGAAGCATTGCAGATAAATCCCTATCGCGCTGATTTTTACAGGCTTAGAGGTGATATATTAAAGGAGGTAGGTGATTACGAGGGGGCGTTTCTGCAATATAAGTTGGTACTGAAGCTCTCTCCATCAGACTGGCAGGCCCATAATAGTCTGGGGGAGCTGTATTTGAGGATTGAATTCTTTGAGGATGCCAGAAGATGTTTTGAGAAGGCGCTATCTTTACAGCCGGATTCAACCAAGACGCAGCAAAATCTCCAGGCAGTTAAAGGCCAACTTCGAGAGGCCGTCGAATTTAGGGAATAAATTCTCTTGTGTTAGAAGGTTTTTATGCTAGAATTAAATATATTTGTTGGATAGTATTTATTAATAATTGAGCTTATGATCCGGAATAATTACGCCAAGAATACAGTTACCTTAATGCTTGTGATTGCTGTGCTTGCGCTTTTTTTGAGGCTGGGCATTGAGCAGAGCATAAAAGTAAATATTTCACAGAATGAATCCAATGCCTCGGTGGCATTGAAATCGATCTCTACGGCACTGCAAAATTACGCCGAAGACCACGGGCAGATATTTCCCCAGGCGCTGGCTGTTTTAATGCAGACTGACCCGCCGTATCTGGATAAGGATTATCATCACCGGACTTCTATCGCCGGTTATAACTTTTCCTGTTCCAGGCTGGATGCTTCCGGATACAGCTGTTCGGCTACACCGATAAAATGCAATAGTACCGGCAGAGAGATTTATATCATTACCACAGGCGGGGTGATGGTGTCGGATTTATGCGCCAAGAAGGAATAAGCAAAGAACCCAAAGGAGGCGCGCGAAAGCGGGCGGGCCGATGAGACAAAAGGTCGAAGGTTTTACGCTACCTGAATTATTATTCGCTGCGGCAGTTCTGGCCTTTGTCTTAGTGAGCCTACTCTTTATTTTTACTTCCTGCCTGTTCCTCGATGAATCAAGCCGTAACTCAACTCTGGCGACCAGCCACGCAGAGTACGTAATTGAAGATATAAAGGATACAAGTTTTGCACAGATTCCCGCTATGGCAGGAACTTGGGATACTTCGGCGATCACCGCCGCCGGGTTAAATCCGGTTACCGGGGAGTCAATTGTGATTGCGGTATCCGGGGTAAACCCTTTGAATATCAACGTGACGGTTAACTGGAGTGACCGCGGAAACAGGAGTAGGAGCATTAGTTTTTCGACATTAATTACAGAGCCATGAGAGCTTTTACGCTTATTGAACTGCTGATATCGATGTTTATTATGGTAGTAATTATAGCCGGTATCTATATAGCTTTAAGCGCAGCACAGGTTACCTGGGATAGCGGTTCTGGTATGCTTGATCTGCAGCAGTCATTGCGTCCGGCAATAGAAGGGATGACTAGGGAGCTACGCCGGAGCAGCCCCTCTCTGGTTACTGTCAGCGGGCTTGACGCAGAGATTATAGAGTTTAGCGTTCCTGGAAGCAGCAACTCGATCAGTTATTATATTTTAGATTCGCAGCTGATACGTGAGCATC
Organism: Candidatus Omnitrophota bacterium; assembly: GCA_016783715.1. Lineage (GTDB taxonomy): Bacteria > Omnitrophota > Gorgyraeia > Gygaellales > Profunditerraquicolaceae > BS750m-G15. The sequence goes on from JADHWA010000004.1 coordinate 32,590, forward strand.
CCAGTGACACCACTCGGGTATTGGCAAATGATGTTAATAATTTGAGTTTCTGTTGCGTCGGCGGTAGTGATTGTTTTGATTGCGCGAATGCAAGTATTGTTCAGGTGGAAGCGGGGGTTGCTAAGAGTGTAAAAGGGAGAAGCCTGCGGCAGTTTGATCTGATTAATGAGGTTAGCTTGAGAAATGAATAAAAAAGGTATAGCACTGGTCCTGGCACTTGTAATCGTAATGGTATTACTTCTTCTGGGGGGAGCGATGCTCTCCCGCAGTATGGCAGAAGTTAATTTATCTAATAGGTATCTGGAGTCTATTCAGGCGTTTTGGCTGGCTGAGGCAGGAATTAATCAGGCATTGATAGATTTAAGGTCAGATTATAGTGCTTCGAACGTGGCCTCTACTACCTTCGGTGAGGGCGGTTATTCTGCGGTTATAACCGCAAATGTCGACGGTACCCGTACTGTTACAGCGACTGGATTCATACCCTCTGGCGGCACACCACGTATTCAGAGGACTCTGGAGTCGGTGATGAATAGACTGGCGCATACGCCGGCTAACTTTTTTAGCCAGGCAATTTATTCTGCGGGGGATATTACATTTGCCGGTGCGGCTTACAGCGTAGCAGGAGATGTTATGTACAGCGGCACATTCACCGGCACTGACAGCGGAATCACTGGCGACGTCACTGATGATCCCTCGATTACACCTTTGGCACACCTGGACTTTGATCAGCTAAAAACTATAAGCCAGGCTCAGGGGAATTATCATGATGTGGATGGCTTAGACGGTCCTTTCCCTACGGATTTCTGGTATGATGAAGTTGCCGGTATCCCAAATGTAGTCTATTTAGAGGGGGCATTTGATTTAAGCGGAAAAAATTTAGTGGGGGGATTCTTTATCGTCGGAGGAGACGTAGTCTATGATGCTGAATTAAGCGGTAATGTAGCTGTTGACGGCGCCATATATACATTAGGCAACTTTACCCTAAATGGCGGTGGGAGTGCCTTAAACATCAACGGCGGCGTCTGGAGCGGCCAGAATACCACCATAACCGGAAGCTCCACGATCGCATATAATGCCGGTTACATGAACGCAATCCAGAACTTAGGGATAGTCACAACTGTGCAGATGCTCTCCTGGGACGACACACAGGATCCTTACAACCTTGTTCCATAGAAAAATAAAGACATGGAATTACCTTTCTTAAAAAATCGCCCTCCAAGAGATAGCTATTCGGTCGGATTAGATATAGGTACTTCTGGTGTTAAGGCGGCAAAACTTAAGTTTTCCGAAGGGGCAGTAGAGCTGGTTGATTTTCGCATTGAGCCGGTCTCAGGAGGTTTGCCTTCAGCAGTCAAGAAGATTGCTGAGGCACTCGGTATCAAACAGGTAAATTTGTCGGCTTCCGGGACATCAGGCCTGCTTAGATACGTTGACTTTCCGAAGATGAGTAAGGCTGAGCTCTCTGGGGCGCTCAAGTTCGAGGCAGATAAACATATCCCATTTCCTATAAATGAGGTTAATCTGGATAGCCATATCCTGAAGCAGGATGTTGCCTCCGGTAAGATGAAGGTGCTTCTGGCTGCGGTAAAGAAGGATTTCGTCGGGCAGCAGCTAAAGATAGTAAAGGATAATACCCAGGCCACAGTCAATCTCTTTGACCTGGATTCCGTGGCCATAATCAATGCCTTTAATTTTAATTATTCGACTGATAGTAAAGAGGCATCTGGAACTCCCGTTGCCTTATTGAATATCGGTGCATATGTGGCTAATTTGAACATCTTAGAGCATGGAGTGCCGGTTTTAAGCCGCGACTTACGTATAGCCGGGAATGATTTTACGCAGAAGATATCGGATATATTGGGTGTTGAGTTTAGTCAGGCTGAGGGATTAAAGATTAACCCCCAAGAGGACAAAATAGACAAAATTACCATGGCGGTGGATTCGGTTTTGGCGAATCTATCTGCTGAAGTCAGGACATCCTTTGATTACTATGAATCACAGGGTGCTTCATCTGTCTCTAAGGTCTTCTTAAGCGGAGGAGGGAGCAATTTTGCTCCTTTGCCGGAAAAGCTCTCAGGGCTCCTGGGGATTCAGGCAGAGCTCTGGGATCCGGTTATACGGATCAAGCAGGCTCCAGGAGTCCGAGGGCGCCTTTCTAAGGGGGTCTCGGGTCAATTAGCGGTGGCGATAGGATTAGCGCTTAGGCGTTAGGTGATACCTATGATGATAGAAATCAACTTACTTCCAGACGAACTCAAAAAAAGTAAAACTCCTTCCGGGGGCCTGGGCAAGCCGGATGTAAAGACACTGCTTTATATTGTGCCGGTAGTTATCGGGATATTGCTGGTTACGCATATATTTCTGGCAGCAACCTCAGTTTTTAAGAATTTATCGCTGGCCTCGCTGAATAAAAAACTCTCCAGGCTGGACCCAGAGAAGAAGAAATTAGAAGGCTTCTTTAAGGAATACAGTGTAGCTTCCGCGGGCGCAAGTGCCGCAACTGAGTTGTTAGGCGGAAGGGTCGAGTGGGCTCAGGAATTAAACAGTATAAGCCGCGCCCTGCCGGCCGGAGTATGGCTTAACGAGTTATCCTTCCAAGACGGGATCCTGACCCTTAGGGGCTCGGTGATCGCGGTAAACAAGGAAAAGGAAGAGGTATCGATAATCAACAAGTTTATCAGTAATCTGAAAAAAGATAAGGATTTCATTGCTGTCTTTCAGGGGCTGGAGTTATCTTCTGTAAACAGGCGGGCGATTCATAGCTTTGAGGTGAGTGATTTTATTCTCACCGGACGAGAAAAGACCAAATGAAGATAAAAGAGATGATAAAACAGATTCAAGAGCTCAAGCTCGATAAGCAAAAGATCATATTGATCGTTGTTGTGACGCTGGTATTGGCTTACCTGGATTTTTCTTTTGTAATCGGAATGCAGTCAGGCAGCTTAAAACAGCTGAACCAGAAGATAAGTAAGGTTAAGAGCGATATCGATAATACCAAAAGAGAATTAATCAGGATGCAGCAGTTAGAGGGGGCCCCGGAGAAGGCTAAGCTGGTTACCAAGGAGTTTATAGCCGAAGAGGGAATCCCTATGTTGCTCAGTGAGATATCTAATATATCAAATAAGGATAAAATTAAAATTACCCAGATAGAGCCTTTGAAGAATCCCGACCGAATCCCTGATTTACCGGGTGCGGCCAATTTATTGCCGGTTGCGATTGATTTAGAAATCACAGGAGGATATCATCAGCTGGGGGCCTTCTTGTCTGATTTAGAGAACTCTGCAAACTTTATCGCAGTCAATCAAATCAGTATAATTTCGCAGGGGGATGATTATAATATACAGCGGATCAGCCTAAGATTGATCACATATGCCAGTGGATAAAATTAAACCAATTCATGTCAGCGGATTCAGAGGGCAAATTTTGTTAGGAATATTTCTTTTTAGTTATATACTATTTGTGATAGCTGGAACTGTCTATGCAGAGAATGAAAGTCAGTTTAAGTATGATGCTGCAGGTAAACGAAATCCTTTTATACCTTTGATCACCCCTGACGGAAGGCTGCTTAATCTAGATACAGTAGTTACCGAGACCGGCCTGGTTTTAGAGGGGGTCATATTTGATCAACAGGGTGAGTCTTTCGCACTGATTAACGGGAAAGTTTTTAAGGTGGGCGATAGCGTAGATGATTATACGGTTTTAGATATCGATAAAGGCAGAGTAAATTTATTAAAGGCTGGTCAGCTTTACGTCTTAGAGACCAAGAAGGGTGAATGACCCCGCACCCAGCTTTGTATCGGTAAGCTATACGAAGGCTGGGTGCGGGGGAATTTGTCCCCCCTGTATTATTGTACAATACAAAGGGGGGATTAATTCGCAGACGCTGGAAATTAAATTAGTAATGCGGCTATCCTTGACATCGTAGATGTCAAGGATCTGCTCATTAAAGGAGGGGAAGTGAAGCAGATTAGAATCCCAACACTTTTGAGAATATTTTTTATTTCGCTCTTGATTTATTTTTTCTCAACCTCGGGCGCAGCCTACCTTGACGATGCCTCGGCTCTCTCGGAGGAGCCGCAAACTACTGATCAACAAACAGCTAAGGGAGAACCGGTACGCACCAATCTATTGCCGGATCAGCTGGTTAGTGATACTCCGGTTGATGACCAGCAGGTAGATGAGCTACCGGATCTGGATATATCAGTTAGTCAGCAATCAGTGCCGGAAGTAGAAGTTCAAGTCGCCTCAATCAAAAAAAGCGATGCTTCTACGGATCCCGGGAATGTGACTCTGGATTTTAAGGATGCCGATATCCGTAACGTCTTGAGGTTGATATCTTACAAGGCACGGGTGAACATCGTGGCAACCCCGGAGGTACTTGGAAATGTTACCATCAGGCTATTTGATGTCCCCTGGGAGAAGGCCTTAAATACCATAGTCACCGCATACGGTTATGGATATGAGTGGCTTAATAATAAGGTGATCATGGTATCTACTTTAGAGAAATTAGCTGAGCAGCGCCTGGCCCAGGACGCAGCAGCCGCCAACGAACCTCTGGATACCCAGACTTTCAGATTGAATTACTCAAGGAGCGAAGATATTATGAAGTCGATCGAGACTTTGGTCTCCCCGCGCGGAAAAATTACCCTTGAATCCCGCACTAATACTCTGATCGTTAGAGAAACAAAGACCAATCTTATAAGGATCGGCGAAATCATAAAGTCCCTGGATAAGATGACTCCTCAGGTGATGATCGAGGCCAAGATCATAGAGACTACGCTCGGAGATACAGAGAACTTAGGCATAGACTGGACTATAGAGGTAGCCTTGAGTGGTTCTGCGCGGCCAACCTCATTTCCTTTTCAGACTGATGCTTATAAGGGTACCGGGAATAAGATGTTTCCATACATGGAGTCGCCGGATCATATGGAGACGACCACAACTACCACTCAGAGCGAAACAGGAGTTGTCTTAAGCACAACTACAACTCAGGAAGTTTTCAACACTCTGGTTCGAGGTTTTCCTGCAGTGGCAGCCAACGCCTTCACCTACGGCACTCTGGATTTTTCACAGTTTCAGACGGTCTTAGAGATCTTAAAGAAAAGAACCGATACCAAGGTGCTTTCAAATCCGCGGATTACAACCCTTAATAATCAGCAAGCTGAGATCCTGGTTGGCTCTATCGTCCCGATACCGAATTATGAATATAGTAAAGATACCGGGACCAGGGTAGTCTCCGGCTATACGGATCAGAAGATCGGGATTGGCCTGACGGTAACCCCTAACATTAACGAAGAGGATTATGTTACCTTGATTGTTGAGCCGACTATCGATCAGATTACCGGATTCACCGGGCCGAATAATGAGAGACCGATAATATCCACCCGTAACGCCCAGACCAATGTGATGATTAAAGACGGCGAGACCCTGGTAATCGGAGGGTTGATCGCCGAGAAAAAGATAGAGTTCGAGAAGAAAGTTCCCATTTTGGGTGATATACCGATAATCAAATATTTATTTAGCAAGAAAGAGCATAGTATCGACAGGACAGAACTCTTGATATTTATAACCCCTTATATCATCAGAGACTCTACGATCGGCTCGCCTACTGCAATTGCTCGACTCCAGCAGCAGTTTAGTGATGCCATCCTCCAGCAGTCAGGAATCATAGATGATAGGAAGAGAGAAAAAAAAGAATAGATTTCATGTCCTATAGATTAAAAATTGAATTTTCTAAAAGAGAACAGATGAGATATATCTCTCATCTGGACCTGATGCGCCTATTCATGCGAGCCCTTCGCCGGGGCGGCCTGCCGATCAAGATGACCGAAGGGTTTAACCCACACCCAAAATTAAGTATCAAAAGAGCGTTGAAGTTAGGATTAGAGAGCGATAATGAGGAAGCGGTATTCGTATTAGAAGATTTTATTAGTCCGCTTGAATTCCAAGATAAATTACAGGCAGAACTGCCGGAAGGAATAAAAATAAATTATGTCAAAAGAGATTTTAATTAATATCGAGTCACAGGAGAAGCGGGTTGCAGTAGTATCAGATGGGACGTTGGATGAATTTTATATTGAGCGTCCGCAGGATAAGACTATTGTCGGGAATATCTACAAAGGAAAAATTGAGGCAATTCTTCCGTCGATTGGTGCGGCATTTGTGGATATTGGGTTGCCTAAAAAGGGTTTTTTGTATATGTCTGAGATAGAGACAGCATTTGAATCTGTGGATATATCAAAAAAGGCTCCAGCAAGAAAAGTAGGTAAAGGGGAAGAGGTTTTAGTTCAGGTTGTAAAGGAGTCATTCGGGACTAAGGGGCCGCGGTTATCAGCGCATATCGGCCTGCCGGGTAGATACCTTGTACTTATGCCGCAGGAGGCTCAGCGCGGGATCTCCCGTCGGATCGAAGATGAAGAGGAGAGAAAGCGACTGAAGGCAATCCTCAGAGAGCTGAAAATGCCGGCCAATATTGGTTTAATCGTTAGAACTGCGGCGGTGGGTAAATCCCGTCAGGAACTGCAGCGTGATGCCCTCTTCCTAATGAAACTCTGGAGTAGGATAGAGAAGACCCTGAGGAAGCGAAAAGCACCCAGTATGATCTATGAGGAGTATGATCTGACTCTGCGAGTGGTAAGAGATTCCTTTACCGACGATGTCACTAAGCTCTATGTCGACTCTAAGGCTGAATATTACAGGATTGTGCGATTTATGAGGACTTTCCTGAGTTATCTTTCCAGTAGAGTTGAATTCTACCGGGGTGCTAATCTTTTTGAGGAGAAGGATATTGAGCGGCGGATCAGTAAGATCTTTGATAGTAAGGTCTTCATGAAATCCAAGGCTTATATTGTTATAGAGCAGACAGAAGGTCTGGTGGTAATAGATGTCAATAGCGGCGGATTCCGGAAGAAGGTAGGTCAGGAGGAGGCAGCTTTCAAGGTTAATTGCGAGGCCGCTGTTGAGATCGTCCATCAACTCGAACTTCGTGATCTGGGCGGGATAATCGTTATTGACTTTATTGATATGGAGCGGCAGTCTCATCGCAGAGAAGTGCTGAATATCCTCAAAAAACACTTAAGTTGTGACCGGGCAAAATACGATATACTGGGGATCTCGAAGTTTGGCGTGGTCGAGATGACCAGGGAGCGAATCCATAATACCGTTCAGAGCCTATCATTCCAGACCTGCCCATATTGTCATGGTAAGGGGAGGGTGCGCTCAGCGTTGACGATGGCGATTGTAGTTCTAAAGGAGCTTAGGAGATTCCTGTTAAATAACCGCTCAACCAGAGCTGTTTCATTGGCAGTAAACCCATCCGTAGCCGATGAGATCTCCAAGGATAAGGGGGGTCTCAGGAATATCGAACGGCAGTTCAGGGTCAGGATTAATCTAGCTCCTTCAGCTGATACACACATCGAAGAATTCAAGATCACCTAATGCCTTCGCCCACTTGGCGGAGCCATTTTCTTACTTGACCTCCCTCTCTAAATGTGCTAACATACTCCCTTCGAATATCTTAAGGAACCTGCCTGATTATAAAAGAGGATAGAGGTGGATAACCCGAAAAATAACTTTAAGGAGCGAGGAAAATGTATGCAATAATTGAAGTTGGAGCAAAACAGTACCAGGTAAAAAAGGGCGATATTGTAGAGGTCGAGAAGCAGGATATCCAGGAAGGCAAGGATATCAGCCTGGATAGAGTTCTTCTGGTGTACAAGGATAAGAAGCTGGATATCGGCACCCCCTACCTAAAGAGCGTTCATGTAAAAGCCGAAGTCCTAAAGCAAATCAAAGGCCGCAAGGCGATCTCTTTTAAGTACCGTAAGCGCAAATCTTCGCATTGGACTAAGGGGCACAGGCAGAAGCTGACCCGTCTGAAGATTAAAGAGATAAGCTTAGCATAGACGGTCATGTTCATTGATAGTGTAAGAATATCTGTGCGTGCCGGTAATGGCGGAAGAGGCTGTCGGAGTTTTTATCGCGACAAATACAATCGTGTGGGGACCCCTAACGGTGGCGACGGAGGCAGAGGCGCTGATGTAATTATCAGGGCAGACAGAAACCTGCAGACCTTACTGGATTTTCGCTATAACCGTCATTTTAACGGTAAGCATGGCGGTCACGGAGGGGGGAAGAAGAAAAAAGGGGGGAGTGCCGCACCCCTTGTAATGCGAGTTCCCTGCGGTACCCTGATTAAGGATTACCAGAGCAATTGTCTGCTTAGGGATCTGCAGGCAGACCTTGAGGAAATTGTTGTTGCCAAGGGTGGAGCCGGCGGAAGAGGAAATTTCAGGCGCCAGGAAGCCACTGACGGCGTAGCCGGAGAGGCCAAAGAGATACTCCTTGATTTAAAAGTCATCGCTGATGTCGGGGTGGTTGGCTTCCCAAACTCAGGTAAATCCACGCTGATTTCAAATATATCGAATGCCCGGTCGAAGGTCGCAGCATACCCCTTCACCACAAAATTCCCGGTTCTAGGCGTCGTCGGTTCAATGGATGAGGCCTTTGTGATTGCAGATATCCCCGGTATTATCGAGGGGGCCTCAAGGGGCCGAGGCCTGGGGGATAAGTTCTTAAGGCATATTGAGCGCACAAAGGTATTGATACATATACTGGATATTTCAGGTTCGCAAGGTAGGGATCCGCTCGATGACTATAAAAAGATTAACAACGAACTAAAAAATTACGGCGGAGAGGTACATAAGAAGCCCCAGGTGATCGTCGCCAATAAGATGGATTTAGAAGGGGCAGAAGTGCACCTGCTTCGTTTTAAGCAGGCTCTAAAAAAAAAGATATACCCGATATCGGCGTTAAAGTTACAAGGACTGGAGGAGTTAATTGAAGCAGTCAGGAAGAAAATCTAAAAGGGTTGTAATTAAGATCGGCAGCAGCGTGTTCTATTCCGGGAAGAACTTAAAAATAGGGAATATCTTTGAGATTATCTCCGGGATCAGCGCATTGGGCCAGCTCTACGATACGGAAGTTGTAGTGGTCTCCTCCGGAGCGATAGCCTTAGGGATGAATATTATGGGTTTAAAGGCACGTCCGGGAGACCTGACTACTCTTCAGGCTGCCGCAGCATTGGGTCAGAACGAGTTGATGGATAAATACAGCGAGTTTTTTAAGAAGTTTAAGTTGAAATGCGCGCAGATCCTTCTGACCTGGGATGACTTTTCAAACCGCAGGCGTTATCTGAATGCCAGGAATACGCTGGTTAAGCTCCTTGAGTTGGGTGTGGTTCCAATCGTAAATGAAAATGACACCGTTTCTACCGAAGAGATAAAGTTCGGTGATAATGATAAACTTTCAGCACTAGTTGCAGGCTTAGTTAATGCCGATCTCTTAGTTATCCTCTCTGATGTCGAGGGGCTGCTTGATAAGGATAAGAGATTAGTTAGAGTGGTATCTGAGATCAATACACAGATAAAAGAGATGGCATCTCCATCCGGCAGAAAGACATCTGTCGGCGGGATGGTTACAAAAATTGAAGCCGCAAAGATAGCTATGGATTCCGGCATTCGCTGTGTAATTACCAATGCCAGGACTAAGGCTATAATCCTTTCGGTAGTCAGAGAGCCTGAGCAGAACAAGGCAGGAACCCTCTTTCTGCCAAAAAAATTCTTGAAGGCGCGTCATCACTGGATTGCCTTTGGTACAAAACCCAAAGGAAGAATTATAGTAGACAAAGGGGCAAAAACAGCACTGCTGGCCAAAAAGAGCCTACTCTGTGTAGGAATATTAGGGGTCAGCGGCAATTTTGATGCAGGAGAGATTATCAGTATCACAGGAGTTGATAATCATGAGTTCGGCAGAGGCAAGTGCGTGTTATCCAGTAAAGATTTAGAAAAAATAAAGGGTTGCCGCTACGAAAAAGAGATAGTTCATAGAGACAATATAGTCATATTGTAAAGGCAACGGTCTAAAAAAAGATGAATTTAAAGAATGAATTGATTAGTTTAGCCAGGGGTGCGCAGAAGGCTTCGAGAGTCCTCTCGGCCCTCTCTGCGGGAGAGAAGAATAATGTCCTGAAAGGGATGGCCCGTGCGTTATTAAGAGAAAAAAAGAGGATTCTTGCATCCAATAGAGCGGATCTACGTGCAGCAAGAGAGAAGGGGATATCCGGTGCTTTGCTTGACCGCCTTGCGCTTAATGAAGCAAGGGTTGGAGAGATGTCCCAGGGGATCTTTGAGTTGACTAAATTAGCCGACCCTGTCGGCAGGGAATTAAAGGCATGGCGGCGGCCTAACAAGCTTGTTATCCGTAAGGTCAGCGTACCTATCGGGGTGATAGCGATTATCTATGAATCGCGCCCAAATGTAACCGCCGACTGTATCGGCCTCTGTTTTAAAAGCGGCAACAGTGTGATCTTAAGAGGCGGCAGCGAGGCATATAATTCTAATAAGGCGATATTCGCTGTCTTAAGGGGAGTGATAAAGAAGTTCGGAGTTCCCGAGGGGGCAGTGAATCTGGTATCGACCAGAGAGAGGAAGGCGGTTGATCTGTTGCTTGGATTATCAGGCCTGATTGATCTGGTAATCCCCAGAGGCGGGGAGGGGTTAATCAGGAGAGTTACCCGTAAATCCCGCATACCGGTGATAAAGCATTATAAAGGGGTCTGCCACGTCTATGTAGATGAATCTGCGGATTTGAATATGGCCGAGATTATATGTCTTAACGCCAAGCTGCAGCGTCCGGGAGTTTGCAACGCCATGGAGAGTCTGCTTGTACATAAGGATGTAGCAGCAAGATTTTTGCCGGGGTTGGTAAGAAAATTTATCAATGCCGGCGTCCAGATCAAAGGATGTTCTTTCTCCCGAAGAGTCGTCGGCAGAAAGATAAAACTGGCCCGACAGATTGACTATTATACTGAATACCTCGATCTGAAGCTGTCACTGAAGTTAGTCGGCAGTCTAGCCGAGGCTATAGAGCATATAAATAAATACGGTTCAGGCCACTCGGATGCAATAGTCACCGAGGACTCCAGATCCGCAGATCAATTCTTAAAAGGAGTAGATTCTGCCTGCGTTTATGTAAATGCCTCAACCCGCTTTACAGACGGCAACCAGTTTGGGTTAGGTGCTGAGATCGGGATATCTACCGACAAGATCCATGCCCGTGGGCCGATGGGGTTGGAGGAATTGACCACATATAAATATCAGATAGTCGGAAACGGGCAGATTAGAGAATGAGGATAGGCATACTTGGAGGCACATTTAATCCGATTCATATCGGACACTTAATTCTGGCAGAGGAGAGCAGGGAGAAATTAGGGCTGGATAAGATAATTTTTGTTCCTACTAACCTGCCGCCGCATAAGGGTGATGCCGAGGTAGCAGCTGCCTCAAAGAGGCTGGCGATGCTAAGGATCGCTTTAGCTGGAAACAGGTACTTCTCTGTTTCAGATGTTGAGATTAGAAGAAAGGGATTCTCCTATACAATTGAAACGATCAGAGAGTTGGAGAAGCTCTATCCGAAGCAGGAGCTCTTTTTTATCACCGGTTCGGATCTCTTAAAATACCTTGATGATTGGAAGGATCTGAATAAAATTATCAAGATGGTGAAGTTTGTGGTTGCCAGGAGGCCGGGGTACCCGTTAGAGAAGATACCCTCATATATCTCTACCTTGCAGATCAGGGCGGTGGATGTCTCGGCATTCGAGATACGTTCGCGGATCAGAAGAAGGAAATCCTTCAGGTACCTGGTACCGGAGAAGGTATATAAATACATAAAAGAAAAAAAGCTTTATCTATGAAAGTAAGAGGATGAAAAAAAGAATACGAGTTTCGCCTTCAGTATTGTCAGCAGACTTTGGCTCTCTGGCCAGCCAGATTAAGGAAGTAGAGGTTGCCGGAGCGGACATGCTGCACATTGACGTAATGGACGGGCAATTCGTGCCTAATATCACTATAGGGCCGGTAGTAGTCAAGGATATCCGTAAAGTAACCAGGCTGCCTCTGGATGTCCATCTGATGATCGCCAACCCTGAGCTTTATATCGACAGGTTTGTTGAGGCAGGCAGTGATATGATTACCATGCACATTGAGACCATATCCGGCGCAAGGCTAAAAAAAGAGGCTCTAAAACTTAAAAAATTAGGTATTAAAGTAGGGGTATCTTTGAATCCGGCTACCCCTTTATCGAAGATTAAAAGCGTGCTCTCATTCGTTGATCTGGTTTTAGTGATGACGGTCAATCCGGGGTTTAGCGGACAGAAATTTATCCCGGCGGTTTTACCAAAGATAAAGAGGTTGCGTTCTATATTTGACGGTGATATCGCCGTTGACGGCGGCATAAACCATAAGTTGGCAGCAGTCCTGATCAATGCCGGGGCAGATATTCTGGCCTCCGGTTCATATATCTTCGGTGCCAAAGACAAAAAAACAGCGATAGAAAGGATTAGGCATGCATCAGGCTAAAGAAATTAAATTCGGCACAGATGGTTGGAGGGCGATCATCGCCGAAACTTATACCTTCCAGAACTTAAAGGTCGTTTCACAAGCGGTAGCTGATTTCCTGGGGCCAGGTAAATCGGCAGTTGTAGGCTATGATACGCGCTTTATGTCGGCTGAGTTTGCCCGCATCTCGGCAGAGGTACTGGCGGCAAACCGGATTAAAGTAATTCTCTCTGATCGGCCGATACCTACGCCATGTCTTAGTTTTGCGGTTAAGCATAAAAAAAGTGACCTGGGTGTGATGATTACTGCATCTCATAATCCGGCCTCATATAACGGATTTAAGATTAAGAATGCTAAAGGAGGAGCTGCCGCGCTAGAGTTAACCAAGAAAGTCGAGAGCCTTCTGGGCAAGAGCACTCCTAAAACTCTCGGGCCAAAAGAATCAGAGATTAAGAAAGAGGACTTGACCAAGATATATATCCGGTTTATCCGTTCCTATATTGATTTCAAAAAAATAAAGAATAAAAAATTCAGACTTCTTGTGGATGTGATGCATGGCTCAGGAAACAGCTTCTTTGCCCAGATACTAAAGGGCAGCTCTGTAAAGATCGAATTTATGCGCAGCGAAATTAATCCTTCATTTGGGGGAACCAGGCCTGAGCCGGTCGAAGAAAACCTTAGAATATTAAAAGAGAGGGTAAAACGTGAAAAGTTTGACTTAGGGATTGCTTTAGACGGCGATGCCGACAGGATTGCTGC
>JADHWA010000014.1 GCA_016783715.1 Candidatus Omnitrophota bacterium
AGAACATTCCTTTGTCTGGATAAAGGAATTCCCGCTCTTTAAATTTAACGATGAGCAGAAGCGCTGGGAGAGTCAACACCATCCGTTTACCGCCCCGTCTGTAGAGGACCCAGAGTTGTTGGAGGGGTCTGTCGATAAAATAAAAGCACGTTCATATGATCTGGTTTTAAACGGAGTAGAATTGGGCTCCGGCTCAATCAGGATTCATGACCCAAAACTGCAGGCTAAAGTCTTTGAGATCATCGGACTTGACCCCGATGATGCGCGCAAGCGTTTCGGCTTTCTTCTGGAGGCCTTTAGCTACGGGGCTCCACCGCATGGCGGATTTGCTTTTGGCATCGACCGCCTCTTAAGTATTATCGCCGGAGAACCCAGTATCAGGGAGGTGATTGCTTTTCCTAAGACAAGCGCTGCCTTCTGTCCATTGACTGAGGCACCGTCTGAGGTGGATCAGGGGCAGTTAAGGGAACTGGGTATAACGGTTAAAAAGAAATGATGATCCCTCGCCTAAGCGCTTGAAAATTTCTTGCGAAATTTTCTACGCAGGCTTCGGGATAAATTCGCACTTATCACTTAGCGATCCGCCTGCGGCGGAGAAGCTAAGTGATGTGCTCATTTAAAGGAGGGTAGAATGAAGAAGTTATTTTTTACGCTGATATTACTGGTCGCAGTATCGGTGATTCTTTCAGGATGCGTGGTAAGGACCTATCGAAAGACTCAGGATCGCGTCGATCAGAATTTAAGCGAGGGTAACCGCGGTTATCTTATGGACACTACAGCCCAGATTCCCGATCAGGATAGAAGGATGACGCGCACAACACAGGTAGTCGAAGTAGAGTTTTATCCGGCGATAAAGTTTGACCGTAAGAGCAAAGTTCAGGGTCCAGCAGGAACGGATCAATTTGATACAGAGGCGGATTATTATGTCGAGGAAGATATTGATCTGGTGGATGTATCCGTCTTCATGCAGGAGTATACAGTCCAAAAGAACGACACCTTACAGAAGATATCGCAGAAATTCTACGGAACCACAAGGAAGTGGTCGGATATTTATCAGGCCAACCAGGATATCCTAAAAGGCCCGGATCAGATCAAGCCTGGCCAGGTGCTGCGTATTCCTGAATCTTCGGTATCCGTGATAGAGGAAGACAGCCTTATCGGGCCTATAAAATAATCCTATAAGGATGCGCTAATGCGTAAGACAATCAAGATAGGCTCACAGGAAGAAATACGCGAACTTTTAGGAGCGCATGATCGGAATTTAAAGCTAATTGAAAAGGAACTTAAGGTTAAGATTGTCCTGCGCGACGAGGAGATCAGGCTCAATGGGACCGCCGGTAGTATTAATAAGGCCTATCAGCTGGTAAATCAACTTTTGCGGGCGATACGCCTGCGCCAGGCCGGAGGGGAAGAGATTGATCTGTATTCCCTGATCAAGAACTTTAAGCAGGGGCGCTCCAGAGAGGCTACCTTAGATGTTCTGGATGCGATAGTTCCGCAGAATCTTCTCAAGGTTAAACAAGTTGGTCCGCGCACAAATGGGCAGAAAGGATATGCCGAGGCGATCAGCAACAATGATATTGTTTTCGGCTTAGGGCCTGCTGGTACGGGAAAGACGTATCTGGCGATGGCATCGGCGGTAGAGGCTTTAAAGAAGCAGGAGGTGCGCAGGCTGATTCTGACCCGTCCGGCTATTGAGGCCGGAGAGTCGTTGGGGTATCTGCCCGGGAATATGATCGAGAAGGTCTCCCCGTATCTGCGTCCGCTCTACGATGCGCTTTATGATATGATGGAGGCAGAGCATATTGAAAAATATCTGGAAAACGGCATCATCGAGGTCGCGCCCCTGGCTTACATGCGCGGACGGACTCTAAACGATGCCTTTATTATTCTAGATGAAGCTCAGAACTGTACCGCAGAGCAGATGAAGATGTTCCTAACCCGCCTGGGGTTTGATTCCAGGGCGGTGATCACCGGAGACATAACTCAGAGCGATCTCCCCCAGGGGAAGCCGACAGGGCTACTTCAGGCACAGGAGATACTTAAAGGTATTGAAGGGATTCAGTTTGTTTATCTTACCGGTTCGGATGTGGTAAGGCATGGTCTGGTACAAAAAATAATCGAGGCATATGATGGAGCAGGACGCAATAATAAGTAGGGTAAAATTTATCTCTTTTTTTATATTGATCTATGCTTTTAGTTTTATGATCAATGTCAACCTTATCATCCCGACCTTCTTATTAGTGCTGATACTTTATTTTAAATTACCTTCCCTGCGTAGAGAGAGCCAGGTCATCCCTCCGCTGTTGTATCTGGCGCTTTTGTTTATAGTCATCTTTTACACCGCCTACTTTATTATCAGAAATAACTGGTCAGAACTCTACATTCCTTTCTCTCTGGTTCCGATGCTGGTGATGGTGCTCTTTAACAGGAAAGAGACAGCTCTTTTGATTTCTCTGCTTAGCTCGGTTGTAATTGCTTCTCTTGCCGGAGGAAACTTCTACCTGGCGATAATCTCTTTGATCAGCGGTATCTGTTCCAGCCTCCTGGTCAGAGACGTGCGCCGTCGCGGTGCGGTAATCCGGGCGGCTTTTTTTGTAGGGATTATTCAGGTAGCGCTACTCTTTTTCATTGAAGGGTATCGTATCTCTGATCCCTACAGGTATGGGGTTATCTTCTTAAACGGTTTGCTAAGCGGTGTTGTGGTTGTTGGGGTCCTGCCGATCTTTGAATACCTTTTTAAAACCGTGACAAATATAAGCCTGCTGGAGTTGACTGATTTTAATCATCCTCTGCTGCAGCGGATGATCTTAGAGGCCCCCGGCACCTATCATCATAGCCTGATCGTAGGCAATCTTTCAGAGGCAGCCTGTCGAGCGATCGGCGCACATGCGCTTCTTGCCCGTGTAGGCGCCTACTACCACGATATCGGCAAACTCTCAAAACCCGATTATTTCAGCGAAAACCAGGGGATCAGCTTAAGTAAACATGATAATCTCTCCCCCACGATGAGCAAGCTGATTATCATGAACCATGTCAAAGAGGGGATGGAGCTGGCGAAGAAATTTAAACTTTATCCGATTCTGCTTGATTTTATCCAGTCGCACCACGGTAAGAGCCTGGTCTATTATTTCTATGTCCGCGCCCTCGAAGGTCTGGAGGAGGATCAGCAGGTAAAGGAGGAGGGATTTCGATATCCCGGCCCCAAGCCAAGGTCTCGAGAAACAGCGGTAGTCTTGCTGGCGGATTCAGTGGAAGCTGCCACCCGCGCTTTGAAAGAGCCTGACCATGAAAAGATCAGAGAGGTCGTGCATAAGATCATTAATAATAAGTTCATTGATGGACAGCTCGATGAATGCGACTTGACCCTGAAAGACTTGGAGAATATCTCGGCAGTATTTGTGCACATCTTAGGCGGCATATATCATATCCGGGTGGGTTATCCACAAGAGAAGAAAAGTGAAAATCATAATAAAAAACCTGCAAAAGAAAATTCAAATCCGTCCGAAAGAGGTAAGAAGCACAGTCCTTAAAGTCCTGTCGTCGGAAAAGAAAAAAGCGGATATCGCAGAAATTACTGTCTGTTTCGTAACTGATAGAATAATCAAAAGTTTAAACTCGAGGTTTCTAGGGATTGGCCTCCCCACGGATGTTATATCTTTTAGCATGAACGATCAGTCAGATTCCAAGAGAGTTGTGGCAGATATCGCGATCTCCGTAGATACGGTTAAGAGAAATGCCTTAACCTTCGGAGTTAGCTTGCGGCGGGAGTCTGAACGTATACTCATTCACGGCCTGCTTCATTTGGCCGGCTATGATGACCGCAAAGCAGGCCAGATTAAGCGAATGCGCCAGAAAGAGGACCAATACCTTAAGATCAGGAGATAAACTTATGTCAATTCAAAAGACCGAGGCAATTGTTATGAGGAAGTCTGAATTCCGTGAGACTTCTTTGATTGTGAATTTCTATACCCGTGATTTTGGCAAATTAAGCGGCCTGCTAAAAGGCATCAGGAAGGAACCTGTAAAGTTTGCAAGTAACGTTGAGCCGTTTTCATTCAATGAAATTATCTTTTACCGAAAGACAAAATCCGATCTGCATTTAGTCTCTCAGGCAGATATGCGCGATAACTTTGATGGCCTCAGGCGTGACCTGGGCAAGGTGACACAGGCCAGCTATATGATGGACTTGGTGGGCGCACTTATGCCGCTGGAGGATAAGAATGAGGCGGTATTCGCACTTCTCCTGGATTGCCTGAATGAATTAAAGGGAAATTGCAATCCTGATAAGATTATGACTATATTCAAGATTAAGATGCTTTCTCTCTCAGGTTTCCAGCCGCACTTTGATTCATGCGTCTCCTGCGGCGACAGGGTTATGAGTCAGTCAAAATTCAGCCTGACCCTGGGTGGCCTGTTGTGTCCGCGCTGCTTCAGCAAAGATCCGGCAAGCCGAATGATCTTTCGGGGGACGGTGGCCACTGTTTTGCATATCGAAAAGAATGACTTTAGGACTAACCTTAATCTGGGGATTAACCCGCAGATCAAAAAGGAATTGGAGATAATCCTCAACGCCTTCTTAAATTTCCATCTGGAGAAGGAGCTTAAGTCTCAGAAGGTTTTGAATAAACTGGACGAGATTGTGGGGGTTAAATAATGAAGATAACTATT
The DNA here is from genome assembly GCA_016783715.1 of Candidatus Omnitrophota bacterium. Classification (GTDB taxonomy): domain Bacteria; phylum Omnitrophota; class Gorgyraeia; order Gygaellales; family Profunditerraquicolaceae; genus BS750m-G15. Next base: position 4,672 of record JADHWA010000014.1, read on the forward strand.
GTCGGCGCGGGTGCGATGGGGTGCCTATTCGCTGCTTATCTATCTAAATCCAAGCAAGAGATTTGGTTACTGGACAAAGATAAATTTAATGCCGCTAAGTTAAACCAGCAGGGGATTTTCCTGGAGGGCGTCTCCGGTAACTGGCGGGCAAAGGTCAACTCAACTGCCGATGCAGGGCTGATCGGGAAGTCTGATCTGGTAATTATCTGCGTTAAGTCTTACCATACAAGAAGTGCTATCACTAGTGCCAAGCCTCTGCTGGCTGCCGGCTCCAAGGTGCTTACTCTTCAGAACGGCCTGGGCAATATCGAGGCAATCAGTGAAGTGGTGGGAAGCGAGAGTGTGATCGGCGGGGTTACCAGTGAAGGCGCCACACTCCTTGATATCGGCAAGATCAGGCATGCCGGCAGAGGGGATACGGTGATCGGCCGCATTGATTCGAGGTCATCGGCGGGGATGAGCGGGATTCGGGAGATATTCAATAAAGTCGGCTTGAATTTAAAGATCTCCCGCGACATTAAGAGTCTGTTATGGTCTAAACTGATCATTAATGTCGGGATAAACGCGCTTACTGCTATAACCGGCCTTAAGAATGGTAAGCTCATTGATTACGAGGGAACACGTAGAATCCTCCGCGGGGCTGTCACCGAGGCTACCCGGATAGCCAAAAGGAAGAGGATAAAATTGATCTATGATGATCCTCTGGCAAAGGTTGAGGCAGTCTGTGAGGCCACCGCAGGCAATGTATCGAGCATGCTTCAGGATGTAGGGCGCCGCAAAAGCACTGAGATAGACTTTATTAACGGCGTAATCGTGCGTCTGGGGCAGGAATTGGGGATACCGGTTCCGGTAAACTCACTGCTTACGGACCTGGTAAAGACTATTGAGTCGACTTACCATCTTACCTAAAAAATAGAAACTTACCTAACCTTAAATTTTAAAAAATGTACACCAAGAGATTCAGGGTAATACTGATCATAGTTTTATCATGCCTCTGGTTGTCGGCAGGAGGATATTACCTCGCTACAAAACCTGCCGATAGAAATATTGCCGGGTTTTTCGAAGTTCCTCCGGCAGCCGGAGAGATTGAGGATGCCTATGCGCTGCTTACGGCCAGAAGGGATGCGCAGGCATTAAGGATTTTTGAACAGATCCTAAGCAATGATCCTGGTAATATCCAGGCGCGCTGGGGGACTGCCGAGGTTTTGCGCAGAGAAAATAGATTCCAGGATGCAGAGCGTATCCTGATTGATAACTTAGAGGTTGACCCCCAACATCCGCCGTCTTTATTGACTCTGGCATATATCAGCTACAAAGAAGACGCTCTGGCTCAGGCAGGGGAGTTGATTAGTCGGGCCCTGCGTAGTCCGCAGTTGAGCCGTCAGGATAAAGGCCTGGCGTATATGCTTAAAGGGGCAATTAATAGCCGCAGATCCCAGGGGGGTTGGCTCTTCGGTAAGCTGATATATGGTCCGCAGATTAAAGGATATTTTTTAAAGGCGAGGGAGCTTGCTCCGCAATTGCCGGAGGTGCACTTAGGTTTGGGGACATTCTATCTTTTAGCACCGAAGATTGCCGGAGGCAATCTCCAACTCGCGATAGAGGAATTGCGCCTTGCCCTGGATTTAGCTCCGGATTTTGCCACTGCCTCTGCCCGCCTGACCCAGGCATATAAAGAAGCGGGCGATTTACAGCAGTATGATTACTATATCAAAAAGACACGAGAATTAGACCCGGAGAATGAGGTTTTACAGGAGCTCTCGGCAGATGCCAAGATTAACCGTTAATTTTTTATCGTTGTCTATGGTCTATGGTCTATGGGCTATAGTCTCATTGAGCGGCTGTCAGAGCCAGCGGCTCTATAAGGACAACCGTCTGATGATGGGGACTTATATTGAAGTAACCTCTCCATATAGCCAGGCCCCGGGGATCGTATTTGAAGAGATCGCAAGGATTGAAGGGCTCCTGAGCAGGTTTGATCCGGCCAGCGAGATATCTATCTTGAATAGAACCGGTAGCCTGAAGGCCTCTCTGGAGACCTTCGAGATTATAAAGAAGGCAAAAGAATTTTATAGATCAACCGATGGGGCTTTTGACATTACCGTTGGGCCACTGATGAAGATTTGGGGGTTTACCCTACACCAGGGCGGTGCAGGGTTTACTGATAAGCAGTTCAGGGTGCCTGAACAATCCCAGATTACCTCTGCTTTAGAGGTGGTTGGTTCGGACAAAATCATTTTGCAGGAAATGGATTTTGTGGTAAAATTTGAGTTTCCGGGAATGGAAGTTGACCTGGGGGGGATCGCTAAAGGTTACTCTCTTGACCAGGCAGTCAGAAGATTAAAGGAAAACCATATAGACAGCTGCCTGATAAATGCCGGCGGACAGGTTTTTTGTCTTGGCGATAAATTCGGCCGCCCCTGGCAGATAGGCATCAGGGATCCTCGCAGGAAGGGCTTAAGCGGCGACCTGGAGTTAAGCGATAAATCCGTAGCCACCTCTGGTGACTACGAACAATACTATATTGCGGATAATCAGCGCTACTCGCACATTATTGACCCTCGAAGAGGCTATCCTGCCTCATCAGGGGTAGTTTCTGTGACTGTAATTGCCGAGGAGGCCATGACTGCCGATGCCCTTGCCACCGCTATATTTGTGCTCGGAAAAAAAGAGGGGGAGAGGCTGGTGGGGGAGAGATTTCCTTCTGTCGAGATAAAAATTATCGAAGAAAAAGATATTGCAATAAGAGGGTATACCCGGTGAAAGACAGCAGCAATAAGAATATGGAAGTAATCGCCCTTTTTCTGCCTGAGATAAAGGAGCTTATCGCCGAGAAGGATTTCGGCGGCCTCAAGCAGTTCTTAAAGAGCGTACACTCTATGGATCTGGCAGCCGGATGGAGCTCGCTTTTTCCCACAGAGAAGATAATTGTTTTTAAGATTCTCTCCGTAAAGAGGAAAGTGGAGGTTTTTGAAAACCTGATCTTCCTGGAACAGTCCTATATCTTGAATAACCTTGATAACAATGAGGTCGCCCAGATTATCAATGAGATGGCCCCTGATGATCGGGCAGACCTTTTTAAAGAACTCCCTGAGAAAGTCTTTAAGAAGCTTTTTCGCCTGATTAATAAAGATGAGGCCCAGGATGTAAAAGAGCTGATTAATTATGAAGAGGGGACTGCCGGAAGCATTATGACTACCGAACTTGTAGAGTTAAAAAAGGATATGACCGCAAAACAGGCGATCCTTAGGGTCCAGGAGGACCTGAAGACCTATTACCGCGGCAATATCTATTCTCTTTTTGTTACCGATCAAAATCATCAGCTTATCGGCTCGGTCTCCTTACAAGGGCTTTTAAAATCCCCGTCGGATATTTCAATCAAGGATATTATGACTAGTGTTGATGCTGTAAAAATTCAGGACCAGACCGATGTCAGGGATGTCTCTGTAAGGTTCAAGAAATATGATCTTCTGGATGCCCCGGTAGTGGATAATAGCAATGTCCTCATGGGGATCATTACTGTTGATGATATCGTTGAGAGTATAGATAAGGAGACGACCAAGGAAATGTACAAGGTCGGCAAGATGAGCACTGAGGGCGGAGAGATTATCAGCTACGCCACTGCCAGCGCAACTGAGTTGGTAAAGAGGCGTGCCGGCTGGCTGATATTATTATTGGTTTTTGACTTTTTGACCGGGACGGTATTAAAGAATTTTGAGCATACCCTGAGCGCTGTGGTGGCCCTGACCTTTTTTATTCCGATGCTCCTGGATACCGGAGGTAATGCCGGGGCGCAGACCTCGATTACCCTGATCCGCGGGCTTGCCACCGGAGACGTAAACTTCAAGAACGTATTTAAAGTTATCAAGTTAGAGTTCGCTGCCGCCCTGATGATGAGCCTGATTATCGGTACGGTTGCCTTCGGTAGGGCGTTTCTGATGCAGAAGGATTTTATGCTGGCAATCGTAGTGGGCTTGAGTATGATCTCTATCGCGATGCTGGCGATCGCCACAGGAGTATTCTTGCCGCTATTTTCAAAAAGAATAGGTTTGGATCCGGCGTCCCTGGCTGGTCCGATTACTACCAGCGTCATAGATGTCTGCGGGCTGATTATATATTTCAAGATTGCGCAAATATTTATTCCTGCGCTGCAAATTTTGCCATAGAATAGACCCTTGACATCCACCTGTATATGGACTGTAGAAAATGTCAAGGATTTAATTCGCAGACGCTGATAGATAATGATATAATGGACGCTACCCCGCCCTTGCATGCAAGGGCGGGGTCAGCTCATTAAAGGAGGGGTAGATGGAAACAAAGAAGATTAAGGTAGAGGATATAATTGCCCTTAAGGGAATTCGAAAGCTGACCATGCTTACTGCTTACGATTATCCTCTGGCCTCTCTGATTGATCAGTCCGGTGTTGATATGATACTGGTGGGGGACTCCCTGGCAAATGTAGTATTAGGATTAGATTCTACTACTGAAGTAGGGATGTCAGAGATGCTGCATCATGCAAAGGCAGTTACCCGTGGGGTAAAGAGGGCTTTTGTGATCGGGGATATGCCCTATGAATCATACCAGGTTAATCCGCAGGAGTCAGCAGTCAATGCCCGCAGGTTTATCAAAGAGGCCGCCTGCGATGCCGTAAAGCTGGAGTGGTTTGATAGTTGTCTGGAGGCTACCAGGGCGATCATTGAGTCCGGTATCCCGACAATGGGGCATATCGGGCTTACTCCTCAGACTGCAGCTAAAAGCGGAGGTTTTAAGGTGCGCGGCAAAGATGCCGAGGCAGCAAGTCGGCTGATAGAAGAAGCAGTAGCCCTCCAGGAGGCCGGATGTTTTTCCATTGTCTTAGAGTGTGTTCCGGATAAGATCTCAGAGATCATAACCGGCAAACTTAAAATCCCGGTAATCGGTATCGGCGCCGGGGTTGGTTGCGACGGACAGGTTCTAGTCACTTATGATCTCCTCGGGCTCTATCCGCGCCATACCCCGAAGTTTGTCAAGAAATATACCGATCTAACAGCTAGGATTCAGGAGGCATTGGCGAAGTATAAGCAGGAGGTAGAGAGTGGCATCTTTCCGGATGCCGCACACAGTTTTACAATTAAGCAGGAGGAGCTTGATAAGATAAAGCTAACTTAGAAGATGACAAAAAAAGTCAAAGACCGTTTTATTAAATCTATTGCTATTACAATATTTATCCTGGTTTCGATTGCGATGGTTATAAAATTCCAGGGGGCGCTTTTCTTGAGAATGTATGTTATGTTCGGTATCGGTGATTGCGCAAAGATCCCCATACTCTGCATGACTCCGGGGGAGCGGGTCATCTCCGAGAGCTTCGATCAACAGGAGCCGGAAGATTTTATCAGCCATATTTTTTCGGATATGAGTATCCGGGTCCCCAGAGGCTTTACGGTAGTGGAGCGCGAAATCAAGAGGGTCTACTATAAGAAAAATAAGCATATCGGCAAGGGTGCGATCATATATCTTTTATACCGTCCGCCGGGCTCCTTTATGAGCCTCTACCCTCAGCTAAAAGATTCCGGTGTCTACAGCGACTATGAGTTTTTCAGGCGATTGATGTTTGCCGATGAGCGGAAGATCAAGAGTATTAACGATGCTTTCTTTGTGATTATGAAGGGGATCTTTACCCCCGATCTGGGTGATCAGACAAAAGTCCAGATGGCTGCATTAAACCTTGAAGAGATATCCGGGTTCATCAACTATAATATAGGGGGTAAAGAGAACTACTTTGACTGTAATATCTTCGACAGCCAGGGAAACTATTTTAAGATATATATCAGAGATACAAAGGCGGTACTGGATTTGGATAAGGTGTTGGCGATAATTTCCACAGCCTCCGCAAACTGAAACCGTTTTTAAAACCCTGTTGCCGGTTTCATTGCGAGCGCGCGAGCAGCGAAGCGACCGAGGACTTAATGTCCGAGGAAGTGCCGCACCTACCAGAGTGCGGCCAATCCCGTTGGAGATTGTTTCGGCATCATCCTGCCGGTAGGCATGCATCGTTACTGGCAATTGAAAGGATCGTATTCAAACTAAGAAAAGTATAGAAATCTTGGCGAATCTATGATAGAATTTTTACCCACGTTCGGAAAAAAGCCACGGCCGTAAGGCCGAAGATGTTTGCATAGAGGGTAATCCACCGAAGCCAAAGACGAAAGTTCTCATGAGCGAAGGCGGATATTGCTTCGCAAGGGTTTCGCCGAAGCAAGTGAAGATGCTTTTGGCCGATAGGCCATAGAACTTCACTTTAATAGGAGGAGGTTCCGATGTTTCAAAATCAGCCTATTAATCGCAGAAGGTCATTCAGGGTATATACACGGATTCCGTTGGTCTATGAGATTTTGTCTGGGCAGGAAAGAGAGAGGAAGAGGAAAAACGGCATTATAAAAAATATCAGCAGCGAGGGGATGGGTATCGAGCTTGAGCTTGAGATTGATGAGGCCCTCTCCATCGATACCGACATGAAGATCTCCTTTACCCTGCCAAAACTCAGCAGGAGTATCGCTGGCAGGATCAAGATTGCCTGGGTGCGGGCTATTCCGATCAAGCGAACTTTTTTTGCCGGTGCGATCTTTACCGAGATTAATGACCGGGATAAACAGGATATTACCAAATTAATTGAGCATCTGAGTATCAATAAGATTCTTGATCAGGCGATAGATGCCAAGGCATCGGATATCCATCTGGTAGTTGACCAGCCGCCGGTCTTTAGGATTAACGGGGAGTTGCATATAACCGAGATGCCTTCTCTGCTGCCGGAGGATATCGTCAGCCTGGTATACAGCATGATGGAAGAGGAGCAGATAAGCGCCTTTGAAAAAAATAGGGAGCTGGACTTCGGGTTCCAATACAACCTCAACAACCGTTTCCGCGCTAATCTTCATCAGCAGAAGGGTTTTCTGGAAGTTGCCCTCAGGCTGATCACCGCCAGGCAATTCTCATTCGAAGAATTAAGGATTCCCAAGATAGTCAAGGACCTCTCCAGGCAGAAGGACGGCCTGGTCTTAATCGTGGGTCCGGCAGGGTCCGGCAAGACCACTACAATTGCCGCGATGATAGATCAGATAAATCATGAGAAGAGCAGCGTAGTCATTACCCTTGAGCGTCCGATCGAATATATCCACAGCAACATTAAGAGCATCGTTAAGCAGAGAGAGGTTGGTCTGGATACCGATACCTTCTCCGGCGCCTTAAAGAGCAGTCTGCGGCAGGACCCTAATGTTATCGTGGTAGGCGAACTGGATGATATAGAGACCATCAAGACAGCGCTGGTCGCAGCCGAGGCCGGATACTTAGTGATCGCCTCTTTTCATGCCCCCAATACTATTCAGGCTATAGACAGGCTGGCCGGGATGTTTCCGGCAGAGAGCAGGAGGCAGATCCTTGCCCAGCTGGCTAATTGTGTCAGGGGTATTATCTCTCAGCTGTTGATCCCTAAAAAGAATAAAAAAGAGAGGGTCTTAGCCTGCGAGGTAATTATCGGAAGCGAGGCGACAAAAACAATAATCCGCAAGGATGAGTTGATCCAGTTGCCCACGATCATCCAGACCGGCGGGGCATATCATATGCAGACGATGTATGATTCGATCAGAAGGTATCTGGATGAGGGGATAATTGATGAAGAGACCGCACTACTGTATTCCGAAGAATTCAGCCAGTATAAACAATGGATAAAATAGTATCGCTTGCAAAGCGCAGAGGTTTTATCTTTCCGGGTAGCGATATCTACGGTGGCCTGGCCAATACCTGGGACTACGGCCCCTTTGGAGTAGAGCTGAAGAATAATCTAAAAAGCGCCTGGTGGAAGTCTTGCGTCCATGAGCGCAGCGATATCTACGGTATGGATGCCTCAATCCTGATGCACCCGAAGGTTTGGGAGGCTTCAGGGCATATTGAGAATTTCTTTGATTTAAAATCCGACTGTAAATCCTGCAAGAAACGTTTCAAGGCCGCAGAGCTCAGTGACCACAAGAAGTGTCCTGAGTGCGGCGGAGAACTGACTGAAGAGCGCCCTTTTAATCTGATGTTTAAGACCCATCAGGGTCCGATTGAGGATGGTTCAAGCCAGATCTATTTAAGGCCGGAGACCGCCCAGGGGATGTTTGTTAATTTCTCAAATATCATGGATTCGCGTCATCCCAAGCTCCCTTTTGGCCTGGCGCAGATCGGCAAGGCCTTTCGTAACGAGATTACCCCGGGCAACTTTACCTTTCGCACCCGGGAATTCGAACAGATGGAGATCGAGTATTTTGTCCGGCCGCAGGATGCCGACAAGGTACTCCAGGAGTGGATAGATTACCGATTTAACTGGTATCTAAACCTGGGGATAAAGAAGGAGTCCCTGCGTAAACGCAAGCACCCAAAAGAGGAGCTTGCCCACTACGCTGCGGCGTGTACGGACCTGGAATATAAGTTCCCTTTTGGATGGAACGAGTTAGAGGGGATCGCCAATCGTACGGATTTTGACCTACGTCAGCATGCCCAGGCTTCTGGCAAGGATTTAAGGTTCTTTGATGATGCCTCAAAGGAGAGGTTTTATCCCTATATTATCGAGCCCTCCGGTGGAGTTGACCGGAGTGTCCTGGCATTCCTTGCCGACGCCTATCATGAGGAGAAAGTAAAAAAAGATACGCGAGTAGTTTTAAAACTACATAAGGACCTAAGCCCGGTAAAAGTTGCAGTGTTGCCGCTTTTAAGGAACCGTCCGGAGATTGTAGAATTGGCGAAAAAGATAGCCGCAGGGCTAAAAAAGCACCTGATCTGTGTTTATGATGACACCGGCGCTATCGGCAAGCTTTACCGCCGGCAGGATGAAATAGGAACGATGTATTGTGTGACTGTGGATGTGCAGTCCCTGGAGGATAAGCAGGTCACTGTTCGCGACAGGGATACCATGTTGCAGGAGCGCATCAGCATTGATCGGTTAGAAGAATACCTAAAAAACAAGTTAGCGTAATTTCGCTTAACAACAACTAAGTGGGGGGGGGTTTGAAAGAGATGGCAAAGAAAAACGTTTATTTCTTCGGTGGAGCAAAGGCAGACGGAAACGAAAGCATGAAGAATCTTTTAGGCGGCAAGGGTGCCAACCTGGCAGAGATGGCAGGGAATAAGGATTTAAGGCTGCCTGTTCCCCCGGGGTTTACGATTACCACCGAAGTCTGTACTTATTTTTATAAGCATAACGGGAAATATCCTGCAGGATTAAAGGAGGAGGTTAAGGCTGCTCTGGGGAAGGTGGAGAAGCTTATGGATAGAGGTTTCGGCGATGCAGATAATCCTCTTCTGGTCTCAGTGCGTTCCGGCGCGCGTAAATCCATGCCCGGGATGATGGAGACAGTTTTAAACGTAGGCCTGACCGATAAGACGATCCCCGGGTTGATTAAAAGAACCGGAGGGAATGAGCGTTTTGTCTATGATGCCTACCGGAGGCTGATTACCATGTACTCCGACGTAGTAATGGAGAAGGCTGCCGGTATCGAGCCCAAGGGTGATGAAACCGGGATCCGCAAGCAGCTTGAGAAGATCATGGCCGGGATGAAGAAGGAGAAGGGGTATACTACCGATACTGAAATGACCGCCGAGGACCTTAAAGGACTCTGTTCCCTCTATAAGCAGAAGGTTAAGGAAGTTTTAGGGAAAGCCTTTCCTGATCAGGCCTATGAGCAGCTCTGGGGAGGGATTGGTGCGGTATTTTCATCCTGGAACGGCAAGCGCGCGATTAGCTACCGCAGGATCGAACATATCCCGAATGAATGGGGGACGGCAGTGAATGTCCAGGCCATGGTTTTCGGGAATATGGGGCAGGATTCTGCCACCGGAGTCGCTTTTACCCGGAATCCGGGAAACGGAGAGAATAAATTTTACGGTGAATACCTGATTGACGCGCAAGGAGAGGACGTAGTTGCCGGGACCCGGACTCCTGCGCCAATCAACCAGTACTCCAGATCCGATCATAATAAGGAGATGGAGATTCTTGAGGATAGAATGCCAAAGATTTACAAAGAGCTCTTCGATATCCAACTGCGCCTGGAGAAGCACTATCATGATATGCAGGATATCGAGTTTACTATTGAGAAGGGGAGGCTCTTTATGCTGCAGTGCCGTGTGGGAAAGAGAAACGGCCCGGCTGCAATGCGTATGGCCATGGAGATGTTCAAAGATAAGATGATCACCAGGGAAGTTGCCCTGAAGCGTGTGACCCCCGCACAATTAGATGAGCTATTGCATCCGATCATTGACCCTAAAGAGGAGAGAGCGAGTAAGCCTTTAGCCAAGGGGTTACCTGCCGGTCCCGGAGGCGCAAATGGCCAGATAGTCTTCTCTGCCAAGGATGCAGTTGCCTGGGCCAAAGATGGCAAGAAGGTAATCCTGGTTCGCGAAGAGACCAACCCTGAGGATGTTGAGGG
>JADHWA010000015.1 GCA_016783715.1 Candidatus Omnitrophota bacterium
GTGTTATTACTAAGTCAAGATGTTAAATTTTTACTAAGCATAAATGTTAAATCTCTATACAGTAGCAAGTTCGTATTGCCTTGAGTTAAGGAAGTTCTCAATATAACGTTCTTTCTTAAGGATTTTGTTGTTTCCTGATAGCTTTGATTCGGCAATGACTTTATTCTTATACAGCACGAATATGCGGTTGTCTTCCAGCAGGCATAGGTCTACAGCTGCCTTTGCAAAAGACAGCCTTAGATCAGAGGGCGGTATCTGGATGACCTGCTTGCATATCTGGACAGTATTATCGTAGTTAACAATACGTTCTTTCTTAACGCAGAGGATTAATTCCAGATTCTTCTCAACCGGCACGGGCATATAAACAGACTCCACATCTTTTTTGGCAAAACGGGCATTATACCAGGGCAGGAATTTATCATCAATGAATCTATCGGCTTGGGTATAGTTTTTGATCTTAGCCAGCCGCATTTCTTTGATCAGGCGGTCCTGGAATAATCTAAAGAGCCTCTCAACCCTGCCTTTGGCTTGAGGGGAATTAGCTGGAATAAGATTGATTCCTAATTCTTCCAGTGCGCGCTCTATCTGAGTATCATCTTGCTCCGGATTGACGTTATAATGTATGCCCTGATGCCTGGTAGTAGTAAAATGGCTTGCTTTATCAGCGTAAAGGCACAAAAATGAGCCTTTTCTCTCGATAAAATGCCTGATTACGCGCATATTGGCCAAGGTAGTATCCTTGAGGAAGAATTGGGCGCAAGCGACTTCATTGGTTGCGTCATCGATCATGGCGATTAAATGCCAAGGCTCTTTGATACCTTCAACCCAATTGTGCTGGCTTGAGTCCATCTGTACCAGCATCCCAGCCTTAGGCATGCGCCTTCTGCGCCGGTGGATGATTTTCTTCTTCTTTGGAATATGTATCTTGCTTAAGATCAAAATCTTCCTTATAGATTCATAGCTAAGCTTGATATCATGCACCTCAAGCAGCTTATCTCTGAAGTGCATAATGTTAAAGTCCCAGTAATGATCTTTGTAAATCCCGGCTATGACCCGGGCTTTAGAATCAGGAATTTTGTTTAAAGCAGGGTGCCTTGGCCTTAACAGGCCTTCAAGGCCATTGAACTCAACCTTTTTCTTTAGCCTGGATATGTGCACATAGCTTAGGCCTAAGGCAAGAGCGGCTTCTGAGCCTTTGAGTTTTTTATCCAAGACATCCTTTAAAACTCTGTATCTTTGCAGATCTTTCATAGTAATGATGAATTGTTTGTTCATATCTGGAAGCCTCCTTTTTAAGCTTATTTTCGCACAAAAAGCTTCCAGAAGAACTTAACATTTTCGCTTAGTAATTAACATTAACATTTTGGCATTGTAACATCACATCAGTTTTTTATGTTGACAAGCCCCCAATCTTGATGTAGAATTACACATCTTTTACTTCACTTCTTGCATAAAATGATTGAAAGCTCTAACCTCTTTAAATATAATAATTTACAGATACACTCGGCGCTTGCGGCAGAAAGCCGCACACCGATCCATTCCCACAGAAAGCGGGACACTCAACAATCCTTTATGTTGAGGTGCATTTTAGGATCGGGTATTATGCATGCACCCGACGCTTATGTGGAGTTGCGTCGGTGTCCGCCTGGTGGCGGATATTGCGCCGGTGTGTCCTAATGAACTAACACCTGGCGTTTATGTGGTATTACGCCAGTGTACCCTTAGTGGGTAAGGAGTAAGAAATGGCTGAGTGGATAGGTATAGGCAGGCGTGCACGCCGTTGTTATGGATTTGATGAGGTAGCGCTAGTTCCAGGCGCACAGACTGTTAACCCCGATGAAGCAGATTCTTCATTTAAGATCGGGAATAAGAGGTTTAAGGTTCCGATCTTGGCCGCTGCGATGGACGGTGTGGTAGATGTAAAATTTGCCACAGAGATGTCCAGGCTGGGGGGGATCGCTGTCTTGAACCTTGACGGCATACAGACTCGCTACGATGACCCGGACTCGGTATTAGAGAAGGTCTCGACCGCCTCAACCGCAGAGGCCACCAAGATTATTCAGTCCGTCTACACCAGGCCGATTAAAGAGAAGTTGATCACAAAGAGAATCAGGCAGATCAAGGCCAAGAAGGCTACTGCCGCAGTAAGCTGCATCCCGGCAAATGCTCCGAAGTATGCTAAGATTGCCTGTGCGGCAGGTGCCGACATATTTGTGGTTCAGTCCACAGTAACCTCGACCAAGCATCTCTCAAAGTCCTATAAGAGCCTGGATTTGGAAAAATTCTGTAAATCATTAAAGATTCCCGTGGTTATCGGTAACTGTGTTACATATGAGATGAGTCTGGCCTTGATGGAGGCGGGCGCCTCAGGCCTGTTGATTGGAGTGGGGCCTGGCGCAGCTTGTACTACCCGCGGGGTTTTGGGTATCGGGGTGCCACAGATAACTGCGACCGTGGATTCCGCAGCTGCCAGGGATCACTTCTTTAAGAAGAGTGGCAAATATGTGACAATAATTACAGATGGGGGAATGGATCGCGGAGGCGATATTTGTAAGGCTTTTGCTGCCGGAGCGGATGCGGTAATGATCGGTTCAAGTTTTGCGAGGGCAAAAGAGGCCCCGGGAAGAGGCTATCATTGGGGGATGGCTACTTCGCACATGAATCTTCCGCGCGGTACCAGGATCTATGTGGGGACAGCCGGAGCCCTGAAGGATATTCTTTTCGGGCCGGCAAAAGTAGATGACGGCTCCCAGAACTTAGTCGGGGCACTAAAGACATCGATGGGGTCGTTGGGCGCAACAAACATGTCGGAGATGCATTGTGTAGAGATAATTATCGCCCCTTCAATCCAGACCGAAGGAAAGGTCTTCCAGGTGGGGCAGAGAGTGGGGATGGGTAAATAAATGAAAAAGAAAAAATTAAGAACCAAGAGCACAAAAAACAAAGCCAAAGCCAGGAAGCTAAGGCCTAAGAGTAGAAGAATCAAGTTGGAGTCCAGGAAGCCAGGGAGCAGAGGTGCCAGAAGTTCAAAGAAGGCCCCGGCAGCTAAGGTCAGCAGGCAGACTATATTGATTCTGGATTTTGGTTCGCAATATACCCAGCTGATCGCCAGGCGTGTAAGAGAGAATAAAGTATTCTCCAGTATTATTCCTTATAATACTCCGGCAAAAGATATCCAGGCCATGCAGCCGAAGGGTTTGATTCTCTCCGGCGGGCCTGCTTCGGTTACCAAGATCAAGAAAAGTCCTTATCCCGATAAAGGTATATTTAAATTAGGTGTGCCTGTTTTAGGTGTCTGTTACGGTATGCAGGTAATAGCCGAGATGTTGGGTGGGAAGGTAAAGAGCAGCAGAGAGCGTGAATTCGGCAAAATCGAGTTATTTATCGATGATAACCGTGATCTCTTCGCTCAGATGCCCGGGAATTTCAGCTGTTGGGCCAGCCATGGAGACGAGCTTAAGAAGTTCCCCTCCGGATTCCACGTCAGCGCACACACCCTTAATGCCCCGATTGCCGCGATCTCCAACCGCCAGAGAAAGATTTACGGAGTGCAGTTTCATCCCGAAGTGACCCATACCGAAAAAGGCAATCAGATTATCTCCAACTTCCTATTTAAGATCTGCGGATGTCTGAGCCGCTGGACGATGCAGTCTTTTATCAGGGACTGTGTAGAAAACCTAAAGAAGACGATCGGCCGTAACGACAAGGTGATTATGGGGTTAAGCGGAGGAGTTGACTCGGCGGTGGCCGCGGTATTGGTGCACAGGGCCATCGGTCGCAATCTCAGGTCGATCTTTATAGATAACGGCGTCCTGAGAAAGGATGAAGAGCAGCAGATTAAGCAGGTCTTCCGCGATATGTATCACCTGAATTTAGGGTATGTGAACCGCAGCAAGAGGTTTCTTGCGGAGCTTAAAGGAATCACCGACCCGGAAGAGAAGAGGAAGGTTATTGGCAGGGAATTCGTCCGAGTCTTTGAGGAGGAATCAAAGAAGATCCGTGGCGCCAAATATTTAGGGCAGGGGACATTATATCCTGATGTCATCGAATCGACCTCTCCGGGAGGTGCGCCCAGCAGTAAGATCAAGAGCCACCATAATGTCGGCGGTTTACCTGCGCATATGAAATTGAAGCTGATTGAGCCATTGAGGGAGCTCTTTAAAGATGAGGTAAGGAAGATCGCCGCCGTCCTGAATATGCCTGAGAATATAATCACCCGTCAGCCTTTTCCGGGTCCGGGTCTGGCGATTAGGATTATCGGAGAAGTTACACAGGAGCGCTTGAGTCTTCTGCGCGAAGCTGATCGCCGTGTAATCGAAGAGATCAGAAAAGCCGGGCTTTACGAGCAAATCTGGCAGTCCTTCGCGATCCTATTGCCGGTCAAGACCGTGGGAGTTATGGGGGATGAGCGTACTTACGAGAATGTTATTGCCTTACGCTGTGTTACAAGCTTCGACGGCATGACTGCAGACTGGGCTAAAGTCCCTTATGAGGTTTTAGAGAAGATCTCCAACCGTATCATCAATGAGGTAAAGGGTATAAACCGCGTAGTTTACGATATCTCATCTAAACCGCCCGCGACCATTGAATGGGAATAGAATTAAGCGCAAAGCTCAAAGTTTAAAGCGTAAAGTTAAAGTGTAAAGCTCAAAAGTTTTGCTTTAAAGTTTTAAGCTTTTCCCGCTTAGTGGGATCCCGCTGGATATTTTTTGATTTCGGTGCGGGAGAACTTAAGTTTTGCGCTTTGCGTTTTGCGCTTTAAGCTAAGAATATGCCCCATAGCGAATTTGTCCACCTACATCTGCATACTCAATATAGCCTTCTTGACGGCGCCTGCCGAATACGCGACATCCTCAGTCTAGCCAGACAATACAAGATGGATTCCCTGGCGATAACCGATCACGGAAACATGTTCGGGGCGATCGAATTTTACCTAGAAGCTCGCAAGGCAGGAATTAAACCGATCATCGGCTGCGAAGTCTATGTTGCCCCCAAGGGGCGCCTGGAGAAGACGGGCTCAGGAATAGATGATGCGGCCTACCACTTGATTCTTTTAGCCAGAGATGAGACGGGTTATCATAATTTAATGAAGCTGGTTTCTATCGGATACCTCGAGGGGTTTTATTATCGTCCCCGTATCGATAAAGAGGTATTGTCTTCGCATAGAGATGGGTTGATTGGACTATCTGCCTGCCTAAAGGGCGAGATACCGCAGATGTTACAGCAGAGGCGTTTTAATGACGCCCTGAAATCCGCAGATGAGTATATGCATATCCTGGGTAAGGATAATTTTTATCTTGAAATCCAGGCCAACGGCATCCCCGAGCAAATTGCGGTTAATGATGGATTAGTCAAGATCTCCAATGAATTAAGGCTCCCCCTGGTTGCCACCAACGATGTACATTACTTAAACCGCGATGATGCCCGTTCTCAGGAGGCGCTGCTGTGCATCCAGACACAATCAACCTTAGATGACCCAAACCATATGCGTTTTCAGACTGATGAATTCTACTTTAAGTCTCCTGAGCAGATGAAGGCTTTGTTTGGGCAGTATCATGAGGCGCTGAAGAATTCTTTGGAGATCGCCGGCCGCTGCAACTTAGAGCTAGATTTTTCCAAGATACACCTGCCAAAATTCGAACCGCCCAAAGGAAAGAGTAAAGATGGATTCTTAAAGGAGCTCTGTGAGCAGGGCTTGAGTAAAAGATATGAAAAAATAGAGGATCATATACGAGAGCGTCTGGACCATGAGTTAAGCATGATCAAGGAGATGGGGTTTACCAGCTATTTTTTAATAGTCTATGACTTTATCCACTACGCAAAAAAGCAAGGTATCCCGGTGGGGCCGGGGCGCGGTAGTGCTGCCGGCAGTCTGGTAAGCTATCTCTTAGAGATTACTGATATCGACCCGCTGAAATACGGGCTGCTCTTTGAGAGGTTCCTGAATCCGGAACGCCTGGGGTTGCCTGATATTGATATAGATTTCTGTTACGAGAGGCGACAGGAGGTAATTGATTATGTTACCAATAAATACGGTAGAGAGAACGTTGCGCAGGTAATTACCTTTGGGACGATGCAGGCACGCGCAGTAATCAGGGATGTCGGACGCGTGATGGGGATAAGCTATGCTGAAGTTGACAGGATCGCTAAGATGATACCCACCGACCTTGGGACCAGCTTAAAGAGCGCTCTTTCCAGTGAGGCTGAGCTCAACAATCTTTATAAGAATGATAAGCAGGTTAATGAACTGATGAATACCGCTCTCTCCTTAGAGGGGTTAAACCGCCACGCCTCAATCCATGCTGCAGGAGTGGTAATTGCCGATAAACCGCTTAATAATTATATGCCTCTGTTTAAATCCGGGGATAACCAGATTACTACCGGATACAGTATGTCGGTATTGGAGAAGATCGGCCTCTTAAAGGTGGATTTTCTGGGGCTAAGGACTCTGACGGTAATTGAGCAGGCGGTGAAGATTATTAAAGAAACCAAGGGTAAGGATATAGATATAGAAAAAGTATCTCTGGATGACCCGGCCACCTATAAACTGCTTGCAGCTGCCAGGACAATCGGAGTCTTTCAGGTTGAAAGTTCCGGGATGCGCGATCTATTAAAGAAACTTGTACCTGAGGCATTTGAAGACCTGATTGCCCTGCTTGCTTTATATCGTCCGGGGCCGATCGGTTCAGGGATGTTAGATGATTTTATAAAACGCAAACATAATCTTGTTCCGATCAGATATGAGCATCCGAGCTTAGAGCCGATCCTCAAAGGCACCTATGGGATTATGGTCTATCAGGAACAGATTATGCAGATCGCTTCTACTCTGGCCGGTTTTTCTCTGGCTCAGGCAGATCTTCTGCGTAAGGCGATGGGGAAGAAGATCCCCGAGGTTATGGAGAAGGAGCGGAAGAATTTTATCCTTGGATGCGCCAAGAACACGATCAGGGAATCAACTGCAACCAAGATCTTCGATTTGATCGAATATTTTAGTGGTTATGGTTTTAATAAGTGTCTAGTTGGGTCTAGCGAGATCATTGATGCTGATTCTGGGAAAACTATTTCAGTAGATGAACTATTTGATCAGCCAGGGATTGTAAAGTCAACGCTAAGTATTGATGATAGATTGAAGTTTATAAAAACCAGAATAAAGGATGTTGTTTATAACGGGATGAAACCTGTTTATAGAATTACGACTTCTCTAGGTCGGAAGATTGCTGCTACATCAAATCATCCATTCTTTGCATTTAGAGGCTGGAAAAATTTGGGTGATTTGAAGATCGGCGAGCGTATCGGCCTCTGCCGGCGCGTTCATCTAGAAGAATCTTTATCATGGCAGCCGCATAAAGTAATAGCACTGGCAGGGATTATTTCTGAGGGTAACACCTGTCATCCTAGTGGAGTCTATTATTATAACAATGATCGATTACAGGTTGAAGATTTTGTTCAGAATGTCAATAAATTTGAGAATACCATTGCCCGTATATCAGAGAGAAGGGGGCGTTTTGAGGTTTATGTTGGTACGGGAAGGAATACAAAGTTTATTAGAGGTCAGAGGCCTTGGAATAAGCAATTTATAAGTAAAAATGATGACGCAGGGGTGAAACTGTGTACGCATGAAAAATGCGGCGTAAGATTATGGATTGAGGAGTTAGGGTTAGACTATAAGAAAGCCGATGAAAAATTTATCCCCGCAGACATCTTTCGGCTGGATGATGCACAGTTAGGGTTATTTATTGGAAGATTATGGACGGGGGACGGATTCATTTTTTCCAAAAACAATACAATTCCTTTTTATGCCTCTTCTTCTTACAGGCTCTCTCAACAACTCCAGGATCTTCTTCTAAGGTTTGGGATCGTATCAAAGATTACAGAAAAGCAGTTTCGTTATGTGTATAAGGGAAAATCCTGTAGCAGGCAAGGATACGCACTATATCTTTTTGGTTATGAAAGTGTTAGCAACTTTATTCAGAAGATCTCTCCTTTTATCGTAAGTAGAAGCAATCAGATATCAGCACTGAGGGAATATTACAGGAATGTACAACCTAACTTAGAATCTAAGGATACACTCCCAGCAGAGATAAAATATATTATAAAGGAGGAGAAAGAGAAGATTGGCCTCACCTGGAAAGAACTGGAAAAGAAAAGCGGCGTATGCATGAAGGAATTTTATGGCAGGATCAAAAGCTATAAAAAAGGATTCCGCAGGGGAACGATTTTGAAATTAGCGGAGTTTTTTGAATCCGAAAGATTACTCAGATTAGTTAATTCAGATATTGTTTGGGATAGCGTTGTTTCTATAGATTATGTTGGTAGAGAGAAGACATATGACTTAGAGATAGAAGGAGTGCATAACTTCTTTGCCAATGGTTTTATCGTACATAATTCACATAGTTCGGCCTATGCGATGATCTCTTACCGCACCGCATATCTGAAGGCAAACTTTCCGGTAGAATTCATGTGCGCCCTGCTTACCTCAGAGCGGGATAATACCGATAAGATCGTGGAGTATGTTGCTGAGGCAGAGCGGATGGGGATAAATATTCTGCCGCCTGATATAAACGAAAGCACCGCGTTATTTAAGGTGATCGATGAGCTGACCATACGTTTCGGGCTATTGGCGGTTAAGAATGTCGGCGGCGGAGCCGTAGAATCTATAGTCGAGGCCAGGAAAGATGGAAAATTCAAGACTTTGCAGGACCTCTGCAGCCGCATTGATTTAAGGCTGGTGAATAAGAAGGTTTTAGAGAGCCTGATTAAGTGCGGAGCGTTGGACTTTTTTGGTCTGCCTCGTGCCCAGATGGTTGCCGGTTTAGGGATGGTATTGGAGGCGTCTTCCCGGGCCCAGAGGGATAGGCTTAAGGGGCAGTTTTCGTTCTTTGATCAGGGCGCAGGAGGCGACGGATTCAAATCGCAGGTTGATAATCTTCCTCAAGTCAGGGAGTGGCCGGAGCCGCAGGTCCTGGCTTTTGAGAAGGAGATGCTAGGGTTCTACGTTACCGGGCATCCGTTGGCCAGGTATGCCGGCAGCCTAAAACGCTTTGCTTCTACTTCTATTGCCAAGCTAGCCACACACAGGGATGAAGAGGAGATAAAGATAGTCGCTTTTATCGCCAAGGTAAAACATACTCTAACCCGGGCCAGGCAGGAGAAGATGGCGATTTTGAAGTTAGAGGATTTAGAGGGAGTGGTAGAGGCTCTGGTTTTTCCGCGGGTCTACCAGAAGGTTTCGCGCTGTGTGTTGATTAATACGGTGGTTCTGATCTCCGGAACCCTTAATCTTAAAGAAGAGACCCCTAAGATTCTGATAAACGATATGATGTCGGTTGACCAGATTTACCGATCAATTAGCTCGGTAAATATCAATCTTTCCGGATTACAGGAGAATATCTTCGAGAGCTTAAAAGAAATCCTCAGCGCTTCCGTTGGAAGGACTCCTATATACCTGCACTTACATACACCGGCAAAGTCCAGGGTGCAATTGCTTGTCGGGGAGAATTATTTTGTCTCGCCTTCGGAGGAGCTGATTTTGGATATAGAGAATTTAATCGGTCATGACAGGCTTTCTTTGGTAATCTAGCTAAAATAAGGAGAGGGTATGCAAGTCGCCGTAGGTTTAACTTTTCCCGGTAAGCTCAAGGATGAATCAGTAATCTGCCAGCTCTGCAAGAAATTCCAGATCGAATTGATTATCATCGAGGCATCATTCTCAGTCTCACGCGGATGGGCGATCTTAGAGTTTAGGGGTGACGAGGAGGAGATTAAGAAAGTCTTTGAATACCTAAAGCTTAAAATGATAAATATACAAAAAATAAAAAGAGACGACCAGCCAAAATAATACAGGAGACGATATGAAGACGATAATTAAGATTATAATTTGGGGGATAGTTTTATTCCTGATAGTTTTTTCTGCTCTGGCGGTATATATATCGTTCTTCGGAAAAAAGATGCTGGTTGGTCAGCTCCAGGATAGATTAGGTATGCCGGTAGAACTGGAGGAGGTAACTTTGAAGTTGCCGCTTTCGGTTAATCTAAAAAAATTGGAGCTCTCAGATCTGGCTAAGGTTAGAGAGATCTCTTTTACGCCTATCCTGCCGGCCCTTCTCTCCGGAAGGATTGTAATCGATGATTTGAGGTTGGTAGAACCGGTTATAGAGTTAGTCAAGAATTCCGATGGTTCATTAAATTTCTCTCTTCCTCATCAGGAGACAGAGTCTGGCTTTAAGGTGATTATCTCAGGGCTCAAGGTAGAAGAGGGGAGGGTCAGCTATCTTGACCGGAGCGTCTCCTCCGCTGGAGTTAAGACCATTCTTGATCATCTGAACCTTGATATCTCAAAGACACTCTTTCCTTTGAACCGGATAAACCTGAAATACCGGCTCTCCTGCGGGGTCTCGGATGCAGATGATAAAAAAATAGGCTCTCTTTCCGGACAGGGTTGGGTTAATCTTATCAATAAGAGTGCCCGCGCTAATCTTTTAGTGGATAATCTGGATATCGCATACTTCCAGCCTTATTACGGGGATCTTGTCTCAAAGAAAAAGCTGCTCTCTGCCACTCTTAGCTTGGATTCTCAGGCTGAGGCAGAGGATAATGATCTAGAGATTAAATCTTCGCTTTTGCTGTCGGGCTTAGTTTACGAATCAGGGGATCCTGCCGATAGTGACGCCTCAGGTGACGCCTCATTGGATATTAGCTCTATAATCGGCAATGCGCTTGATTTGTTTATTGATGACAGTGGCAGGCTGGAATTGAACTTTACGCTCAATACTAAGCTTGATTCTCCCCGGATAAGCGTGGATCAGCTAAAGAAGGCGATCATGGCTGCTGTACTGACGAACCTCTCGGGGCAGTCTCCGGAGCGGATAATCGAAAAGTTTGAAAGTATAGTTGACAGATTTAAGGATTTCGGCGGACAGATGGAGGATATGTTTAAAAAGAGAAAGGATTAAGATCCCCCGTCGCTTATTCTTCTTAAGGATCAAGAAAAATCTATTAATAAGAGGAAATTTTGGTTTAAAGGAGTAGGTGATGGATAATAAGATCTTTCGTTGCTTCTCTTCCTAAAGATCAAGCAATATTTCTCCTCAAATGACGAAAAAGGCAAATATTGCTTGACAACGTAACATTTTGTTGTTATTATACTTACATCTAAGTTATCCTATAATAGGAGAAAAAAAGATATCTTGATTACAGAGATTATAAAAGGAGATTATACAGATTAGAAAAAAAATATTTGATAAAGACCGTCCATTGAGAGAAATAAGAGTGTGTAAATTTGTTGATGCATTAATCTGCGTAATCTAAAAAAATCTGTGTAATCAGGTATAATGTTTATAATTATACCTGAACATTATACCAGGAGGCGGTGATGACGAAAAAAGATATAATTTTAAAGGTTTCTGATGAGACTAATCTAAAACAAATAGACGTCAAGAAGGTTGTTCAGAAGACTCTCGATTGCATCACTGAGGCCCTAGTCAGAGGAGAGAAGATAGAGTTGCGCAATTTCGGTGTATTTAAGATTAAACAGAGGAAGAGTCGCACCGGAAGGAATCCCCGCACCGGGCAGGCAGTTCCTGTCCCACCCAGAAAAGTTGTCGTCTTTAAGCCAGGCTTAGAGATGAAAAAAGAAGTAAAATAGCCACGCTTTCTCACACCAAAAAAAACCTTAAGATGTTTAAAAGAGTTCCCGGTACAAGAGATATACTCCCGGAGGAGATAGCTTATTGGCAAAAGTTAGAAGCAGTAGCACGTAAGGTTTTTTCTTTATATAACTACAAAGAGATCCGCACCCCGGTTATCGAAGAATCCGCTCTCTTTAGCCGTTCCCTTGGCGAATTTGCCGAAATCGTTAAAAAGCAGATGTTTTTGATAAAAAATAAAGAAGATTCCTATGTCCTGCGTCCGGAGGGGACGGCTTCGATTGTCAGGGCATATCTTGAGGGTAATCTGGATAAGTCCGGGAGATTTTCAAAATTCTACTATATCGGGCCGATGTTTCGTCTTGAGAGGCCTCAGAAAGGCAGACAGCGTCAATTCCATCATATCGGCGCAGAAGCGATCGGTTCTTCTTCGCCCTGGATAGATGCCGAGATTATCATGGTCGCCGATGCCATTCTAAAGGCTGATCAGATTACCGGATACAGCCTTAATATCAATACCCTTGGCTGTCCGAAGGATAAGTTGGCATTGGTAGATATGCTGCGGGAGGAACTTAAGGGTAAATTAGGGGGTCTCTGTCAGGAGTGTAAAGAGAGGTTCAAGCATAATATCATACGTATCCTTGACTGCAAGAAGCAGGAGTGCCGTAAGGTTGTAAAGGGGTTGAGTATCCAGGATAAACATCTCTGTGGTGACTGCCGCCAGCATTTTAATCAGGTAAAGCGCAGTCTGGATGCCGAAGGGCTCAGTTATGAAGTAAACCGGCAGCTGGTGAGGGGATTAGATTATTATACCCGTACGGTATTCGAATTCAAACACGATAGCCTTGGGGCGCAGGATGCCCTGGGAGCCGGAGGCAGGTATGACAATTTAGTTAAAGATCTGGGTGGTCCCCAGGTCGGTTCGGTGGGTTTTGCCTTTGGGGTAGAGAGGTTGCTATTAGTCAGTGATTTAAAGAAACATGGCCCCCAAAGGGAAGTGGTTTTTATAATCGTTCTGGGGGATCGGGCAAAAGATGCAGGTGCACGGCTCTTATCTGGACTGCGTGCCGCTGGCATTGCAGCAGATACGGATTATCAGGAGAAGTCGCTTAAAGGTGCAATGCGTCTTGCCGATGATCTTGGCAGTGACCTGGTTTTAATCCTCGGGGATAATGAATTAGAGAAGAATGTGGTTATATTCAAAGACATGCGCAGGGGTAAGCAAGAACAAATCAATCTTGAGGAAGTAGTTGATAAGGTAAAAGAGAAGATAGAGACTTAATACTATGCGCTATACGCTAAAATACGATGTTAAGGACGCATACTTGCGGGCAGCTTAATTTAAAAGATAAGGGTAAGGAAGTAGTGCTCTGTGGATGGGTGGCGACTCGCCGTGATCACGGAAAGTTGATCTTTATAGACCTGCGTGACAGGTATGGGCTTACCCAGATTACCTTTATCCCTAAGGAATCCAAAGAGAGTTACGCCATAGCGGGGGAGCTCAGGGGAGAGTTTGTGGTCATGGTTAAGGGCCTGGTCAATTCGCGTCCTGCAAATAATGTAAATAAAAACCTTGCTACCGGAGAAGTCGAGGTTCTGGCAACCCATGTCCAGATTCTAAATCGCAGCCTCACTCCACCGTTTGAGATAGAAGGCAGCTTAGATGTTACCGAGGACCTGCGGCTTAAATATCGCTACCTGGACCTGCGGCGCAAAAAGTCCAGCTATAATTTTGCCTTGCGACATAAGCTTTACCGGAATATGCGAAAGCTTCTAGATAAAGAGGGGTTTATTGAGTCGGAGACCCCGATTTTGACCAAGTCTACTCCGGAGGGCGCCCGTGATTATCTGGTACCTTCTAGAGTCAATCCCGGAAATTTTTTCGCCCTGCCTCAGTCCCCGCAGATGTTCAAGCAGATCCTGATGGTAGCCGGCATAGATAAATATTATCAGATCGCCAAATGCTTTCGTGATGAGGATCTGCGCGCTGACCGCCAGCCGGAGTTTACCCAGTTAGACTTAGAGATGTCTTTTGTGGACGAAGAGGATATATTCTCGTTGATTGAGAAGTTGATGTATTCGGTATTTAAGGAATTTAAAGGAGTAGAGATTAAAATTCCATTTAAGCGCTTGAGTTATCAAGAGGCTATGGACAAGTACAAGAGCGATAAGCCGGATACCAGAAATGAAGAAGGGGTAGAACATTCCTTTGTCTGGATAAAGGAATTCCCGCTCTTTAAATTTAACGATGAGCAGAAGCGCTGGGAGAGTCAACAC
>JADHWA010000016.1 GCA_016783715.1 Candidatus Omnitrophota bacterium
GACAAAGTCTCCGGACTTGCCTTCTATTGATTTGACCTCGATCCCCGCCATGGTCAGTTTCTCGGCGAGCTTCTCAGGAGGAATTTTGATCTCGACAAAACTTTTTAGCCAGTTATAGGTTGCTTTCATTTTAATGAGCGCGTAACCCCGCCCTTGCATGCAAGGGCGGGGTGACCTCACTTAGAATTGTTTTAAGAACCGCAGGTCATTCTCGTAAAAAATCCTGATATCCTGAATCCCGTATTTCAACATGGCGATCCGCTCGATCCCCATCCCAAAGGCAAACCCGCTATATTTCTTGGGGCTGTATCCAACATTTCTTAAAACATTGGGGTGAATCATCCCGGCACCCAAGATCTCCAACCACCCTTTCCTGCCGCAGGTAGAACAACCCTTACCATTGCATATATTACAGGAGATATCCACCTCTGCGGAGGGTTCGGTAAAGGGGAAAAAGTGGGGCCGCAGGCGCATCCTGACGTCTGGTCCGAAAATTTTCTTGAGAAAAAACTCCAAAGTCCCTTTTAAATCGGAAAATCTAATATTGGTATCTACCATAAACCCCTCGATCTGATAGAACATGAACAGGTGCGATGCATCAGTGGCATCCGGACGATAAACCCGGCCCGGAACCACCACCGCCAAAGGCGGCTTGCGCGATTTCATCACGCGGATCTGTACCGGTGAGGTATGGCTGCGCAATAACAGCCTGTTTTTCCCTTTTAGGTAAAAGGTATCGAAGGCATCCCGTGAGGGGTGCTCCAGCGGTATATTTAATCCGGTAAAATTATTGTATTCGGTCTCTACCTCAGGGCCCTCGATGACCAGGAAGCCCATCTTTTCAAATACCCCGCAGATCTCCGAGATCAACTGGGTAATCAGGTGGCGGTGCCCCAGCTCCGGCAGAAAAGCCGGCATTGTAATATCAACCGACTCTCTTGCCTCCCCCGAACCCCGGCCGAGAAACTTTTCTTTTTCTCCGAGAAGAGAGATTATCCGGTTCTTAAGGGCATTGACCTGCTTACCGAATTCTGCACGCTCACTTTTCTCCAGGGTAGGAATGGAACCAGTCAGTTCGGCAATCAACCCCTTCCTACCCAGATACCTCAGACGCAACTCTTCCAGGTCGGCAGCCGAATTTATACCTTCTGTCTCCGACTCGAAATTTTTATATAGGCTTGCAATATCACGCTCAGACATAATGCTCCTAGCAGAACTAAAGCTATGTTTCTCTTCCCTAAATTCAGCCCCTCCTGAATGATGCCCCCGCTATTTAATAGTTTGATGCTCTGGGCATGAATATCCAGTTCGCCGGAGTGCTCACCACAGGCCCGGCTGAATATTCCATTAATTCTTATCCAGTCCCCCTTAGAATTATACCCTCCGGTATGGGTAAGCCCCTCAGTCAGCTTCTTCTCTGTCCAGATACCGATCGCGGTATCCCCGTCACTGACATTAATCCAGGCGTGCTCCCCGCGAATCATAATATCACCGATTACCTCCCCTTCAAAGAGAATAATTTTGCCGTTGTATTCTGTGGCATTATCAATCAGGTCCCGGCCTGTGACCGCCTGGGCATAAGCAAACGTAAAGTGCAAAACGCAAAGCGCAAAACTTAAGCCTAAAACTAAAAGTTTTAAGTTTTTAACTTTTGACTTTGAACTTTGCGCTTTAATTTTGCGCTTTGAACTTCGAGCTTTGCACTTATATAACATCTACTTGCCCCTAATTGCTGCAATAAAGAATCCGATTAAGGTAAAGATCGACATAAATTCCAGACGCCCTGCCCACATCTGTAGTATATAAATAAGCTTCAGGGCAGCCGGCATCCCGGCATTAGTGATCCCGCAGGATAAACCGACATTGGCAGCCGCGGAGGTCGATTCAAATAGGGAGTTCAAAACAGGATAACCAAAATATACACCCGCGCAGGCGCCAAAGATATAGATCGCCAGATACGATAAGGTAATCAGCAGTGCGCTCCTTACCTGTCTGTCATCCAGCAGCATATCCTTGATATGGTGATACTTCTGCATGATCACTGCCTTCTCCGGCAAAATAATCCTCTTTACATCCTCAAGCAGCGCCTTATAAATTATCCCCAGCCGCAGCATCTTGATCGCCCCTGTGGTAGAGCAGACCGCTCCACCCAGCCCCATAGCAAAAATCACCCCGATAATCGCCAGCTGATTCCATTCGCCGAAAAACTGCGCCGGATATATGGTCTGAAACCCAGTCCCGGTATGGGCAGAGATCAACTGATAGAACCCCTTACGAAAGAGCATCGCTGCCTCCGGATAAATCTGCAGCCCGCCTAAGGAGGCACCTACAATGACAAACAGCACTATTATACTAATGAAGAGGCCGCGAGTTTCGATATTCTTAAATATCTCTGTGCGCCTGCCCATCCACAGACAGTAATGTAATTTAAAGTTTAGGGCACCTACGATCATAATCATAACCGTGATAAGTTCAAAGGCAAAGCTATGATAATACAATATATTTTGCGAATGAGGCGTAAACCCGCCGATGTCAAAGGCGGCCATGAAAATGCATGCCCCCTGGAAGAAGGCGCTAAAAGGTTTCAGTCCTAAGAGCATTCCTGTTATGCCTAAACTGACTACCCCTAAGATAAAATAGACCAGACTCACCAGCCAGATAAACCTGGAGGTCTGAATTACGTTCGGCAATATCCTCTCGTCTCTGCCCTCTCCGACGTACATTGTAAAAGCACCTGATAGCCCGCGGATAAAGAAGGATAGCGCTACTATTACAATCCCCTGGCCGCCGATAAACATGATCAGATGGCGCCAGAGGTTATGCGTCAGAGAGAGGTGATCCAGATCCTGGACTAAGATCAGCCCCGTAGTGGCAAACCCCGACATGGCATCAAAACAGGCATCTAAATAAGAATTCCAGTGGCCGCTCAGGTAAAAAGGTAGCGCCCCCAGTAGTGCTGCCACGATCCAGGAGAGACTGACCACCACCATCCCCTGCATCCAGTTAAGGTCCTTATCGGTCCGGCAGATCTGCGCCAGCGTCAGGCCCAGGACCAGGGAGATCTCAACAGCGATCAAAAAGTCCATTGCAGGGTTTTTCTCTCCTATGATCAATGCAAAGAGCGCAGGCAGAAGCATCACCAGCCCCAAAGCAATAATGATCCTCCCTAAATAATAGCCGATACTCAAAACGTCTTCTCTTCTTGGCCGAAGAATCATCTTATTAAGGCTATGATCACACAGATTAGAAATGCGGCTATAACTATTGCTAGGGAATATAGAATCTCGGTAGCAATACCGAGAGCTGCTTGGAAGGGAACTTTAATCTTCATCTTATAATTTTCCGGCTAACAGATTTAATACTTGCTGCTCGTTGCCGGTAAGGGTAAGGGCGATGATGTCGTCTCCCGGCAAAAGAACAGTGTTACCTTTGGGGACGATCACTTCATCCTGCCTGACAATCGAAACCAGCACCGAGTCAGGAGGCAGTTGGATCTGACGGACCTCCTTATTTATTACCGGGGAATCCTCAGGGATATCAACGCGCACAATAGAGAGTTTCCCGCGTTTAAAACTCATCAGGTTGACAAAGTCCGAGAATGAAACTTCTTCTTCAATAATCTTGGCGATGATCTCTGTGGCATCAATCGGGACGTCTACCCCGAGCTCAGAGAAGGTATAATCGTTGTCCGGATTATTAACTCTGCCGACAGTCCGCTGCACGCTGAATTTCTCTTTAGCCAGCTGACAGATGATCAGGTTGTCCTCGTCGTCACCGGTGACCGCAGCCAAAACATCTGCGCCCTGGACCCCTGCCTCTTCTAAGATCTTAGGATCACAGGCATCGCCGTTAATCACCAGAAGCTCCAGGTTCTTTGCGATCTCCTCACAGAGATCCTTGTCTTTATCAACTACGCTGACGGTGTGCGCTGCATCACAAAGGCGCTTTGCCAGATAATATCCTACTTTACCTGCTCCTACTATAACTATGTACATTTTCGTTATGTTTGTTTAGGCATATGTCGTTAAAACTCTAAGCCCTAATATCTAAATACTAAACAATTTCTAAATTCCGATGTTCGAAATTCCAAACCGCTAAGTTTGGAATATTGGGATTTATGATTTGGAATTTGTTTAGAGTTTAGGATTTCGGATTTATGATTTAAATTCATCGTTTCATCATCTTAGTGAATTTTTCAAACGGTCTCTATCTATATATTAAATTTCTTCTTTATCTTATTCAGGCTGGCAACCTTTGCCACCCCGGCTAAAATATCCTTTGATCTTAGAACTGTCTGCGGCACAGGGATTATTACTTCATCCATCCTTCTGATCGCTGCTACCAGAAATTCTCCCGGGATAGCTATATCTCCGGCGGTCTTGCCGACCAATTCATCCTTTACCTCGACCTCAATGACTCTTAAATCCTTTGTCTTGATCAGGTAGCTGGAAAATCTGCTCTCAATGATCTTATCTCTGAGCATCGAGGCAAAAAGCAGCGTGCCGCTTATAATATCCAGACCCAATGCGGAATATATGTCTGCCCTCTGAGGATCATATACCCTGGCGATTGTCTTTGGTACTTTAAAAATCTTCTTTGCGACCTGAGCGGTGATTAAGTTAGTATTGTCCCCGTTTGTCAAGGCGCAGAGCACATCGGCTTTTTCGACGCCGGCCTGTCTTAATAGAGCCAGGTCAAAACCGTTGCCTAAAAGGGTAAGCCCGTTAAAAGTTTTACCCAGACGCTCAAAGGAACTCTGTTTTTTATCGATAACTACGACATTATTGTTTTCGCCTGAGAGCAGTTTTGCTAACTCTGAGCCGACCCTGCCACAGCCAACTATGATTATATACATCTTATCCTCAAATTGACAGCCGTGCTTATCCTTGGGCCTATTTTCCCTTTATTGCTTCCACCAGCTTCTTAAAAACATGTGCATCCTTCACCGCCAGGTCTGCTAAAATCTTGCGGTCAAGCTGGATCTTTGCAATCTTCAAGCCGTTGATCAACTGGCTATAGGTAATACCCGCCTGGCGGCAAGCAGCATTGATCCGGACGATCCAGAGGCTTCTAGCACTCCTCTTCTTTGCCTTCCTGTCACGATAGGCGTAAGTCATGGCCTTCATCAAGGTGCGGCGCGCCTGCTGATACTGTTTGCTGCGATCTCCCCAATAACCTTTGGCCTTCTTTAATAGTTTCTTTTTCCTCTTGCGAGTTGCGACACTATGTTTTATTTTAGCCATGATATTACTCCTTCCCAGTAAGGGAACACCGGCGCAATTCCTATAAGCGCCGGGTGTTAGTTCAGTAAGGAATTTTTACCCGTTAGGTAACTGCCTTTTTAAATAGACCGCTTCTCTTTTTCCCCCGATGGTCTTTTGCTTTTTTAGTCTCCTTCGCTGCTGACGTTTTTTACTTGAGGCAAGATGTCCTTTGCCGCCGGCGTGATATTTTATTTTTCTTTTCTTAGTCAAGCGAAACCTCTTTGCTACTCCTTTTTTTGTCTTTAATCGTGCCATGGTCGGTCTCCATTGTTTTGTTGCATATTAAGTGTATGCGAATTCAATGAGCGCATAATTTACGAACACGTCACCCGGCTTTATCGGATGCGCCGGTGTGCCGCCTGTGCGGCAAGTGTGAGTAAATTATTGCGCGAATTGACCCCCCACCACTTTTTGATAAAACTCCACAAAATTTTATCTGATATTATCAAACGCCTCACGTTTAAATCTTACCACTCCTCCACTATACAAAAAGTGATGGGGGGTAAGTTCGCACATATAAGTTATGTCACCGTCATTATCATAGCGGGTTCCATAACTTATGTGCTCACTTATTTCGGACTCAACACCAGAGATATAACCCGCCCCTCCAGGGATGGATTCTTCTCCAGTTGCGCATTGTGCTGTGTATCGGTAACAAATCTATCGATAATTTTTCTGCCCAGGTCCAGATGCTCCATCTGCCTGCCGCGGAAAAATAGGCTTACCTTGACTTTATCCCTCCTGCTTAAAAAGGTGATCGTCTGTTTTAATTTTGTCTGGTAATCATGGTCGTCAATGTTGGGTTTAAGGCGAATCTCTTTAAGCTTTCCCTGTTTTTGATGCTTCTTGGCCTCGCGCTCCTTCTTCTCCTGGTCATATTTAAACTTACTGTAATCAATAATCCGACAGACCGGAGGGCTTGCCGAAGGAGCAACCTCTATCAGGTCTAACTCATTTTGATTTGCTATCTCCATGGCCTTCTGCACCGTCATCACGCCTAACTGGCCGCCTTCAGGGCCGATAACACGTACCTCCGGTACGCGTATCCTTTCGTTGATGCGAATATACTTTTTTATGGTGACCACCTCCTTACTGAGCCCCGCTGCTTGAGCGGTGGCGAATTATTAAACACCTTTGGTTTCTATCTAGTGAAATCCCGCGTTAGCGGGGCTCCCGAGCCTGCGCGGACAATTTCGCAAGAAATTGACAGTCGCTTAGGCGCGGGATCTCCATCCCTATCCTTTAAACTTTGTTTTCAATCTCTTCTATTATTTTCTTAATGAAGTCTGCTATCGGCTGGGCGCCTTTGTCTCCTGCGCCCTTTCTCCTGACCGAGACCGTCCCCTGTTTTTCCTCCCGGCCGCCCAGAACCAGAACGTAAGGCACCTGCTCCATCTCTGCATTACGGATACGTTTATCGAGGGTCTCGTTGCGGGTATCGACCTCAACCCTGATCCCTTCTTTCTCCAGGGCGCCCCTTACTTCTTTAGAGTATCCGACAACTGAATCATTGATCGGTATAATCAATACCTGCACAGGCGCCAGCCATACCGGAAACGCCCCTTTATAATTCTCAATCAATGCGCCGATAAACCGCTCAAGGCTACCCAAGAGCACCCGATGCAACATGATCGGCTGCTTTTCTTTGCCGTCTGAATCAACGTAGCTTATGGCAAACCGCTTTGGCAGGGCAAAATCACACTGAATTGTGGCACACTGCCATTGTCTCTTAAGCGCATCCTTTAATTTTATATCTATCTTCGGCCCGTAAAACGCGCCCTCCCCCTGATTAACCGTATACTCCAGGCTATCCTCTTTCAATGCCTCCTCTAATGCCCCGGTAGCCAGCTCCCAGTCCTCATCGGAGCCGATGTATTTTTCAGGACGGGTGCTCAACTCTATCTCAAACTCCGGAAACCCGAAGGTCTTCATGGTAGAGAAGACAAAATCAATCACTGACTTGATCTCAGCTTTTAGCTGTTGCGGTAGACAAAAGATATGCGCGTCATCCTGGGTAAAACCGCGCACACGCAATAACCCATGCAGTACTCCGGCCTTTTCATGCCGGTAAACTGTCCCCAGCTCAAAGAGCCGCAAAGGCAGGTCCTTGTAACTTCTGGTTTTTGATTTATATAGGAGTATGTGGCCGGGACAATTCATCGGCTTTAGAACAAACTCCTTCTTCTCGATCTTGAAGGTATACATGTTTTCAAGATAGTAATCGTAGTGCCCGGAGGTCTTCCAGAGGCCTGAATGCATTATATGCGGGGTTATCACCATCTGATATCCGCGTTTTAAATGCTCGTCCTTCTCATAGTCTTCAATAATCCGGCGTAAGACAGCACCTCTTGGATGATAGAATACCAGCCCCGCCCCTGCTTCTTCATGGTAGATATCAAAGATCCCTAACGTGGGCCCGAGCTTCCTGTGATCCCGCTTCTTAGCCTCTTCTAAATTTTTTAAATAGCCCTCCAGGCTCTTCTGGTCAGGAAAGCAGGTCCCGTAGATACGCTGAAGCATCGGGTTGGTTTCGATTCCATGCCAATATGCTCCGGCAACCGATAACAGCTTGAAGGCTTTGATCCCGCCGGTAGACCCCAGATGCGGTCCACGGCAGAGATCAACGAATTTTTTCCCGGTGCGATAAATCGAAACTTTCTCCCCGGGGATCTGACGCAGCAGATCTAATTTATACTCTTCTTTCTCTGCCTTAAATAACTTCTCGGCTTGCTTTTTGGAGACCTCTTCCCTGGTAAACGGGAAGTCCTCTTTAATGATCCGCCGCATCCTCTCTTCGATCTTTTCCAGGTCTCCCTCGGCGAACGGCTCTTTCTTATCAAAATCATAGTAGAAACCGTCTTCGATCGCCGGGCCGATCCCTAACTTTATTTTTGGCCAGAGCTCTTTTACCGCCTGGGCCATCAGGTGCGAACAGGAGTGCCTTAGAATTTCGTAATCTGTTTTATTCATTGACGAAAATTTTATCTGAGACCAGGCTCAGTTTCTGGAGTTTCTGGAAAAATTTCGGGTAATACCTGATACATGGCTTTAGCGTACCAAAGACCTTCCCGTGCTCATCGATATTTGTTATCCGGTGCAAGAAAAGATCATTAAAAGCTATCTCTTCTCTCTCCAGGCCGCGGATCTCGGTAATGTAGGTAATCTTGCGGCTGCCGTCAGAGAACCTATCCAGATGCACGATCATATGGATGGTCGAGGCGATCAATTTTCTAACTTCCCAGAGGGGTATGTTGATCCCCGACATCAAGATCATAGTCTCTAATCGTGAGACTACCTCCCGGGGCGAATTTCCATGGACGACACCGATGGTTCCGGAATGGCCCGTAGCCATCGCCTGAATCATATCAATCGCCTCAGGACCTCTGACCTCACCGATCACCAGGCGGTCAGGGGCCATACGCAGGGCATTACGGATCAAGTCCCGCAGCGCCACCTCTCCCTTACCCTCTCTATCCGGAGTCCTGGTTTCAAGCGAGATAACATTATCCTGCTCCAGCTTAAGTTCTGCGGCATCCTCAATAGTAATTACTCTCTCTGTCGGCGAAAAATAGCCTGAGAGAAGCTGTAGGAGCGTGGTTTTACCTACCGCTGTCCCGCCGGAGAAGAGCATATTAATCTTGCCTTTAACGCAGGCAATTAAAAATTCTGCGGCCTTCTGGTCTAAAGTGTCAAGTTTAATCAGGTCCTCGACCGAATTGATATCCTTGGAGAACTTTCTAAATGTTACCGACATCCCAAAACGCGATACAGGAGAGATGATCGCATTTATACGCGTCCCGTCATCGAGGCAGCAATCCGCATAAGGCACATCTCTATCCACGCGCTTGCCCTTTGGGCTATAGATTGATTCCACGAGTTTTTTTACCTCAGCCTCGCTGCCAAAACGGACATCGCTTAGAACCTTCTTCCCGTTTTTTTCGATAAAAACTTTCTCGGCTCCGTTAATCATAATTTCCGATACCGAAGGGTCATCGAGCAGCTTTTTAACCGGGCCAAAATCAAGTTTTTCCATAATCTCCCCTTTTTAGAATGCGAATTAAATGGTGAGCCCATCAGGACTTGAACCTGAGACCTCTTCCATGTCAAGGAAGCGCTCTAACCAACTGAGCTATGAGCCCTAATTTTATAACCGGCTGTGCTCATAAGCGAACTCTTATTAACCAATCCCGCAAACAGCATATCCTACAAGCTTCTTTGCGGGATCCCGCCTCAAATCTCTTAATCGCTGTGGCGGGACTGAGCTATGAGCCCCAAATTTTCAACCTACTAAAAACTTCTTTTAGGACACTGGGCAAGGAGGGAGTCGAACCCTCACGGCCTTGCGACCAATGGATTTTAAGTCCATCGTGTATGCCATTCCACCACTTGCCCTCAATTTTCTCTCTATATCATACCAGGAAAATTGACTCCGAGTCCGCCAAAGGCGGACGAGGAGCTATCGGATTTCATTTAAGTTCAGGCACTTCGCTCGCTGTCTCGCTTGTCGCTCGGCGACGCTTAAGTACCAAATGCTTTTATCAAGCGAAATCCTTGTGAGCGTAAGCGAACAAGGACGCTTTAGTGCCAATAATTTTTTCCTTGTCGGAAAAAATTATTGGAGGCGTGGACCGGATTTGAACCGGTGAATAGCGGTTTTGCAGACCGCTGCCTTACCACTTGGCTACCACGCCATACTTTTAAAGAGCCCTCTTCACCTCTTTAACGATATCCTCAAGGGAAGCCAGACATCCAATCCCTTCTCTCCCGCAGGCAAGGCGTCCTTTCACTGGCTCAATAAATTTATACCCCAGGGATTTCAACTTCCTGATATTCCCCTGGGTAATTTTATTTTTATACATATTTTGATTCATCGCCGGGGCGATCAGAACCGGTGCCTGGGTTGCGCAGACCACGCAGGTCAGGAGGTCGTCGCTAACACCCGATGCGATCTTTCCGATAATATTAGCGGTGGCGGGGGCGACCAGAATAAGGTCTGCCCTCTCTGCCAGAGAGATATGTTCTATCTGTGAGTCTTGCGGGCTATCAAAGAGCCCGGTGTAAACTTTGCCCCCTGAAAGACTCTGAAAAACTATCGGCCGTATTAACTCCTGGGCATGAGGCGTCATCACGGTTGTTACCGAAAACCCCTCTTTCTTTAACCTACGGGTGATCTCACAGGCTTTATATATGGCGATACTTGCAGTTACCCCTAAAACGATATTTTTACACATAATTATTCTATGCTTTTAGTTTTTTATATCGTACTTTCCCTTCGGCGATCTCAAAAAGCGCTACTGTCGATGGCTTGGTCGCCGAATCCGCGGCGATC
Organism: Candidatus Omnitrophota bacterium; assembly: GCA_016783715.1. Taxonomy (GTDB): domain Bacteria; phylum Omnitrophota; class Gorgyraeia; order Gygaellales; family Profunditerraquicolaceae; genus BS750m-G15. The sequence goes on from JADHWA010000016.1 coordinate 10,594, forward strand.
AATTTCGGTTGGCCCTCGGCGATCTCAAGGGCCCTCTTTGAAGCCAGAATTACCAACTTGTAGAGCGATTTCTCGTTTTTATCCAACACCTTCTCCAGCGGAACATAGTTCATATCAGCCTTCCTTTTTTAATGAGCGCTTGACTTACGAGCACGGTAGTGGGAGTACGTCAATGCGCGAATTAAACCCCCCACCACTTTTTAATACAAACCTAAAATATAATTGAAGGTATAACTAACCATTTTGCATTTAAATACGCTACCCACTCTTTCTCTAAAAAGTGGTGGGGGGTCAATTTCAGCCATGCAGCTTACGTCGCCTTGCTCCGTAAGCTGTGGCTTCATTTGACTTTTTTGCTTTAGTATCAGTTAAAATGATCTCCTTTAGCTCCCTGGTCACCTGATTCAGGTCCTTATTCAACAGGCAATAGTCGTATTTGCTAGCGCCTACGATCTCGGCATCTGCCAACGACAGACGTTTTTTTATCTCCTTCTTCTTGGTTTGACAGCAGCGGCTGGTAATCCTCTTGCGCAACTCCGGCAGCGACGGAGGAAGAATAAATATCGTGGTGCTCTGTCGCGCATAAAGCCGCTTGATCCTTGAGGCGCCTTTGACATCCAAACAAAGCAGAAGAACTTTGCCGCATTTAAGCTGCTTTTCGGCAAAGCCCCGGGGAGTCGCGTAATAATTATCTAAATATTTTGTCCACTCGATAATCTTCTTCTCTCGTAAGAACCTCCTAAACTCCTGCCGGGTTATAAAGAAATAGTCCCTCCCCTGTCTTTCCCCGGGCCTCTTCGACCGCGTGGTATAGGAGACTGAGCGGGCGAGCTTCCTGGCAATCAGCCTATCCCTGACGAGTCTCTTAAGTAAAGTTGTCTTTCCGGATCCTGATGGCCCGGAAACCACAAATATACGTCCTCTTTGTCTTCCCACTTGGTATAATCCTCAGGTATAATCGCGGATTATACCTGATTACTGTGATTAATTAAGATTTCATCGATTAAGCATTAATCTCTGTTATCTATTTTTAAAATCGTTGTAATCGGGCATCTCGCTCGCTTTCTTCATGAGATGCCTTATTCTACATTCTGAGCCTGCTCGCGAATCTTCTCGATCCGGCTCTTTAGTTGAATCACCCGACTGGAGATCAGGGAATCACAAGACTTAGCCCCCGCGGTATTAGTCTCGCGCTGCATCTCCTGGGCGATAAAATCAAGTTCCTTGCCCGCCGGCCCCTCTTTGGAGAGCCTGCTGATAAAATTCTTCACGTGGAACTTCAGGCGCTCAATCTCTTCGGTAATATCAGAGGTTTTTTGGAATGCTGAGCGCTCTTCATCTGTTTTGAGCGCTGCTGATTTTTCTCTTATCGCTCTCTTAAAGCCTGCCTCAAGCAACCCGAGGATACTCCTCATCCCTTGTGCCTCTTTCCTTAGATGCCGGCATAAGGCTGCTCCCTCCTTCTTACGCGTCCTGGCTAACTGATCAAGGGCCCCCTCTAAAACTCCCTTAAGTTCTGGCCAAGTTTTTTTACGATTTTGCGGCCAGCTTTCATCTAAGGTCAGCACTCCGGGGAGGCCTATCAGCGTACTGACGGTCAAGTCATCGGTTAATCTCAGGCTCCTCTGGATACCCTTTAATGCCGCAAGGTAGCGCTCCAAGAGCTTCCGGTTAATACAGGGCTCGACTAACCCGCCGCCGCTAATATTAAGTCTGCAGACCACCCTCCCTCTTTTAACCTTGCCCTCGATAATCTTCTTTATCTTATCTTCCAGGGCTAAAAAACCATCTGGCAGATGCAGGACGATCTCCAGGTATTTATGATTGGAGCTTCTTATCTCCGCGGATGCCCCGCCTCCGTCGGTGATCCTCGATTCCCTGTTTCCATATCCGGTCATGCTCTTTAACATAGAAAGTCCCCTTTTGTTCACTTCCAGACCTTAACCTTCTTCTCCCCCTCTTTAATCTCCTTGCTGGGGTATAGATCGACAATTATCTCATCCGGGGTAAACCAAAGTTTTATCTCGCGCTCTGCTTCTGTTTCATCCGAGGAGACGTGGATTACATTTTCGTAGATTCCGCCGGTAGTTATCCTGCCGTAAGAACCGCGAATCGATGTTGGCTCTGCTTCCTCCGGATTTGTCGCCCCGGCGAGATTCCGGCACTTACGTATAGCGTCCTCCCCCCAATAAACAAGCGCCATTACCTTACGCCGATCATGCAGCTCACCCTGGATATACTGGACCAGGGCCTTAAAGAAAGGTTTATCGCTAAGGCTCTGGTAATGCTCTTCGGCCAGCTTCTTGGAGACTCTTACCATTCTGGCCGCAACGATCTCCAGCTTTGTCTCTGAGAGACGGGCCAGAACATTGCCGGTTAGGGATTTCTTCAGCCCGTCGGGCTTTATGAGAATCAGCGCTGCGCTATTATTCATCCCTGCTCTTCTCCTTTTATTACCTTGACGATTCTCTCAAGCTCTTCTTGTGAATAAAATTCAATCTGTATATTGCCCCGCTTCTTTCTTTTTGTGATCCTCACCTTTGTACCCAGTGTGTGCTGAAGCTGCTCTTCCAACACAGCCAGGCAAGGCTCCCTTGTCGC
>JADHWA010000017.1 GCA_016783715.1 Candidatus Omnitrophota bacterium
GGTTAGCGGGAGGTAATCCCGGTAGTAGTTCGTAAGATTCCTCTCCTAAACGCTTGTCAATTTCTTGCGCTTCGCCGAACGGTGCGGGGTTTGGAGATCCCTCGCGTAAGCACTTGTGAATTTTGTCCCAAAATTCACTGCGTACGCTTCGGGAGCCCCGCTTACGCGGGATTTCGCTATATTGAAAATTATTGTGCTCAAAATTCGCGCATATAACTTACACTCCTTGCAGTCGCGTAAGTTATGCGCTCATTGAGGAGAAAGCATGCATAGAGGTTTGATTGTACAGAAATTCGGGGGTTCATCCGTAGCCAATGTGGAGCGTATACAGGAGGTAGCCCGTAGGGTAGTTGACTATAGGAGAAGGGGATATGATTTAGTAGTGGTGGTCTCTGCATTAGGGGATACTACTGATGAGTTGGTCGAGCTGGCGAACAAGATTAATCTACACCCTTCAGAGCGTGAGATGGATATGCTCTTATCAACCGGAGAGCAGATCTCCGTGGCATTATTAGCTATGGCGGTTCACAAGCTGGGGGTTGAGGCGATATCCTTTACCGGGGCTCAAGGAGGGATCATTACTGATACCAGTCATACCCGCGCCCGGATTATCAAGATAAACGCCGATAAGATAAAGGAAGAATTAAAGAAGAATCGGGTAGTCATCGTTGCCGGTTTTCAAGGCGTGACCCTGACTCAGGATATCACTACCTTAGGCAGGGGTGGCTCGGACTTGACTGCTGTTGCTCTGGCCAAGGAATTAGCGGCTCGGGAGTGCGAGATATATACCGATGTTGACGGTATCTATACTACTGATCCCCGCGTAGAACCGCATGCCAAAATGATCAAAGAGATCACTTACGATGAGATGTTGGAGATGGCATCTTTAGGTGCGCAGGTTATGCAGGCGCGCTCCATTGAGGTGGCGAAAAAATTCGACGTGCCGATACACGTGCGCTCATCATTCTCTAAGAATGCAGGCACCCTGATTATCAAGGAGGTAAAAAGAATGGAAGATGTGGTTGTTACTAGCGTCACAATCAATAAGAAGGCAGCAAAAATTACTATATGCAGTCTCCCTGACCGGCCTGGTGTAGCGGCAAAGATCTTTAAGAAACTCTCCCTTGAAGGGGTTAATGTGGATATGATCGTCCAGAATGTCAGTCATACGCGTCAGACGGATATTTCATTTACTGTAAGCAAATCCGCACTCCAAAAGGCGATGAAGGTTACCAGAAAAGCAGCCGCCAACATAAACGCAGGTCAGATAATTGCCGATGAGGATATCGCCCGCATCTCAATAGTAGGAGTAGGGATGAAGTCCCATCCCGGGGTTGCAGCTACCATGTTCGGGGTCCTGGCGAAGAAGAAGGTTAATATCGAGATGATCTCTACCTCAGATATCAGCATCTCCTGTATTATAAAAAAAAGGTTTGCAGAGAGGGCGGTAAGGGCGCTGCATAAAGAGTTCGGGCTGGGCAAGTAAGAGTTTTATAGTGGTTTAAAAACGGAGATAGGTTTATGAAAAAGATCTTATTGTATGATACCACGCTGCGCGATGGCAGTCAGAGCGAAGGCATCTCATATTCGGTAACTGATAAGCTGCGGATCGCAAAGGAGCTGGATTTTTTAGGTGTTCATTATATTGAAGGCGGTTGGCCGGGGTCTAACCCCAAGGATATGGAATTCTTTCTTAAGATGGGTCAACTTTCGCTAAAGGCCGCAGAGCTGGTGGCATTCGGCTCAACGCGCAAGGCCAAGAATTCTGCTACCGCTGATGCAAACCTTAAGGCGATTATTAAATCCAAGGCAAAGGTGGTTACTATATTTGGAAAGACCTGGGACCTGCATATCACCGATGTGCTGGGTACAACGCTTGCAGAGAACCTGAAGATGATTAAGGATACGGTAGGCTTTCTGGTTTCCCGGGGTTTAACCGTTTTCTATGATGCCGAGCACTTCTTTGACGCATATAAAGCTAACCCCCGCTATAGCCTTGAATGCCTGATCGCTGCCCAGGATGCCGGGGCAAAGGCGATCGTTCTCTGCGATACAAACGGCGGTATGCTAACTTCAGAGATTAGCAGGATTGTCGCAGGGGTCCGTCCTAAAATCAAAGCCTACCTGGGTATTCATTGTCATAATGATGCCGGTTTAGCTGTGGCAAATTCAATTGCTGCAGTAGAGGCAGGCGCAGGCATGGTGCAGGGGACGATTAACGGTTACGGTGAGCGCTGCGGCAATGCGGATCTGATTCCGATCATCGCAAACCTTAAGTTGAAGTTAGGCTTCGACTGTATCCCCTCGGCCAAACTTAAGGAATTAACCGCAGTCTCTCACTTTGTCAGCGAAGTCAGTAATATGAGGCAACGTAGTGATCAGCCCTATACCGGTGCATCTGCTTTTGCCCATAAAGGGGGAGTGCATATTAATGCAGTGATGAAAAATTCCAAAACCTATGAACATATCGACCCGGCATCAGTGGGAAATCGCCGTAGAATCCTGGTATCGGAATTAGCCGGGAAGTCCGGTTTGCTTCTGCGGGCAAAGGAGCTGGAGCTGGATTTGAGTAAAGGGGACCCCCAGACCAAGAAGATTCTTAAGCTGGTCCAGAAATTAGAGCATCAGGGTTACCACTTTGAGGCAGCCGAGGCATCTTTTGAATTGTTGATGAAAAGGGCCTTAAAGAAATATAAGAAATTTTTTGAATTGGAAGGTTTCCGTGTTGTGATAGAGAAGCAATCGGATAAGAGGATTACCTCAGAGGCAATAGTCAAGATAAAGGTAAGCGGGATCAAAGAACATACTGCCGCTGAAGGCGATGGTCCGGTTAATGCGCTGGATAACGCCCTCAGAAAGGCACTTAAGGATTTTTATCCTACACTGGCAAAGATGCACCTTTCAGACTTTAAAGTTCGCGTCTTAGATGAGAAAGCAGGGACTGCTGCCAAGGTGCGGGTATTAATCCAGTCGCATGATCAGTTGGATACCTGGAGTACAATCGGAGTATCCGAGAATATAATCGAGGCCAGCTGGCAGGCCTTAGCTGACAGCGTCGAATATAAGCTATTGAAGGATAAAGTGCTGTCCCCGGGAGTCAGGTCAAAATAGATATGCAAGAAATCTCCTCTCGTTATAACCCCAAAGAGACCCAGGATAAGTGGTATAAGTTTTGGGAAGAAAACGGATACTTCTCTGCCAGCAGTAATCCCTCCAAGAAGCCGTTTTCTATAGTCATCCCGCCCCCCAATGTCACCGGTATCCTGCATATGGGGCATGCACTAAATAATACTATACAGGATATTCTGATCAGATACCACAGGATGCGAGGGGAGGAGTCCCTTTGGATGCCGGGTACGGACCATGCCGGAATAGCCACTCAGAATGTTGTGGAGAAGAGCCTGGCAAAAGAGGGGCTGAAGCGTCAGGATTTAGGTAGAGAGAAGTTTATCGAGAGGGTCTGGGAATGGAAAGAGGAGTACGGGTCTACGATCATACAGCAGTTAAAGAAAATAGGGGCTTCTTGTGATTGGGAGCGTATCCGCTTTACCATGGATGAGGAATATTCGCTGGCGGTAAAGACCGCATTCGTCAAGCTTTGGGATAAGGGCTTGATCTATAAAGATAAAAGGATAATAAACTGGTGCCCGCGCTGCCAGACCGCCCTCTCTGATGAAGAAGCCCCGCATCGCCAGATGCAGGGTAACCTTTATTATATGAGGTATCCGCTTAAGAGCAATCCCCGCAATTTTGTGGTGGTGGCAACTACCCGTCCTGAGACTATGCTGGGGGATACTGCGGTTGCGGTAAACCCAAAAGACAAACGCTATAAAAAACTGATTGGAGAGCGGCTGATCTTACCGCTTACCGGCCGCCAGATAGAGATCATCTCTGATGGCATGGTGGAGGCAAAATTCGGCACCGGAGCGGTCAAGGTTACTCCGGCACACGATCCTAACGATTATATCTTAGGCAAGAAGCATAATTTAGAGTTTATCAATGTAATGCACCCGGACGGCCGGATGAATGATCGTGCCGGTGATTATGCCGGTATGGATAGATTCGAGGCTCGGCAGGTGATCTTAGAGGACCTGAAGGAGAAGGGGCTGCTTGAGAAGGTAGAACCTCACGATCTTTCTGCCGGACATTGTTACCGTTGCCATACCGTGATTGAGCCGTATCTTTCCAGGCAGTGGTTTGTAAAGATGGCGCCTTTGGCTAAGCCGGCGATTTCAGCGGTCAAAAGTGGAAAGATAGAATTTTACCCCAAGCGTTGGACCAAGGTTTATCTTAACTGGATGGAGAATATCCAGGATTGGTGTATTTCAAGGCAGATCTGGTGGGGCCATCGTATCCCGCTATGGTATTGTAATGATTGTAAAAAGCTGGCGATCGCCGCCCTTAGTAAGCCTTCTGTATGCGGCATATGCAAATCTTCAAACCTTAAGCAGGAAGAGGATGTATTAGATACCTGGTTTTCAAGCTGGCTCTGGCCGTTCGCCACCTTTGGCTGGCCTTTTAGTAGTGAAGATGCCGTTAAAAATTCGCAAAACAAAGAAGACCTGAAATACTTTTATCCCAGCTCAACCCTGGTGACAGCTCCGGAGATTATCTTCTTTTGGGTGGCCAGGATGATCATGGCCGGTTTTGAGTTTATGGGCGATCTGCCCTTTAGGGATGTCTACATCCATGGTACAGTGCGTGACACTGAAGGCAAGAAGATGTCGAAATCTCTAGGTAATAGCATTGATCCAGTTGAGATTATCAACGAATACGGCGCCGATGCATTACGCTTCAGCCTGATATCGATTACTGCCCAGGGGCAGGATGTCTTCCTTTCCAGGGAGAGGTTTGAGCAGGGGAGGAATTTCGCCAATAAAATCTGGAATGCCTCCAGGTTCATTCTGATGAACCTGGATCCGGCCAACGCCAGAGGCGATCTCTGTGTATTCTTCAAGAAAGAGCAGCTCCAGCTGGTTGACCGTTGGATATTAAGCAGGTTCTTTTCGACATTAAAGCAGATAGACAATTATCTGGATAATTACAGATTTAACGAAGCAGCCAATTCTCTTTACAGCTTCTTCTGGCGCGAATTCTGCGACTGGTACCTTGAGCTGATAAAACCAGATATAAAAAACAGACAGCATCAGCTGGTTATGTACAAGATCTTAGAGAAGTTCTTAAGGATATTGCATCCTTTCATGCCCTTTGTCACTGAAGAGATTTGGCATCTGGTTTGCCAGCTCAGTAAGGCCCCGGCAGAGAAATCCAGTATCATGACTACTAAATTACCTCATCTGCAGAAGCAGATCATTGACCCGGATAGCGAAGAGAAGATGGAGCGAGTATTCGAGCTGATCTCTACTATTAGAAATATCCGTTCTGAATTAGAGATCCCGCCTACTCAACAGGTATCCGCAACAGTCTATACCGCAAAGAAAGAGAGCCAGGATTTATTCCAGTTAAACTCTCTGCATATCAAGTATCTGGGAAGGCTGGAAAGGTTAGAGTTCGCCAAGAGTTACCGGCAGTCGCCGGGAAAATTTGCAACAGTGTTTAAGGATATGCATATTGTGATCCCCTTAGAGGGCCTGATTGATGTCCGCAGGCACAAAGAAAAGATTACAAAAAAAATGCAGAAGACCTCATTAGAGATCAAGGTCAAGAAGAAGATGCTCGCCAACAAGTCATTTATTCAGCGCGCCCCCGAGGAGGTAGTTAGAAGAGAAGAGGAGAAATTAAAGGAATTGACCTTGAATTTAGGGAAACTAAAAGGAGTAAAAGATGGCCTCAGCTAAAAATTTTCTCTCCCAGGATGTGATTTTGGAAGAAGGAAGGTTGAATTATGTCGTCCGGCATGCCTTAATAGAAGATATCGGCAAAGGCGATATTACCACACAATTAACTGTTCCGGAGGAAAAAAACATTGAAGCCGCATTCTTGGCAAAAGAAGGCTTTATTGTCTGCGGGATACCGGTTGCAGAGAAAGCCTTTAAGCTATTTGATGACGCTATTAAATTTACCTCCAATGTAAAGGAAGGCCACCCGGTAAAGAAAGGACAGGTCTTAATCAATGTCAGCGGTAAAGCCAGGAGCATCCTGACCTCCGAGAGGGTCGCTCTGAACTTGTTATCAATGCTTTCCGGGATATGCACCAAGACCAGCGAGTATGTAAAAAAGATCCATCCCTATCAGACAAAGATAACCGATACCAGAAAGACTATCCCCGGGCTAAGAGAGTTGCAGAAGTATGCCGTAAGGGTCGGAGGGGGACACAGTCACAGGATGGGATTGGATGAGATGATCCTGATCAAAGACAACCATATCAAGGCAACAGACGGCTATGATAAGCTGCCGAGTGTGCCTCCGGGATTCAAGATTGAAATAGAGGTGCAGAATCTGGATGAGTTTAAGCATGCCCTCAGGTTTAAGCCCGATGTGATTATGCTGGATAATATGAAGGTCGCTGATATCAAGAAGGCAGTGAAGATCAGGGATAATACGAAATTCGACAGCCATCATCCGCCTACTAAGTTAGAGGTCTCAGGAGGCGTAAGTTTAAAGACGGTCAAAAAGATAGCCTCAAGCGGTGTGGACATCATCTCAATAGGTGACTTGACCCATTCTCTTGACTCGGTTGACATCAGTCTGGAAGTTCTTTAAATATGCCCAAGATAAGATCTATCATTGCCTTATTTATATTCTGTTTCTTCTGCAACGGTTTCACCCTTGCCCAGAATTTTGCCGAGAAACCCCCTGAGCCTAAGATAGAGGCGCCGGATCAGGAGCCGGTAATCGGGGAGTCTCTAATCTATACCGTGCGGTGGTTAGGGGTGCCGATGGGAAAAGTAACTTTAAAGGTTGAGGGGATCGAGAATTTAGATAACCACCAGTGTTATCATATAAGTGCTCTGGCCAGCCCGAACAATCTTCTAAAAAAAATTCACAATCTCCAATATCAGGCAGACAGCTATATAGATAAGAGACTGCTTGTTTCCCGGCGCTTCCAGAAGACAAGGACCTTAGGCGGCAAGTATAACCATCTGGTAATTGATTTTAATCCGGAAGATAATACTGCCGAATTTAAGAGCGAAGGGACCAGCAGCACCTCGGTTAAGGTCTCTGATAAAAGGAAGAAGCTGAACATTGAGAATCCCCGTACCAATAAGATCCCCGCAGGCACGCAGGATTTACTCTCCGCCCTTTATTATATAAGATGGATTGATCTAGGTGACGGGGGAGACCATCCGGTGAATATCTACTACGCAGGCCGGAACTGGAAGGCGAATTTTGGAGCCGGCCAGCCGTACTGGCGTGATATCCGCAAGAAGGGAACCTTCGGGGTCATTGAGCTTTCTCCGAGTTCCGGGTTGAATGACTTTATCCTCGGCCGCCGTAAGTTCACGATTTTTCTTACATGTGACTCCCGGCGCATCCCTTTAGAGTTTAGGTTTAGCACCGGATTAGGACCGATTAGAGCCACTCTTGATAATATCCCTGAATAGATAATATGTCAAAATTCGATCTAGTTAGCGATTATCGTCCCCGCGGGGACCAGCCTAAAGCAATAAAAGGGCTGATGGCTTCGGTACTCTCCAAGGGTAAATTTCATACTCTTATGGGGGTTACCGGTTCCGGGAAGACCTTTACTCTGGCAAATGTTATCGTTAAGCTTAACCTTCCTACCCTGGTGATCTCGCATAATAAGACTCTGGCGGCCCAGCTCTATTCGGAATTCAAGGAGTTCTTTCCGGCTAATGCGGTCGAATACTTCGTCAGCTACTATGATTACTATCAGCCGGAAGCCTACATCCCGTCCACGGATACCTATATCGAGAAGGATTCTTCTATAAATCAGCGCCTGGACCGTCTAAGGTTATCGGCAACTACATCTCTGATGAGTCGAACCGACGTCTTAATCGTCTCTTCGGTCTCCTGCATATACAATTTGGGGGATCCGGTAGATTACCGCCAGTCGTTAGTTTTCTTAGAGAGGGGGCAGGATCTATCCCGCCAGGACCTAATCGAGAGGCTGATTAAAATTCAGTACGAAAGAAATGACTATGAGTTTATCCGCGGAAGATTGCGGGTAAGAGGTGATTGCCTGGAGGTTTTTCCTTCTTACCAGGAGAAGGCACTACGCATTGAGCTCTTTGGAGATAAGATAGAGAAGATCTCCGAAATTAGTCCGGTTTCCGGAGAGGTGTTGAGTATCTTGGAGAAGGCGGCTGTTTATCCGGCCAAGCATTTTATGGTATCGGGAGAGCGGGTTGAGGCAGCGGTAAAGTCAATAAACCAGGAGCTGGTTGAACACCTGGCTCTCCTGAAGAAGCAAAATAAATTGCTTGAGGCCCAGAGGCTTTCCTCGCGGACAAAATACGACATGGAGATGTTAAAAGAAATAGGTTATTGTCATGGTGTCGAGAATTATTCTCGTCACCTCTCGGGCAGGCCTGCGGGGAGCCGGCCCTACACTCTCTTAGATTACTTTCCTGAGGATTTTCTGGTGGTTATTGATGAGTCTCATGTCACTCTTCCGCAGATAAGAGGGATGTATGAAGGGGACCAGGCAAGGAAGAAGGTCCTGGTAGAGTATGGATTTCGTCTGCCATCTTGTCTGGATAACCGTCCCCTAAAGTATCAGGAGTTCGAGGCGACCACAAAGAGAGAGGTTTTTGTTTCAGCTACTCCTGCCGAGGAGGAGCTGAAAAAGAGCAACGGCAGAGTGATCGAACAGATTATCCGGCCGACGGGACTGGTTGACCCCCAGATTCTAATTAGGCCGACGCCCCAGCAGATCCCGGATCTGATTAAAGAGATAAAACTGCGCTCCAAGAAGCATGAACGGGTGCTGGTGACGACACTTACCAAGAGGATGTCTGAGGACTTAACCTCCTATTTACAGGATAAAGGTTTAAAGGTAAAATATATGCATTCGGAGATTGATACCATTACCCGCTGTAAGATTCTGCGGGAATTAAGGCAGAAGCAGTTTGACTGTCTGGTAGGGATTAACCTGCTGCGTGAGGGCTTAGATCTTCCTGAGGTTTCGCTGGTTGCGATACTGGATGCGGATAAGGAGGGGTTCTTGCGTTCAGCTACCAGCCTGATTCAGGTTGCCGGTAGGGCAGCGCGCAATATAAACGGGCTGGTAATCATGTATGCCGACACCATCACCGGTTCGATGAAAAAGGCCATCTCTGAGAGCAGTCGGCGGCGAATCGCGCAACTTGAGTTTAACCGCAGGAATAAAATTACGCCGCGCACAATTAAGAAGGCGGTCAAAGAGGGCATAGCAGACTTAGCCGAGGCAGAGAACTTTGTCGCAGATCTTACCGGAGAAGACAGGGACCAGTACGAGCTGAAGAGATATATCTCTGAGTTGGAATACGAGATGGAGCTGGCAGCAAGGAATTTACAGTTTGAGAAGGCAGCTATGATTCGGGATAAGATTAATGACTTAAAAAATAGCACAGAGTTCAAAGTTCAAAACAAAAAAGCGGCAAAGTTTAAGCTTAAAGTGTAAAACGTTTTAAGCTTTGCACTTCAGTTTTGCGCTTTACACTTTGCGTTTTACGCTAAATAGTATATACACAATACATGAAGTCATTACTCGCAATAGACATAGGCAATACCAGTATCAGGTTTGGGGTTTTTAATAGAGGCAGGGTATCTTGTGCCTGGAGCGTCTCCACCAGGCAGAAGAGCTATTATGCAGCTGTGAAAAAAGCTCTCAGGCGCTACAGTATAGAGAGGGTAGTTATCTGTAGCGTTGTGCCGGCAGCGCTAAGGCAACTTAGAGCCGACTTAAAGATAATCCCGGGCACCCCAGAGGTATTAATAATAGGTAAACAGATTAAGGCTCCTTTAAAGAATCGTTATCGCTATCCCCGCCAAGTAGGTCAGGATCGCCTGGTTAATGCCTTTGCTGGGGTAATCTTTTACGGGAAACCCTTGATTGTAGTTGACTCAGGGACTGCGATTACTCTTGATGTTGTCTCCAGGAAAGGTGAGTATCTGGGCGGAGTGATATTACCCGGCTTAGAGTTGTCTTTTGATTCTCTTTACAATAAGACCGCCCTACTACCGAGATTGAAATTGCGAGCCCCCAGAGAACTTATAGGAAGAGATACGAAAGAGAGTATCTTAAGCGGGGTCATACATGGTTTTGCCGCTGCCATTGATGAGTTGGTCAGCAGGATAAAGAAAGAGATCGGGCGCGATGCAGCGGTAGTTGCTACCGGCGGAGGTGCCCTGCTGCTGCGCCGCTATTGCAAGAATATCAGCAAAGTCGACAAAGACCTGACACTCAAAGGGATCAGTCTGTTGGAGAGATTATAATTTTTTATTAAAAGAGGTCGCTGAAAAAATTCCCGAAGATTTATCAGCGACCTCTGATTACAACGATTTTAAAAAACAGATTACAGAGATTAACGCTTTAATCGCTGTAATCATAATTAATCTTTACAATCAAGAGATTGCTTGCTATCTCTTAGGCTTTTTAAGCAATCGCTAAAAAAACACTTGACAAAATTTTTTTTTCTTTTATAATTAGCACTCTTGGGATAGGAGTGCTAATTATACCCTTTCCGCGATAAGAATCCTCAAAGATTTTTGGGATAAATTTAGCAAATTAAACTAAATAAGGGAGGTGTAAGCATGAAGATTCAACCTTTAGGTGACCGTGTCTTAGTAAAGCCCTTAGAGGCCGAGTCAAAGACAAGGGGAGGGATAGTCCTTCCTGATACCGCAAAAGAGAAGCCGCAGGAGGCAGAAGTAGTTGCAGTGGGCAAGGGAAAGACAATGGATGACGGTTCCCTGAAACCTTTAGAAGTTAAGGTCGGAGATAAAGTTCTATACGGAAAATACTCCGGAAATGAAATTACCACTAAAGACGGCGAAGAGATGATGATTATGCGCGAAGAAGATATCCTCGCGATTATTAAATAAATGAGTCCCGCCCTTTTGGAATGTATGCTAATAGTATTATATTCAAAAGAGCGGGACGAATTTACCCAGCACTTATTTAGTACGAATCAATCTCGGCAAATAAGTGCTGGGTTGAATTCACGCACGCTAATAGAATAGTAAACAACCTACGCTATAACTTACGGCGCTATTGCGCCGTAAGTTATGCGTTCATTCAAGGAGGAAAAGCATGGCAAAACAATTATTATACAGCGATGAGGCCCGCCGTATGATCCTAAGCGGTGTCGAGCAGCTGTCCAGAGCGGTGAAGGTAACCCTGGGGCCCAAAGGGCGCAATGTGGTTATCGATAAAAAGTTTGGCTCACCGACAATCACCAAAGACGGCGTAACAGTAGCAAAAGAGATTGATCTGGAGAATCCGTTTGAGAATATGGGTGCCCAGATGGTCAAGGAGGTCGCAGAGAAGACCTCTGATATCGCCGGTGACGGTACTACTACGGCAACTGTTTTAGCCGAGTCAATATACCGTGAGGGCTTAAAAAACGTAACCGCCGGGGCAAACCCCATGGCTTTAAAACGCGGTATCGAAAAAGCGGTTGAGAAGGTAGTAGAGGAGTTAAAGAAACTCTCGACTCCGATTAAAGACAAGAAAGAAGTAGCCCAAGTCGCCTCTATCGCGGCCAATTGTGATACTAACATCGGCGACCTGATTGCAGAAGCAATGGATAAGGTAGGCAAGGATGGTGTAATTACCGTAGAGGAAGCAAAGTCCACGGCCACCACCCTGGAAGTTGTCGAGGGGATGCAGTTTGATCAAGGATACCTTTCACCTTATTTTGCGACTGATGCTGAAAGGATGGAGGTTCTCTTAGAGGATCCCTATATCCTGATCTATGAGAAGAAGATATCTTCTATTAAGGATATCCTTCCTCTCTTAGAGAAGATCGCGCGTACCGGTAAGGCCCTTTTGATTATTGCTGAAGAAGTAGAGGGTGAGGCCCTGGCAACGCTTGTAGTCAATAAGATCCGCGGGACATTTGCTGCCTGTGCAGTAAAGGCACCCGGTTACGGAGACAGGCGTAAGGCGATGCTGGAGGATATTGCTATTCTTACCGGCGGAAAGGCGATTACCGAAGATCTGGGTTTGAAGCTTGAGAGCATTGATGTAGATGATCTGGGTCGGGCAAAGAAGGTCAAGGTAGACAAAGATAATACTACCATCGTTGAAGGTGCCGGAAAATCTCAAGGCATCAGCGGCAGGATCGCACAGATCAGGAAGCAGATTGAAGATTGTGATTCTGATTATGACCGCGAGAAATTCCAGGAAAGGCTGGCTAAATTAGCCGGCGGCGTGGCAGTAATCAATGTGGGTGCCGCCACTGAAACAGAGATGAAGGAGAAGAAAGCACGCGTTGAGGATGCTCTGCATGCAACCCGCGCCGCTGTAGAAGAGGGGATAATCCCCGGCGGAGGCGTTGGATTATTGCGCACTATCCCGAGCTTAGAGAAGTTAAAGCTTGAAGGCGATGAAAAAATCGGTGCCCAGATCATAAAGCGTGCACTGGAGGAGCCGATCAGGCAGCTGGTAACCAATGCTGGCTTAGAGGGTTCCGTGGTGGTACAGGCAGTCAAGGAAAAGAAGTCCAATGTCGGTT
>JADHWA010000018.1 GCA_016783715.1 Candidatus Omnitrophota bacterium
CCACGTAAGACACTGGCCACCCTAGTAGCCACTCTACCCAGGACTTTATCCTTGGCATCTACCAGGTACCACCGCTTTTCTAGCTCTGATTTCTTAGGACTATATGTCTTGTTCATAGAGCTTAAAGTTTAACACAAAATTCAATAAAGTCAAATAAATTTTGGTTTTATTTTAGGAGAGTTTTTTAAAACTTTGATCCGATATGATCTTAAGGAAGACCACCGCTATAGTCGGACTGAACTGTGTTCCCATATTATTCTTTATCTCTTCTATGGCTTTCTGGACCGAAAATGCCTTCTTGTAGTCGCGTCCGGTGGTAAGCGCATCAAAAACATCTGCCAGGGCGATTATCTGGGCGGCCTCCGGTATCGCCTCTCCCGATAAGGCATCCGGATAACCTTTACCGTCCCATCTCTCATGATGATGCAATATCCAGGGCAAAACCTCCTCCATCTCCCTGAGGGGCTTAAGGATCTTAACACTTATAATCCCGTGTTTCTTAATTGCGCGGTATTCCTCCTCATTAAGGGATCCCTTTTTATGCAGAATGGTGTCCGGGATACCAATCTTACCCAGGTCGTGCAAAAGGGCAGCTTTTTTTAAGTTTTCCTTCTGCTCTACTGACCAGCCCAGTTTCTCGGCTATCATCAGGGCATATCCGGATACTCTATCTGAATGTCCCTGGGTATACTTATCCTTGGCTTCCAGTGCATTTACCAGAGAGGTGATAATCTGGAAGAAAGCCTCTCTGGTCTTGGAATGCTCCTTATTCAGGCGGTCGATTAAGCTGAGCAGCTCCCTGTTTCTGTCTTCGATATCCTGATCAAAGCTGTCTAAGAAGTGCCCGGCTTTAATCTTCTCGGTGTGCGAATATTTAAAAGAATCCTCCAGGTCATCTTCGTTGATCTGTCTGACGGGGGCATCCTGATCTTCGGCGCACTCCGAGAGAAAGGAAAGCGCATCTCTTAAGGGATAGCTCCTTTTGAACTTTGTATAAGCTATCTTTACTTCAACTCTTATCCCTTTGGCTGATAGGGCATCCTGCAACTTGGCTTTCAGGTAATTCATCTCCTGGTCTATATTGCGCCTGTAGCCAACCACGCATCCGGCCACCTTCTCCTGTGAATAGACTGACCAGAACCTCCCGCTGGAGGAGATGATTGTCGAGATCTTCTGCCAGAAGCTCTTTATCTGCACCGACGGCATCTCACTTAGAGCATCTTGGAAAGATTCCAGGTACACCAATACTAAAAATATATCCTTGCGGAAATAGATATTTCTTGCCTCCAGGCCCAGGCGGTAATAAAAATACCGCAGAGTAAAAAGATTTCTTAAGGGGTCGAGTGTGGCCTTGTTTTTTATCTTTATAATCTGGGCCAGGAAGAAACTGTATTTAAAGAGGCTCCCAAAGAAGAAGAAAGAGGTGTTGAAGAGCACCGGAAAGGAATAATTGTAGCGCATCCCTCCCAAGCTTAAGAGAATAGCGCCCCAAAAATTAAAGATAAGCACACCTGTAGTAAAAACAGCCCCTGAGATAAAGCCGAAATTGCTCAGGATATAGAATATGAGAATAAATGAAATAAGCGAAAATACGATCAGCCAGATAATGTTATCTCTTAAGAAATGCTGGCTGGCGATATTGGCAATGCCGTTAAGATGAATTATACCACCAGGCATCTGCCCTACAGGCGTTTCGTAAATGTCATCTAGGATCCTGGCCTCCGGATAAACCATGACCAGGGAGCCACTCAGGAAATTTTCTCCGTGCAGCTGCTTTAACTTATCCAGATTCGTCAGCAGGTCATAAAAGCTGACCTCTAAGATATCCTTATGTTTCAATAAAAAATTGATATTGAAGGTATGGTCGTCTCTTAAGGGAATGCTGGAGATTATTCTTTCGGGGTCCTGCTTAAGAAAGGCCGCAGACATCTGCACACTAAAAGAATAATGGCGCTGATCTCCTGCATCTATATAGCCGCGAAGCCTGCGTAGCTCGCCATCATCATCCTCCGGTGTATTTAACATACCCAGGATCGCCGGGGATTCTCTGACCAGATCCAGCGGCAACACCGCCTCCCCTGTATCTGAACCAAGGTAGTAGCCGACAACGATCGCAGAAGCACTCTCATTTAAAGCTTTGCCTAAAAGAATATCGTCTTGTGGATTCTCTGATTCGCCGATAAAGGCAAGGTCAATACCGACAGTATCTACCCCCTCCCGGCTTAAAGTTTCCAGAACCCGGGCATAGGTCGATCTCCTCCATGGCCAGCGGTGCTGGACGCTGTTCAGGGAATAATCATCTACAGCAACTCCGACAAATTTGAATTCTTTGCCTACTTTTGAAGAGAGTGAATAGATATACCAGGAGGGAAAATCATTGATGCCGCGGCAGATTTTAAGTGTATAGACAGAGGAGAAAAGATAGGCGGCTATTAATGTCAGGACGCCGATAAGTAAGGTCTTAAGGTATTCGCTCTTCTGCCCCAAAATTTAATATATTTTTAGTAAATACCGATAAATACGTCTCTCTTTACGCAGGTTAAACTTCGTCCTAATCCTTATTAATTACCCCCATGTGGATTATTGCCACTCTGGCCTCTGCCTGGATTATTGCCACTCTGGCCTACGCGTTTACCTTTGTCCCAACCGAAATGATTTCCGTTGTCATGGACTTCCACTCCGGGATTCACTCTACTCCTGGTGATCCCTTGAGCGAAATTCTCCTCCCCTAAAATCATGAAGCTGCGGTGGCGAAAATCCAACTCCTGCTCACTGGCGAACTCATTGAAATTACAATCTGCAATAAAAATGGTCTCGGGGTCAATATTCTGCATCTCGTTATAAGACAAACCTATTATAGCCTGGTTTATCCCATAAGAGACCCCTCCCTGGTTAGGTGGGGTGGCATCAGACGGACAGGTAAGGATGCTCAGGTTATGCCCCACCAGATTCTCTAATGCTGGCTGGGCATGAGCGTAACCTGATTTCTGCCAATCAGCTATAGCATAAGCAAGCTTCAGCCTCCATCCGCCCTCTCTTAAAATCTCCGCATAGGCGTCCTCTATATATTCGACGGGAATCTTGCTTATCTCACCGGGGATAGTATCGAATTCAATCATGTAATTCTGCAGGGCAGCGTCAAGAAGTATTAAATTCGACTGGCATACTTTTACATTGGCGTTCTCGATTACATTCCTATAAACAGGCAAACCCACAGTCACCAATACCGCTACTATAATGATTGCAATTATCAACTCCAGAATAGTGAAAGATTTCTTCATCTTGAGGCCTCCCAGTATAAAAAATAAAAAATTAATTTAACAGAGGCAACTTCCAGTATGACGCCCTATCTGAAACCTAATTATATCCCGATTATGAAAAATAGCAATAGAAAATAAAAGAGTTGATTAATACCGCACTCCTACCAGAAACAAGGCACAAGCAGGGGCTGTTGGGCCGGCTAATCTTCGGTTTCTGGCCAGTAGAATCTTCTTAAGCTCCCCCTTCTTAAATCTGTGCCGCCCAATCTCGATGAGTGTGCCGGTAATATTCCTGACCATATTGTATAAAAAACCGTCCGCTTCAATCTCCAAATGGATTAAATCCTTATTTTTGGTAATCCGGATACTCTTTATCCTCCTGACTGAATCCTGACTCTGACCCCCTGATGCCCGAAATGACGAAAAATCATGCCTGCCCAGGAGATCCTTTGCCTCGCGGCGCATCAGCCCTACATCAAGCGGATAGCGGAGATGATTTACCCTCCCCTTAAGAAGGGCTGAAGGGTAAGCGCGGTTCAATATAGTATAGCGGTAAACCTTTGATTTCGCCTTGAAGCGGCTGTGAAAGCTCAAGGCCACCTCTTCTACTTTACTAATTGAGATGTCTTTAGGGAGATTGCCGTTTAAGGCCAATTGCAGCTTTCTCACGGGGATCTCTGAATTAGTCTTGAAGTTTGCTACCTGGGCAAGAGCATGTACGCCGGAATCAGTCCTGCCTGCGCCGGTGACCCTGATCTTCTCCTGCAGAATCTTACCCAGGGTATTCTCTAAGCTCTCCTGGACGCTGGGCTTTTTGGATATCTTGCGGGGCTGTACCTGCCAGCCGCAGCGCTTTCTGCCGTCGTACTCGATCTCCAGTTTAATATTACGCATTACAAGGAGCCTACTTAATTAGTTCTTCGGCTATCTGGATTGCGTTGGTCGCCGCACCCTTGCGTAGGTTATCGGCAACTACCCAGAGCCAAAGGCCTTTTTTTTCAAAATGGTCGCGGCGAATCCTCCCGACGAAAGTCTCATCTCTGCCCTCTGAGTCCTTGGGCATCGGATAAAGGTTATTTTTGGGGTCGTCAACCACTACTATCCCGGCTGACTTAGATAGTATCTCTCTAGCCTGCTGCGGATCCAGCGGCTTGCCGGTTTCGATATAAACTGACTCGGAATGTCCGGTGCGAACAGGCACCCTTACGGTAGTAGCGGAGATCTTAATCTTATCATCATGTAAAATTTTATGAGTCTCCCGGACTAATTTCCACTCCTCACTGGTATAGCCTCCTTCAGCAAACCCGCCGATCTGAGGAAAGACATTGAAGGCCAGCTGCTGCGACAAAGCCTTCTTCTGGTGCTTTAGATTCAGGTCAGCAAATCCTCCGGATACAATCTGGGAAGTCTCATCTTTTAACTGTTCGAGGGCACCCCTGCCTGCTCCGGAAGCAGCCTGCAAGGTGGTAACGATTATCCTCTTGATCCCTGCCTTCTTATAGATCGGCCAGAGCGCAACCACTAGCTGGATTGTAGAGCAGTTCGGATTGGCGATTATCCCCTGGTGCTTTTTAATATCTCCGGGGTTAACCTCCGGCACAACCAGGGGAACTTTTGGGTCCATCCGGAAATCTGCGCCATTATCAATTACCACTGCCCCTCGCTTAACTGCCTCAGGGGCAAAAGTTACCGCAGCGCCCTTCTCGCCTTCGGTCCCGGCAAAAAGAGCAATATCAACACCTGCAAATCCATCCGCACCGACAACCTCAACCGAAACCTTCCGGCCGTCTACATCGATATCTCTGGAGGATCGCGCGAAGACCTTCAGGTTCTCGATAGGAAACCTGCGCTGCCACAATACCCGCAGCATCTCTATCCCCACAGCACCTGCGCCTACTACACAAACACTGTATTTTGATTTTCTCTTCATACTACCTCACCTCAAACTTATCCTTCTTTAAAGTATCGGACAATAATTCCTTAACCTGTTTTTGATCAAAGCGCCGTGTAATCACCTTGAAAGTCTCCTCAGCGCTATATTTTCCGAACCTCAGGATTATTGCTTCTGCCCCAAGAGAAATTATATTAGCATCCTCAAGAGTCTTCTTCTTATGTAATTGCCTGACCTTCGCAAAAAGGTCCGCCTTTTTTGATTCATCCTCGAAGATAAAATAACAACGGGTATCCATGCTGTCAATCCAAGTAAAGATATTCTTAACCTCTGAAATCTCTGCCCTGAGGATTAACAGGTAAATCATGTTGGGATAACTAAAAAATATTTTATCCGACCAGTTATCCGGGGTAATCGGTTCCAGCGCCAGGTAAGAATCCGTCAACCCCAGAGCTTTATCGACGCTGACTTCAGCAGCACCCCGTACCCCTCCGAAAGAAGAAAATAATATAAAGCAGGCCTTACCCTCTTGCTTGAATCTATTTATCAACTCTACCAGATATCCCCGCCTATTAAATTCTCGCAGGTCAAAAGCGCCAAATATAGAAAAAGCCAGCATCCGCCTGGCAAAAGATATATCGAAGACTTTCGCCTCCTGATTGATACTCTTGTCCTCTGATATGGTAACCAACTGTTTTCTTGCCACCTGATAAAACTCCTAAGGTTAAATCATTGCTGCCACCAGATCCCCCACTTCGGAGGTAGAAAAACCCATCTTCCCCGCACCCAAAGTCTTTAATTTACTCCTGACTATTTTGATCACCGCATCTTCTACGCCACGCGCAGCCTCTGCTTCGCCGAGAGTTTCCAACATCATGCTTAGCGCGCATATCGCAGCCAGGGGATTGATTACGTCTTTGCCGGTATACTTCGGGGCGCTCCCCCCTATCGGCTCAAACATAGATACCCCCGCGGGGTTAATATTGCCTCCTGCTGCTATCCCCATCCCCCCCTGGACCATAGCACCAAGATCGGTAATAATGTCACCGAACATATTATCGGTGACGATCACATCAAACCACTCGGGGTTCTTGACAAACCACATGGTGGTTGCGTCAACATGGGCGTAATCAGTGGTAATATCGGGGTATTCTTTTGCCACCTGATTAAAAGTCCTCTCCCAGAGGTCCCAGGCAAAAGTCAGGACATTAGTCTTTCCGCAAAGAGTAAGCTTCTTCTTACGGTTACGCTTTCTGGTATACTCGAAGGCATAGCGGATACACCGCTCCACCCCCTTGCGGGTGTTGTAGGATGTCTGAATCGCCACCTCATCCAACGTGTCCTTCTTCTGAAACTCCCCCATACCTTTATATAGCCCCTCGGAGTTCTCGCGTACAACTACAAAGTCAACGTCCTCCGGCAACTTATCCTTTAGCGGACAGAATTTCTCATTATAGAGCCTTACCGGCCGCAGGTTTATATACTGATCAAGCGAAAATCGGATCTTCAATAATATCCCTGTCTCTAATATCCCCGGCTTTACCCCCGGGTGCCCGATCGCCCCCAGATAAATCGCCGAATACTTCTTTAACTCCTCGATATCTTTATCTTCGATGGTCTTATTGGTCAAAAGATATTTCTCGCCCCCGAAGTCAAAAACCTTGGTCTGATATTCAAACTTATATTTCTTAGCGGCCTCCGCCAGCACCTTTAAGCCTTCGCGTACTACCTCCGGCCCGGTCCCGTCTCCTGGAATAACTGCCAACTTATACATATCGCTTCCCTTTCTCCGAATCACTCAATAAATTTTATGTAATCCTTATTCAGTAAGATCTGCTCTTTCTTCTTATGCCTTTTACCGGTCAACTTAAAAGATGTAACCCCTATCGGCTGACGAAACTCGACATCAGAGACCGCGATAAATCTATCGCTTTTATTTATAAAATCTTCGAGCCTTACTCCGTGAACAACCCGAACCAGCCCTTTTATTATAAAATTGTTGTCACATGCTATGGTTACCTTCCTAAGCTCTCCTGCTGCGGTCATCTCTATTCCTCCTTATCTTTGCTGACCATATTGATCAGCCCCCCGCTTCTTATGATCTCCTGTAAAAACTTAGGGAATGCTTGAGTCTGATAACTCTCTTTCTTGGTAAGATTCTTTATTTTACCACTGCTCAGGTCTATTTCAAGTAAATCACCTTCTCTGATCCGCTTAACCTCACCGGAGAGCTCCAGGAAAGGAAGGCCGACATTTATGGCATTACGGAAAAATATACCGGCAAAACTCGGCGCGATCACCGCAGAGATTCCGCACCCCTTAAGTGCTAGAGGGGCATGTTCGCGTGATGAGCCGCAGCCAAAGTTCTTCCCGGCAATGATAATATCGCCTTTATTGACCTTCTTGGCAAAGCCGGGCGAGATATTCTCCATACAATGCCCGCCTAATTCTTTTGCGTCAGTAGTATTAAGATATTTTGCTGCGATTATATCGTCAGTATTGATATGCTCGCCGAATTTATGCACTTTACCTTTAATAATCATCTTATTTTCTATTAATCCTTCCTACCTCGGCTATTAGATCCTTCGTCGCTGCGCTCCTCAGGATGAGCAATCGGAAAAACTCAAAAATTCTCCCCGATTGCTCAACTAACCTCTTGGGGGTGCGTAATCCTGCCGGTAATGCTTGAGGCCGCTGCCACTGCCGGACCGGACAGATATACAAATGACTTAGGATTGCCCATCCTGCCGATGAAGTTACGATTTGTCGTCGCTAGGGCTACCTCTCCGGCAGTAAGAATCCCGCAATGCCCTCCTAAGCAAGGGCCACAGGTAGGCGTGGAGAATACCCCTCCGGCCTTTATAAAGATTTGCGCCAGCCCTTCTTTTAATGCCTGCCTGTATATCTTCTGAGTCGCCGGTATTACAATCAGCTTCAAGCCTTTCTTGGCTTTCTTTCCTCGCAGAAGCCCTGCGGCAATCCTTAAATCGTTGATCCTACCGTTGGTACAAGATCCTATCACCACCTGATCTAAGCGGACGTTTTTTATTTTTTCTACAGGCTTTACATTACTGGGCAGGTGCGGACAGGCAACCTGCGGAGTTAGGCCGGAGACATCCCAATTATATGTCTTCTCAAATCGCGCATCAGGGTCACTTGCCAAAGACTTCCAATGCCGGATCCTTTTATCTGTTAACCAATTCTTCTGGCCCTGGTCTCTCCTGGCTGCTTTTATATATCGGATAGTTACCTCATCGGGGGCGATGATCCCGGCTCTTGCTCCTGCCTCAATCGCCATGTTGCTAATTGAGAGCCTGCTGTCCATATCAAGCTTTGAAATCGCCTCCCCGGAAAACTCCATTACCTTATACAGGGCGCCGTCGACTCCGATCTTACCTATAGTGTAGAGGATCAGGTCCTTTCCGCCTACCCATTTATTAAGCTTACCCCTGTAGACAAACTTTATTGTCGGCGGGACTTTAAACCAGCATTTGCCGTCTATAAAGGACCTGGCCAGGTCAGTTGAGCCGACACCCGTAGCGAAGCTACCCAGCGCACCATAGGTACAGGTATGAGAATCGGCGCCGATAACCAGATCACCCGGAAGAACCATCCCCCTCTCCGGTAGAAGCGCATGCTCAATGCCCATAGAACCTATTTCAAAGTAATTCTCTATTCTTTGCTCTCTGGCAAACTCAGCCAAAATCTTAGCCTGATTGGCGCTCTTTAAGTCTTTGGCCGGCGTAAAGTGATCCGGAACTAGAACAATTCTTTTTCTATCAAAGACCTTTTTTGCCCCTGCTCTCTTGAATTCGGCAATAGCCAGAGGTGCGGTGATATCATTTCCCAGAGCAAGATCTACCTTTGCCTCAATAAACTCACCCGGAGCGATTTTTCTATTATCGCTGTGCGCCAAGAGTATCTTTTCTGCGATCGTATGGCCCATCTTACTGATTGATTGGTTGGTTCACCGAGAAATTAATTATCCCGAAAAACGCTTTACAATGAGGGTAGCATTATGGCCGCCAAAACCAAGGGAATTAGACATACAGACATTGACCTTGGCCTTGCGGGCAGTATTAGGGATGTAATCAAGGTCACAATCCGGATCGGGATTCTCGTAATTTATCGTGGGGGGAAGAACATTATCCTTTAGCGCCAGGCAGCAAATCACAAACTCTACTCCTCCGGCAGCACCCAGAAGATGGCCGGTCATCGATTTAGTAGAAGATATCATTACCTTCTTGGCGTAGGTGCCCAAAGCCTTCTTTATAGCTACAGTCTCAAATTTATCGTTCAATTTAGTAGAGGTGCCGTGCGCGTTAATATAATCCAGGTCTTCAGGGTTAAACCCTGACTGATTCAACGCCATCTTTATCGCCCGGGACGCCCCGCCACCTGTCGGATCGGGCGCGGTCATATGATAGGCGTCACATGACATACCGTAACCGACGATCTCAGCCAGGATATTCGCCCCTCTTTTCTTGGCATGATCCAAGGTCTCCAGGATCACCAGACCGCATCCTTCTGCTATAATAAAACCGTCGCGCTCTAAGTCAAAGGGACGACTTGCCCTCTGGGGCTCACTATTTCTGCGCGAGAGCCCTTTTAGTGCGCAAAAACCGCCGACTCCGGTAGCGACAATACAGCTCTCGGTGCCCCCGGCGAGCATTGCATCGGCGTCGCCACGCTCTAAAATCTTATAGGCATCACCGATAGCATGGGAACCAGAGGCGCAGGCAGTGGCAACACAGGAATTCGGCCCCTTAAATCCGAGGATGATCGCGACTTGACCGCTGGCCTCATTAACGATTAGCATCGGAATCAGAAACGGAGAAAGCCTGGAAGCGCCTTTTTTAAGGTAGATTTTATGCTGCTCCTCTATGGTATGGAGGCTTCCGATCCCCGATCCGATCAGCACGCCGATACGTTCCGCATTATCCTTCTCTAGATTTAATCCGGAATGCTTAACCGCCTGTTTGCCGGCGGCAACCGCATACTGGCCGAATTTGTCAATCCGCCTGATATCCTTTGAAGTCATACCGTAGGCGGACGGATCAAAAGCCTTGACTTCTCCGGCGATCTGCGAATCAAAGAGGCTGGCATCGAATGAAGTAATCTTTCCGACACCACTCTTACCCTCCTTTATCGATCCCCAAAAGCTGCAGACATCATTGCCTACCGGAGAAATGATCCCGAATCCTGTAACAACTACCCTGTTTTTCTTCATCGCTTACCCTATTCTCCTACCAGATAGGCACTTGCTTCGCTCGTGCACTATCTTCCTTTGGACCGCCCTTTTTTAAAAAAGGGCGGGGTCGTATCGGAACCCTCCCCTATCTGGTCCCGCCCTTTCTTGCTCTACATTTATACTATTTTTTGAAAGGGCGGTCGGGATTTTTACGCTATATTTCTGAAAAAATTTCGATACGATAAAACTTACCCCGCCAGGTAAATGGCGGGGTATCTATATTAAAAATCAGTCAGCGAAGTTAGATGCTTATTTGCTTGAAGCTTTTCCTTCAATATACTTTACCGCGTCCCCAACTGTGGTGATCTTCTCTGCGTCCTCATCAGGAATCTCAATGCCGAATTCTTCTTCCAATGCCATTACCAACTCTACGGTATCCAAAGAATCCGCTCCCAGGTCATCCACGAACGACGCCTCAGATGTTACTTCTTCCGGCTTTACACCGAGCTGCTCTGCAATTATTGATTTTACCTTTTCTTGAACTGCCATAAATATCCTCCTTTAATGAACACACCACTTAGCGAACGATAAGTGACGCTAAGTGATATGTGTGAATTAACCCTTGACATTTACTTTAATAAATTATTTTGGGTAGATGTCAAGGGTAAGTTCGTGTGTACAATTTACGTTGCTGACGCTTCCGTAAATTGTACACTCACTTACTATTGCATCACCATGCCGCCATCGACTATTAAGGTCTGTCCTGTTATATAAGCGGCTTCTTCGGACGCCAGAAACAGACAGGCACATGCCACATCAGATGGCTGGCCCAATTTTCCTAAAGGAATCGCCGCCTTCATCTTCTGCTTCACATCCTCCGACAGCTTATCTGTCATTTGAGTCTGAATAAACCCCGGAGCGATGGCATTGACGTTTATATTGCGACTGGCCAATTCCTTTGCAGTGGTCTTAGTTAACGCGATTATCCCGGCCTTACTTACTGCATAATTTATCTGTCCGGGATTACCGATTATGCCAATGATCGAAGCGATATTAATGATCTTACCGCTGCGTTTTTTTAGCATCGGGCGGGTTACGGCTTTGATGCAATTAAATGCCCCTTTTAAATTTACGTTAATTACCGCATCCCACTCTGCATCAGACATCCGTAAGATCAAATTATCCTTAATGATGCCTGCATTGTTAACTAATATATCAACCTTTGTGAATTTGTCAAGAATTAAATTCAGGGCTTCTTCAACCTTAGAGAAGCTGGTTACGTCCATTTTCAGCGCAAGCGATCTCCTCCCCAAACCCTCAATTTCAGCGCTGGTTTCTTTAGCCTTTTCCAAATCGACGTCGCTGATTACCACGTCCGCCCCCTCTTTTGCGAAGGCCATGGCGATCTCCCTGCCTATCCCTTGAGCTGACCCGGTAACCAAAACTACTCTTTCCTTAAAACGCAT
This sequence comes from Candidatus Omnitrophota bacterium, assembly GCA_016783715.1. GTDB lineage: Bacteria > Omnitrophota > Gorgyraeia > Gygaellales > Profunditerraquicolaceae > BS750m-G15. The sequence continues at coordinate 11,809 of JADHWA010000018.1, forward strand.
CTTCTTACCCCTTTAATGAGCACACCCAGCCCTTGCATGCAAGGGCTGGGTAGCCTCTATTGTTTACTAGCCTATCAGCGTCTGCGAATCCTTCGACTCCGCTTGAGGATGGTTCGAAGGATGATGAGCGAAGTCGAACCATTAATCCCAAGCAGCACACTGTATTCCTACTGGCTGCGAGGAATCTTAAGTCGTGACAAAACGCTCTCTAAATCCCCGATTTTCTCTATGCTCAGAACTTGGGCTTCCGGCTTGATCTTCCTCATCAGCCCTGCTAAGACCTTCCCCGGGCCGAATTCAATAAACTTATCCACTCCCTGCGATAAGATGTAGACCATCGAATCCTCCCACATTACCGGGCTGTAAATCTGCTTAACTAAGTTCTCCTTTATTGCGGTAATTTTACTTGCCGGCCTAGCATCGACGTTACTGACTAAAGGAATCTGCGGCTGATTGAATTCCACTGCCTCTTCTAAAAAGCCCTTAAACTCCATCGCCGCTTCCCACATCAGCTTCGAATGAAAGGCCCCGCTTACCTCCAAATCAATAATCCTTTTTGCGCCGGCCTCCTGGGACTTTACCTTGGCCCTATCCACCGCCTCCGGCTCACCTGAGATGACTAATTGAACTGGAGAGTTGAAGTTCGCGATCGAGCAATTTCGGCTTGCCAGGCAGATATCCTTTAAAGTCTCTCTATCCAGGCCGATTACCGCTGCCATCTTCCC